>NZ_AP027040.1:1200000-1500000 GCF_027924525.1 Aurantimicrobium sp. INA4 | reverse complement strand
TTACCCTGACATCCAAGTCGGCACAGGAATACATCCTGTCTCTCAAACTCTCGAGCTTGACGGGTTTGCTCTACGGCTTAGGCCTTGCCTTCGCCTTCTTCAGCTAGCAGGTTCTCAACCTCAGCATCTTCAGCTTCAGCGTCTTTATCTGCTTTTGCAGCTGCTCTAGCTGCCCGCTTTTCATACATTGTCGTCGAGAGGGCATTGCGACGGTTTGCAAAGAAAATGTAGGAAATGCAGAAACCGATAATCGCGGATAGCAGAGCTGCAAGCCAGGGAGTGATGCCCAACCACAAGGTGATGACGAGGGGAACGGCAAATGCAGCCAAACGAATGAGGCTGAACCAGAGCCATTGAGACTTTTTCACCTTCTCAGTCTAAATGTCACAGGCTGTGTGCGAGCTCAGAGCCTGCCTAAACTTAGATACATCATGACTCGCTTATTCATCATCGGTATCGCTATTGCTATCGCACTCACCGTCTTTTCTTTGGTGGATGTGATTTTCATTGATCGATTCCGTGTGCGCGGAGTTCCCAAAGGACTCTGGATTGTTGTCGTCATTGTGATTCCTGTTGTGGGACCTATCCTGTGGTTCACCGTTGGTCGAGGTCCTAAGGGGAAAGGCCCACGTGGAACCATTGCTCCAGACGATGACCCAGACTTCCTTCGTGGTTTGAATTTCCCACCGAAGGATCCACCCGGTGGCTCATCGTGAGCAAGGCGGCACCTTCCTCAGTTTTTGCTGCTGAGTTTCTTCCCTCTCTGATTGAGCTGGGTGTCGAACACATAGTTCTAGCTCCGGGTTCACGTTCTCAAGCACTAGCTCTTGTGGCTGCCGAACTTGAGCGCCGCGGCGATGTGAAACTTCATGTGCGCATTGATGAACGTGTAGCCGGGTTCGTAGCTTTGGGTATCGCAGTAGAAAGCTCAACTCCAGCAGTAGTGATCACTACCTCCGGTTCTGCTGTAGCAAACCTGCATCCTGCTGTTCTTGAAGCACACCATGCTGGTGTTCCCATGATTGTTGTCACCGCTGACCGGCCAGAAGAGCTGCGTGAGATTGGGAGTAACCAAACAACTCATCAACATGACATCTTTGGTCCTGCCGTTCGCTTCAGCATTGACGAGCCAGCACCAGCTCCCGGGGCTACTGTTGTTCGGCGCGCACACGAGCTTGCCGAACAGGCATGGCGGGTAGCAACAAATCCTTATGCCCCAGGCCCTGTTCACCTCAACCTTGCTTTCCGAGAGCCCCTGTCCTCGCCGATTGATTTACGTCCTGTTGGAGCTCAATCACGTGATGCTCACATAGCAACTGAGTCAGCAATCACGGTCCAGCTGGCTCGTGGCCCCCGGACCATCGTTATTGCTGGAGCTGATGCTGGCCCCCGTGCTGAAGAAGTTGCCCATGAGGGAGGATGGCCACTGATTGCTGAGGTAACCAGTGGGTCTCGATATGGCAGGAATCTTGTTCCTGCTTATCGCCAACTCTTATCGATGCCAGAACTCACCTCGCAGATTGAACGAATTATCGTTTTTGGACACCCCACGCTTAGTCGTGAAGTGCCCGCAATCATTGCTGACTCAACAACAGGGATTGAAACGATTGTTGTGAGGGGCCAAGCTCCTGAAGGGTATAACCCCGGTCTCAACGTGGCGTCATTCGTCAACCAGGTAGAGGTTGAACCTGGTGAGACAGATCAAAAATGGCTAGGTCTGTGGATTCAAACAGGCCGGGAGGTTTTTGCCGAAATTGAAACGATCAGCATTGATGCAGCGCTGGCAACCGCTCCAAATATTTCTGCGTCACGTTCAGAAAGTATTGAGGATAAGAAAGCATTCCTCAAAGCTGAAGTCGCAGCTGCAAGGGTTCCTCTCAACAGGGAACTCCTTGTGGATGCAGTCTGGCGGGCAACGTGGCCTCACGACCGTTTAGTTTTTGGCGCCTCACGTTTAATCCGTGTCGCCGACAAATTTGTCGGCGGAAAAAAGATCACTGTTCACGCTAATCGTGGACTTGCCGGTATCGATGGCAATATTGGAACGGGCATCGGCATTGCTTTAGCTGCCGAAGGCGCATTGACAAGAATTGTGGTCGGCGACCTCGCAGCACTGCATGATGCTGGTTCTTTTCTTTTTGGTGAGAACGAGATCAGACCCCGCGTTCAAGTCATCGTTGGAAACGACGGCGGGGGAACAATCTTCGATGCTCTAGAAGTGGGACAGACAGCTCCAGCTGAAAGCATGGATCGAGTTTTCCTCACTCCGCAAGTAGTCGATTTCCATGCGCTAGCTGCCGCATATGGCTGGAACTTCACAAGAGTAACTACTGTGAGTGAGTTTGAACGCGCACTAACTGCTACTGGTGAGGGTCCAGAGATTATTGAAGTGGTGCTTTCCCGCTAGCTGAATGCGTCAACTATGGGGCGGAATTTCATTTCTGTTTCGACTAATTCCTTTTCTGGAATGGAATCTGAAACTATTCCACATCCGGCATATGCCGTGATGTTTTCGCCTGAAACTTGAGCACACCTCAGTGCAATAGCCCATTCCCCATCGCCGTTTGCCCCGACCCAGCCCACGGGACCGGCATATCTGCCGCGATCAAATGGCTCTAAATCATCAATCACGGTGACGGCTACTGCGGTGGGAGTTCCGGCAACAGCTGCGGTTGGGTGCAAGGCATCCACCAGATCCAAAGATGAAGATCCTGTAGAGAGTGTGCCGGCAATATCTGTTGCCAAATGCCAGACATTAGGCAGCTTCAAGGTGAAAGGAGATTCGCTCACCGTCAGTGCCCCTGTAAAGGGAGCAAGAGCATCTAATACAGAACGAGTGGCAAAGCCATGTTCGTCGAGATCTTTATGGCTGGATGCTAAAGCGGCGGCGCTTTCAAGATCTGACTTTGCATCGCTTCCACGGCGAGCTGTTCCGGCCAGTACACGTGCTTGGACTTTATTGCCGTGCACACTCACCAAGGTTTCAGGGCTAGAACCCACTAATCCGTCCACGCTGAACGTCCAACAGTCCGGATAGCTTTCGGCTAAACGTTGCAGAGGAAAACGCAGATCTGAGTTCTCGGAGAGTGTTCCTCGGAGATCGCGAGAGAGAACAACCTTGTCAACCTCACCAGTGTTAATGCGTTCAACAGCGCGGCCAACCGATGCAAGAAAACCTGTCTCTGATTGAGCGCCCTCGATCAGAGTGAGATGGGGAGATGATCCAGTCTTTCCTGTTGTCGTTATCAGTTCCGTAAGAATGCTCTCAGCTTCCTTCGGACTAAGCGGTGATGCTGATTCAGTTGTTGGGCGAATCCGTGTCAGCCACGAAATTCCACCGCGGCGACCAACGATAAGCCGCGGAACGATGAGAACGCTGGGGACAGAAGAGGTGTAGCGGAACCCGAATGTTCCAAAAGCCATCAAGCCGGTACCCGGGAGGTTTACTTCATCAGTGACCTCAGCGGAGGAGACAATCTCTTTCCAGGCTGCGGCTGCTTCTCTAAAACGATCATTGCCGTGGAAGTGTCGTGTGATGAGAGGCTCGTGGCCAACCATGCCTTCATTGCGTCTCCACCACAGCAGAGGAGACGACGGCGCGAGGAGATCCAGCAACTCTGGAACCTGCTCTACTGGCACCGTTTCTACAACGAGGCCATCTTGTGTATTCACACTCACTCGAGACAGCCTACGCCTGCGCCGTAGACTTCTCTTGTGACTACTGCTGACCTATCGAAAAAGCCCGAGGACGTCTCTGCCATGTTTGACGACGTAGCCGCCGGCTACGACGTCACCAACAGTTTGCTCTCGGCAGGTAATGCAACCCTGTGGCGAATCTCGACGACCCGTGCTGTCAACCCACAGCCAACTGAGCGGATATTGGACCTCGCGGCTGGAACGGGCACAAGTTCCGCGGCGTTGGCCAAGTCTGGTGCGCATGTGGTGGCTGCTGATTTCTCTCCTGGAATGATCGAAGTAGGTCGCAAGAAACACGGTAAGAATCCCCTCATCGAGTTTGTCCAAGCAGACGCAACTGCACTTCCGTTTGAGGACAACAGCTTTGATGCAGTGACAATGTCTTTCGGTCTCCGGAATGTTGTTCAGCCGAAGAAAGCACTTGCTGAGCTCTACCGAGTGACCAAACCAGGTGGGCGCATTGTCATATGCGAGTTCTCTACCCCACCAGCTGCCCCCATTCGTGCGAGTTACAACTTCTACCTGCGCAAGGTCATGCCATTGGTAGCAAAAGTTTCCAGTTCCAACACCGAGGCTTATACCTACTTAGCAGACTCCATCGAGGATTGGCCTAACCAATCCACTCTGGCGAGCTGGATCCGTGAAGCAGGTTTTGAGAAAGTGGCTTATCGCAATCTCACCGCCGGAGTTGTTGCTCTTCACCGCGGAATCAAACCAGTTTCATAGTGAGGACTAGGCTGAACGGGTGAGTACGAGCGTGAGTGGTGTAGCTGGACGTCTTTCCTTGCGTCAGCGACTTTTCGCCAGTCCAGAAACAAAACAACTCGCGGATACCATCGACGCTGGTTTGGCCTCAATCGAAGAAGGCCTCAGTACAGAACTTCATTTTGCCGATGCGCTCGCCGATGTATCAGGTCGATACCTCTACGGCGCCGGAGGTAAGCGCGTTCGCCCCATGCTGACTTTGCTCACTGCACAGCTGGGCAATGGCGCAACCCCTGAAGTCATCACGGCATCCCAAGCAATCGAAATCACTCACTTGGCTTCTTTGTATCACGATGACGTTATGGATGAAGCTCCGCTTCGTCGTGGTGTTCCCAGTGCTCATGAAGTGTGGGGAAACTCGGTAGCTATCCTCACCGGAGATCTTCTCTTCTCCAGGGCCAGCACACTGATGACGCGTCTCGGTGAGAAGGCAATGCTGCTGCAGGCCGAAACCTTTGAGCGGTTGTGCCTGGGTCAGCTCCATGAAACCGTGGGCCCCCGTCCAGATGAGGACCCTGTCTCTCACTACATCCAAGTGTTGGCAGACAAGACGGGATCGCTTATTTCCGCTGCAGCCCGTTGCGGCATTGTTTACTCTGGTGCACCTCGCGAATTTGAGGAGCCCATGGTGGAGTTTGGTGAAAAAATCGGCGTCGCCTTCCAGCTCGCTGATGACGTCCTGGACCTGTCTCCCGAATCTGCAGCTACCGGTAAACAAGCTGGAACTGATTTGCGCGCAGGCGTTCCCACACTGCCCACTTTGCTGCTTGAGAAGCAGGGACTCACAGACCCCGCGGCAGCCGCACTGTTGGCTCGCATTCGCGATGATGCCGATGAAGAATCTGCCGAGGCAGATGCTGACCTCCAGCTAGCTATCGCTGAGCTGTATACGCATCCGGTTACCCAAGCCACCCGTGAAGAAGCTCGCCGTTGGGCACACGAAGCTGTTGCTGCGCTCGAGCCACTGCCTGCAGGTCCGGTGAAAACCGCACTGTCAGCTTTTGCAGAACACGTCGTTTCTCGCTCTGCCTAACCGCCATGGCTAAACCTCGAGTGGATGCGGCTGAAGGTCAACTAGCCGTTCAAGCTGTTATGGAAGGTTCGTCTGAGCGCAACGATGTTGCCACTGCAGTGAGATATCTGCTGCAACTGGTCACAGATCGCGCACCAGGCCATACAGTTGAACTTCGCGTACCGCCTTACGGAGCCATCCAGTGCGTGGAAGGGCCAGAACATACTCGGGGAACACCCCCGAATGTGGTGGAGATGGATCCCGCTACATGGATTGCCATAGCGACAGGCAAACAAGCCTGGAGAGAAGCCTATGACGAGGGGAAGATCAGTGCATCAGGTGTTCGCAGTGATGTGAGCTACCTCTTTCCACTGGCACAATGGTGACATGAGCGAAAAAGAAACAGTCACCACTGAGCAGGTCGTTGTTCGACGTTCTCCCAAGTTTTTGACATTTATGGTCGTAGGAATCATTTTCGGCATCATTGCTGCATTGATTCTGACCTTTGCGTTCCCGAATAACAGTGAGTTCACGCTTACTCAAATTTTTGGCTTCATGATGCTCATCACGGGAACCATCGGTGGAACACTTGGGCTAATCTTTGCCCTCATTGTGGATCGCTATTACTCGCGCCACGTTACGACCGTTACAGCGCAGAAGACTGAAGTCACTCCGGACTAATTAGCTCAACTGGTTGCGCTCGACCCAGTCGAGATATTCCGGAGTAATCGTTCCGGTGACGTATTCGCCTGTGAAGCAGCTCAGGTCAAGCCCGGTGAGGTTAGACCCTTCCATGATCGCTGCTTCCATGTCAGCTACTTCCTGATAGATCAGGTGGTCTGCACCAAGCTCTTGAGCAATCTCTGGAATTTTCCGGCCGTGAGCTATGAGTTCTTGGCGCGAGGGCATGTTGATGCCATAAACGTGGGGGTAGCGGACGGGGGGAGCCGCCGAGGTGAAGGTCACCTTGTTTGCTCCAGCAGCACGAGCCATCTCGACGATTTCGCGAGAGGTTGTTCCACGCACAATCGAGTCGTCCACGATGAGGACATTCTTGCCTTTGAACTCTGCGGACATTGCGTTGAGTTTCTGGCGGACAGAACGTTTGCGCTGCGCCTGGCCGGGCATGATGAAGGTGCGACCTACGTATCGGTTCTTGAAGAAACCTTCGCGATATTCCACACCCAGCGTGCGTGCAACCTGCATTGCTGAGGGGCGGGACGAGTCAGGAATCGGCATGACCACGTCAATGTCACCGAGCGGAGCATGTTGTGCAATGGTGGCAGCCAAACGATCACCCATACGCAGTCGCGTTTCGTAGACAGAGATGCCGTTCATCACTGAGTCGGGACGAGCGAGGTAGACGTATTCAAAAGAGCAGGGTCGAAGAATGGGGTTCTCCGCACACTGGTGGGTGTAGAGGGTTCCATCTTGAGTAATGAATACGGCCTCACCAGGCTCTACGTCACGCACGATTTCGTAACCGCCACTTTCGAGAACGAGTGACTCTGAGGCAACAATGTAGTCAGTCTTGCCATTGTCCATTTCTCGCTTACCCAGGATCAGTGGGCGAATACCGAAAGGATCGCGGAAGGCGAGCAAACCGTGACCGGAAATAATCGCGATAGCGGCGTAGGAACCTTCAACGCGCGTGTGCAGGTTTGCAACAGCTTGGAATAAGTTCTCTGGGCTTAAGTCGGAGCCAGAGATGGTGCTCTGCAGTTCAGTAGCCAGCACGTTGAGTAGCAGTTCAGTGTCACTGGAGGTGTTGACGTGTCGGCGGTCAATGTTGAATAAGTCTTTGGTTAGTTCACGAGTGTTGGTGAGGTTACCGTTGTGAACCAAGATGATGCCGTAGGGGGCATTCACATAAAACGGTTGTGCTTCTTCTTCGTTGGAAGCGGCACCAGCTGTGGCATATCGCACGTGACCGAGGCCCACGTTTCCGACCAGAGTGCGCATGTCACGAGTACGGAAACCCTCGCGCACCTGACCCTTGGTCTTGTGCATGTGCAGGTGTGAACCGTCTGCGGTTGCGATACCAGTCGAGTCTTGACCGCGGTGCTGCAGAA
The DNA here is from genome assembly GCF_027924525.1 of Aurantimicrobium sp. INA4. Taxonomy (NCBI): domain Bacteria; kingdom Bacillati; phylum Actinomycetota; class Actinomycetes; order Micrococcales; family Microbacteriaceae; genus Aurantimicrobium; species Aurantimicrobium sp. INA4. The sequence continues at coordinate 1,492,455 of NZ_AP027040.1, read as the reverse complement.
GCAACAGAGCGTCGTAGATTTGTTGGTTGACTGGCTCAGTAGAGACGATTCCGACGATGCCACACATGTGCGGTGGTAGCTCCTGAAATTTGAGGTGCGTAGAGGAGCTCTCGTGAGTTCCTAGACAAGTCTGGCACATCTTTCCTGAGGATAGACTTGAGCACGTGAGCCAGAATTCTTCCTACGCACGTGCGGGTGTTGATACCGCAGCCGGTGACCTCGCTGTCGAACTCATGAAGGCCAGCGTTAAGGCCACCCACGGCGCTGAAGTTCTTGGCGGAGTAGGCGGATTCGCCGGCCTTTTCGATGTTTCTTTTCTGAAAAGTTTTGATCGTCCACTGTTAGCAACCAGCACCGATGGCGTGGGAACAAAGGTCGCCATCGCTCAGGCGCTTGATAAGCACGACACCATCGGTCAAGACTTGGTCGGCATGGTTGTTGACGACATCATTGTCTGCGGTGCTCGTCCCTTGTTCATGACCGATTACATTGCCTGCGGCAAGGTTTACCCTGAGCGTATTGCTGCCATCGTGAAGGGCATCGCGGATGCCTGCTCGGCAACCGGCACAGCTCTGGTTGGTGGTGAAACCGCGGAGCACCCTGGTCTCCTTGGTGTAGACGACTATGACGTTGCGGGTGCTGCTGTCGGTGTTGTCGAAGCAGCTGACGCTTTGGGTGCTGAGCGTGTCGTCAACGGCGATGTTGTGATCGCCATGGAATCTTCAGGTTTGCACTCCAACGGATACTCCCTTGTGCGCCATATTTTGGCCGAAAACAAGCTGAGCTACGACAGCACCTCGGACGACTTTGGTGGTGTTGTAGGTGAGGTTCTGCTTGAGCCCACTCGTTTGTACACCGGACCACTCGTCGAAGTTCTTGGCGACCCTGCCCTGGCAGGAAGCATCCATGCTCTGAGCCATGTCACTGGCGGAGGCATTGCTGCCAACTTGGCACGGGTACTTCCTGTTGGTTCCTGGGTTGAGGTGGATCGCTCCACCTGGTCACCAGGAAATGTTTTCCGTGTTCTCACCTCGCTTTCTGGTGAAAGCCTAGAAAGCACCGAGGGAACCTGGAACTTAGGCATTGGAATGTTTGCCGTTGTTTCTTCCGGGGCAGCATCTGCTGTGACCCAGAAACTTTCAGAGCTGGGTATACCTGCATGGGTGGTCGGAATGGTTTCCACCTCCGAGCGTGACTTCACCGGATTTGAACAAGGCGCCAAGGGCGTCAATGGTGGCGCTGTTCGTCTCGTCGGTAGCTACAGCAACTAACCTTCACCATGATTCTTCCCCTCCTCATCACTGGAGCAGTGGGCGGATTTCTTTCGGGCTTCTTCGGAGTCGGCGGTGGAATCATCATGGTTCCGCTACTCATGCTCTGGGCAAAACTTGATCAACGTCGTGCTTCAGCAACGTCCCTGCTGGCAATAGTTCCCACCTCTATCGTGGGTGCCCTCACCTATGGGATTAACCAGCAGGTAGATTTTGCCGTTGCTGGGCTGGTGGCGTTGGGTGCAATCGTCGGGGCACCCTTAGGGTCAAAACTTTTACGGGTGCTGCCCATAGCTGTGATCCACTGGACCTTCGTCGCCATGATGCTCATCGAAGCCGGGCGTCTCTTGTTTGTGGCTGAACAGACAGGCGGCACATTCACGATGAGCGTGGGCAATGCCTTCGCTTTGATTGGTCTTGGACTGTTGATGGGTGTTGCTTCGGGAATGCTCGGTATCGGCGGGGGAGTTATTGCTGTTCCGGTATTTATGTCGTTCTTTGGCCTGAGCGCACTACTGGCAAAAGGAACATCCTTGCTCGCTATGGTTCCGACAGCTATCGCTGGAACAATACCTAATCTGCGCGCAGGTCTTGTCGTCCTCAAAGAGGGCTTGATTGTGGGAGCTGCAGCTGTAGCTGCGTCATTTGGTGGGGTAGCGCTCGCGTTTATTTTGCCGGAGCGACTATCCACTCAACTGTTTGGATTGTTGCTGTTGTTTGTTGCACTGCAGAGCGCATATCGCAGAATGCGTTCACAGAAAAAGAATTAGGCAGAAGCCGTAGCTTCACTTTCCTCATCTTCGTCGTCTGGGTACAAGTCAGCCCACTTGTCCACATACTCTTCGCTGTCGGAAGCGTGGCCAATCTCTTTCTCGAGTGCAGAAAGGTCAGTAGCTGGGCTGAAGTATTTCAGCTCACGCGCAACTTTAGTGTGCTTCGCTTTTTGACGGCCACGCCCCATGCGAGAACCCTTACCTTGCTCACCGGGAAAAAAATCACCGGACACCAATGAAAAAATCTAGGCCGAGTCTAACATGAGCACGGCACTCATGAGCTGAGCGGACCACCAGCAATAACGTAGCCAGCCCCCACAGCCAATAAACCGGCTGCTGTTGAACCGACAATGTTCAGCCCCGCGATAAACCACTTCCCGGACTGCATTCTTTCCACGGACTCCACGGCAAAGGTGCTCATCGTGGTAAATCCTCCGCAGAAACCTGCTACCAGTATGAATCCCAATTCGGTTGAGAGCACTGTGTTGATCAATAGCGCAGTGAAAATACCAATGAGGAATGAGCCCACCACATTGATAATAAAAATTGCCAATGGGAAGCCTTCCTTCTTCGGGGGCAGCACAACCGTTGCGCCATAGCGCAGCCCAGCCCCGATCCCACCGGCAACAATCGCGAGAATAAATGAGAGCGCATTCATCGTCGAGCTCCCTTCTTGCGAGGGGTTCCCAGCCAGATTCCGAGCACTGCAGCAAAGAGGCTAGTCGCAATAGACAGCGCCAGGAATGCTGCGGTCATCATTGGATTCTGTATCAGCAAGGCCTGCAACATCACACCAGAGAATGTCGTGAAACCGCCGAGCAGGCCAGGCCCAATGCCTACCTTGAACCAGCGAGGAGTTTTCGGTTTGGCCCACAGGCCAGCAACCAAGAAACCTAAGGCGAATGAGCCCACAGCATTGATGAGCATCGTGCTAGCGAGCGAGAAAGTTGCAAAGACGAGACTGAGAATGATGTCCAACAGGATGCGTAATGCTGTACCCAGTGCACCACCAATGATGACGGGTATGAGATCTTTTTTTAGATCTTTCACTCAGTGTCAGTCTTTTCGCGCTTAGCCGGTGTCATCGGCTTACGTGCGGGGGGACGTACAGGTTCTCCACGACGTGATTGTCCGGGCACCGGACGAGAGCGGCGACCATAAATGAGGTCTGTGGAGTCGAGAAGCCAAGGCACGAGTGCGATAGTGACACCGTGCTCAAGCATGAGTTTCATTTTCAGGCGTCGCGCCTTGTGGTTGTGCAGAGCATGCTCCCACCAGTGGCCCACGATGTATTGAGGTAAATACACTGTCACGATTTCAGAACCGTGCTGAGCCCGGTGTTCACGAATGTGCTGAATCAGTGGCCAGCTCAGGTCGCGATAGGGCGAGCTAATGATGCGCAGCGGTAAGTGGATGTTTTGGCGTATCCAGTCCAGTTCAAGTCGAGCTGTTGCCACTTCGTTAATGGAGACGTGGACGGCTTCGATGGAATCATGACGGGCAGCAATCGCATAGTCGATTGCTTTGAGGATGGGCTTTTGCATCTTGCCCACCAGCACAATGGCGTGGTCACCCTTCGCGCCGAAGGTTGTGACAGCGTCAACTGCGACTTCCGCTTCAACGTCACGGTAGTAGCGATTCACACCAATCATGAGGGTGAAGAGAATCGGCATAGCCAAGAAGACAATCCAGGCTCCGTGGGTGAACTTTGTCACAGTCACAATGATGAGAACTGTCGCGGTGAACGTGGCCCCGGTGATGTTGATCAAGCGTGATCTTTTAATGCTTCCGGGGTTGTCCGGTTTTGTCTTGAGCAGTCTGGTCCAGTGCACAACCATGCCGGATTGGCCCAGTGTGAAGGACACGAAAACACCGATGATGTACAGCTGAATGAGCTGTGTGAGGTTGGCTTGGAAAACAACCAAAATGACAATGGCCGCCAAGCCCAAGGAAATAACACCGTTGGAGTAAATCAGGCGGTCCCCACGAGTTTCAAGAGACTTAGGTGCATATCCGTCGCGTGCCAGAACTGAACCCAATAGTGGGAATCCATTGAAAGCAGTATTTGCCGCAAGCAATAGCACTAAGGCGGTTCCAGCCTGAATGGCATAGAACAAGAATGTGTTGTTGCCGAAAGTAGCGGCGGCAATCTGTGCAATGAGGGATCTCTGCGGAGTTGTCTCACAGTTGGCAAAGCCAATGAGATGGCAGGCATCTTCGGCATAACGGACACCAGAGATGAAAGCCATGATGATCAGGCCGGCAAACAATGTGATGGCAATGGCTCCCATAATCACCAGTGTGGTCTGAGCGTTCTTAATCTTGGGAGCGCGGAAGGCAGGAACTCCGTTAGAAATAGCCTCAACACCGGTGAGCGCAGCACAACCGCTGGCAAAGGAGCGCAACAATAAGAGAACAAGCGCAGCTTGGGCTACATTCTCGCCCTGAACTAGATATTCAGAAGATTCAGCCACAGGGGGGTCGCCCATGATGGTTCGCACAATGCCGACCACAATCATGAAAAAGACGCTGGCTACGAAGAAGTAGGTCGGGAAAGCAAAGGCTTTACCTGATTCGCGAACACCACGCAGGTTGATGGCGGCCAGAATGATGACGAAGACAACGGCAAGAAGAACGCGTTCTGGAGCCAATTCGGGAATAGCGGAAATGATGTTGTCCACACCGGAGGCAACCGATACCGCAACGGTCATGACATAGTCAACGAGCAAAGCGGAAGCTACAACAACACCGGCCTTCTCGCCCAGGTTCTTGTGTGCAACTTCGTAGTCACCACCGCCTGATGGATAAGCCTTGATGAGTTGGCGATAACTGGCAATCACCACAATCATGAGCAAGATAACGCAGGCGGCAATCCACGGCGCAAAGCTGAGGAAGGCAAGTCCACCGATGAGCAGAATCATCAACAGTTCTTGAGGGGCGTATGCCACCGAAGAAAGTGGGTCACTGGCGAAGATGGGAAGGGCTATTCGCTTCTTGAGAAGTTCACCTTCCAGCATTGCTGTGGGGAGAGGGTCACCAATAATCCAGCGTTTTGGTGACTTTGATTCAGGAATAGAACCAGTGGGTGTTTCTTCAGGACTCACGAAAGGCTACTTTACGCCGATTCTTCCCACAGAGAACTCTCATTTGTTTAACGAAAAGTAGTGCCAGACTGAGACTTGTGTTTCTTTTAGCTAAAGCCAGTATGAAAAACCGCGCCCTCATTGCGCTGGTCACGGTCGTTGTTGCCATCTTTGGTGGTCTTGCACTGACCAATCTCAAGCAGGAATTAGCGCCAAGCGTTCAGTTCCCTCAGCTGGCTGTGCTCACTGTTTACCCCGGTGCTGCACCCGAAGTAGTCAACCAGGACGTCTCGAACCCGATTGAAACAGCAATTCAGGGTGTTCCGGGTATCGAAAACACCACAGCAACCTCAAGTACCAACCTGAGCCTGATTTCTGTCTCCTTTACATACGGAACAGACCTGATCATTTCTGAGCAAAAGATCAACCAGGCAATCAACCGCATCAAATCCCAGCTTCCGACCGATGTTGACCCGCAGGTCATCACCGGAAGCTTCAGTGATTTCCCTGTCATGCAGATTGCGGTCTCGAGTGATGTCAGCACACTCGAGCTAGCTGACCTGCTTCGCGCTTCCACACTTGGAGAAATCAAAGATGTTGAAGGCGTTCGTGACGCCGCTTTACTTGGTGCTCCAGAAAAGCGCGTCACGATCACTCCAGATTTCGGTGCGCTTCAAGCCCAGGGCCTCACCACAGCAGCTATCAAAGACACTCTTGATGCAAATGGTCTACTCATCCCCGCCGGTGAAATAACCGAGAATGACCAGACACTCTCTGTTCAAATTGGTGAACGCATTACCTCAACAGAAGAGATTGCGAATCTGCCGCTCGTGGGGGCCAAAGGTCCCGGTGTTGTCACTATTGGTGATGTCTCTACCGTTGAACTGACTAACGCGCCCGAAACAACGATTTCTCGCGTCAACGGCCAGCCAGCTCTGACGATTGCCGTTACTAAACTTCCCGGCGCGAACACGGTAGATGTCTCTCACGCAGTTAACGCTGTCATTCCTGAACTTCAGGCAAGCTTGGGAAATAACGCCACCTTTACTGTCGTCTTTGACCAGGCTCCCTACATTGAAAAATCCATCGAGTCATTGACGACCGAAGGTTTGTTGGGTCTGCTCTTCGCCGTTCTTGTGATTCTCGTCTTCCTCGTCTCAATTCGTTCGACCATAGTGACGGCAATCTCAATCCCTACCTCGGTCCTCATCACCTTCATTGGTCTGCAGGCGTCGAACTACACGCTCAACATCCTTACCCTGGGTGCGCTGACGATCGCAATCGGTCGTGTTGTGGATGACTCCATCGTGGTTATCGAAAACATCAAGCGTCGACTTGTTCCGGGAGTGGACCGGGCAGCAACTATTGTGGATGCAGTTCGAGAAGTGGCTGGTGCGATTACAGCTTCCACCGCAACGACCGTTGCTGTGTTCTTGCCTCTTGCCTTCGTGGGAGACATCACCGGCGAGCTGTTCCGCCCGTTCGCGCTGACAGTCACCATCGCGCTGGTAGCGTCACTGCTCGTTTCATTGACTATCGTTCCCGTGCTTGCCTACTGGTTCCTGCGCGCACCTTCCGAGACTGGCAAGCGTGCTGCCAAAGCTAAAGAAGCTGAGCTCGCTGGCGAAGAAAAGCCAGGCTGGCTGCAAAAGGGGTACCTGCCGATTATCAACTGGACCCTCAAGCACAGTGTTGTCACGATTATTCTTGCTGTCCTTGTCCTCGTTGGCACCGGCGCAATTCTGCCGCTGATGAAAACTAACTTCCTTGGATCCTCCGGTCAGAACACGTTCACTGTGACCGAATCCATAAAGCCCGGAACCAGCCTGGAAGCGCAGGATGCGATGGCTGCCGATGTTGAAGGCGCTTTGCTCGACACCAAGGGCGTCGAAATTGTCCAGGTCTCTATTGGTTCTTCCGGAAACGCACTCCGTGACGCCTTTGTCGGCGGTGGAGATACCGCTATCACATACTCAGTAACCACCGTTGAAGGTGGCGACCAGCAGAAGATTCAAGAAGATGCCCGTATCGCTGTCGAGAAGGTAGCCGACAAGGACACCATCACTATTGGTTCTTCGGGCGGGTTTGGTGCCAGCAGCGATATTGAAGTCAACATCACTGCTCCGAACCAAGCAGATTTGGAAAAGGCTGCTGCCGAGGTTCAGAAGACCATGACGGCGTTGCCCGAAGCAAAGCAAGTCACCAGTAATCTGACCGAAGCTCGCCCTTACATTGCTGTGACCGTGAAGCGAACAGAAGCAGCTGAGGCTGGCTTCTCAGAGGTTGCACTCGCAGGCTACGTTGCTCAAGCGATGCGACCCACCACCATCGGAACGGTGGTGATTGAGGGAACTACTCTCGATATCTACATCGCTTCTGAAGATCCACCTGCAACCGAAGCTGAACTTGCTGCACTTGTTATTCCCACCGCGCAGGGTCCAGTTCCTTTGGACACCTTGGCCACCGTTGAGGTCAAAGATGGTCCCGCCACGGTCACCACAGTAAAGGGACAGCGCAGTGCTACCGTCACCATCACACCCAATAGTGAAGACCTCGGCACTGCAACTGCTGCTGTCAACAGAGCACTGACCGATCTCAACCTTCCAGCTGGTGCCTCAGCAAAGATTGGCGGCGTGAGCGCCGACCAGGCTTCCGCGTTTAGCTCGCTGGGTATTGCACTGCTTGTCGCCATCCTCGTGGTCTACATCATCATGGTGGCAACTTTTGGTTCCTTGCTTCAGCCAATGTTGCTTCTGATTTCAGTTCCCTTCGCGGCAACAGGCGCCATTGGCCTGCAGGTCATTACCGGTGTTCCACTGGGTGTCCCCTCCTTCATTGGTTTGCTGATGCTGGTGGGAATCGTGGTTACAAATGCCATCGTGCTCATCGACTTGGTCAACCAGTATCGGGCTAAGGGTCTGCCAGTTCGAGAGGCTCTCACTGAGGGTTCGACTCGTCGTTTGCGTCCAATCTTGATGACGGCATTGGCCACCATCTTTGCTTTGATTCCTATGGCTGTGGGTATCACCGGCTCCGGTGGATTCATTTCCCAGCCTTTGGCCATCGTGGTAATTGGTGGATTGATTTCTTCGACCGCGCTGACCTTGATTGTTCTTCCCACCATCTACAACTTGGTTGAAGGTGGTCGCGAGAAGCGTAAAGCAAAGCGTGCAGAGAAGAAGCAGGCCAAGGCAGGAACTCCTGCACCACCTGCGTCATCCTCAGAACCTGTCTTTGAAACGTTAGTCATTGACGACGATGGTGATGATGATTCACCGATTCGACGCCGTCGCTCAAATTCTTAGACCGGCTGGCTCCTAGCTAGGCTGGAGGGATGACAACCTCCCGCCTCGCTGTGTGGTCACTGATCTCAGTGGCAGCGATGTGGGGTATCGCCTTTGTGGTGATGAAACCCGCTATCGAGCAGCAGCCATTCTTTGACTTCTTGGCGATCAGGTTCACGATAGCCGCTGGAATCATGCTGGCCATCAAACCCAAGGTTGTACTGGCCCTCAAGGGCAAAATGCTTGCAGTTGGCGCGGGTTTAGGGATCGTGTTAGGTCTTGCCTACATCACGCAAACCATCGCCTTAGAAATGACCACTGCTGCAATCACAGGCTTCCTCACGGGAACATATGTTGTGCTAACGCCTATTTTGGGCTGGATTATTTTCCGCCGCAAGGTCGGAATCAAGGTTGCCCTCGGTGCCGTGTTGGCACTGATTGGTTTAGGACTGATTTCCATTACCGGGGTAACTATTGAGGTTGGCCAAATTTGGGGAATTATTTGTGCGGTGCTTTACGCCCTGCACATTGTAGGTCTGGGTAAATTCAGTTCTGGTCTGGATTCCTATGCACTGACCTTTGCTCAACTGCTGTTTGTGGCAGTGGTGTGCTGGATTGGTGCTCTTCCAGATGGCTACCAAGCACCCCCCACTGTTGATGTGTGGATGGCTGTCCTCTTCACGGCAATCTTTGCCACCGTCATCGGCTTCTTTGTTCAAACCTGGGCGCAAGCACAAATGGAACCAGCCCGCGTGGCCATCATCCTCACCTTAGAAGTGGTGTTCACCGCGGTGGTCTCCGTTGCTGTGGGGCAAGAAGTATTGGCACTCAAAACCATCATTGGTGGAGCCTTCATGGTTGCCGCCATGGTCATCGTGGAATGGCCAACTAAAGGCAAAAAGGAACACATCGCAGGAACACCCAGTGATGATGATGATGACGAGGACATCGTTCCACTCGAGCCTCTGCCTCACTAGGCAAAGCGGCCAAGTACTGGCCGATAAACTGTGAGCATGACTTCTGCACGCGAACAACTCATCAACTTCATCAAAGAAGAAGCCGTGTTTCACGGTGACTTCACGCTGACAAGCGGCAAGAAGGCAACCTACTACGTCGACATGCGCAAGATCTCGCTCGATCACCGCGTTGCCCCACTGATTGGGCAGGTCATGTTGGACGTGCTGGCTCAAATTCCCGATGTTGATGCCGTGGGTGGCCTCACCATGGGTGCAGACCCCATCGCGACAGCTGTCCTGCACCAGGGTGCTGCCCGCGGACTAACCTATGACGCTTTTGTTGTCCGCAAAGAACCCAAAGACCACGGACGTGGTCGCCAGGTTGAAGGCCCCGACCTCACAGGTAAGCGAGTAGTCGTTCTTGAGGACACCTCCACCACCGGAGGCTCGCCACTGAAAGCCATTGAAGCACTCGAGAAGGTTGGCGCTGAGGTTGCCGGTGTTGCTGTAGTGGTCGACCGTGCAACTGACGCACGTCAACGTATTGAAACAGCCGGATACCCCTACTTCTATGCAATCGGTCTTGAGGACCTCGGGCTTGAGCCTCAGTAACTGTGACAGAACTTCCTGACTCTCCCACGCATGAGCTCAGCACCTCGGGTGTGGGGCCATGGATTGGCGAGCTCCCTGAGGAGCCTTGGTATGACCCAGAGCTTCTAGAAAAGGGCGATACCCGAAACGTTATTGACCGCTATCGCTATTGGAAGATGGAAGCGATCGTCGCAGACCTCGACGAGAAGCGTCATCCCTTCCATGTAGCCATTGAGAACTGGCAACACGATATGAACATTGGTTCCATCGTGCGTTCGGCTAATGCCTTTGGCGCAGACACCGTCCACATTGTGGGGCGGAAGCGCTGGAACAAGCGCGGAGCAATGGTCACAGACCGCTATCAACACGTTCTGTATCACGACACTGTCGCAGACCTCGTGGCCTGGACTACTGAGCATGAACTTCCCATCTTGGCCATCGATAACGTTCCTGGCTGCGTCAAGATCGAGACCTATGCTCTGCCCGAGCGCTGCCTGTTTCTGTTCGGCCAAGAAGGCCCGGGTCTTTCTGCTGAGGCAATTGATGCGGCCGAAGCAGTGATTGAGATCACCCAGTTCGGATCAACTCGTTCAATCAACGCTAGTGCTGCAGCTGCGGTCACTATGCACTCCTGGATCATGCAGCACGTGAAGTTTGATTAGAAATGACTACCCGGAACTCTCCTGAAGCTTGGGATCAGCGCTATGCCGAGTCGGAGATGGTGTGGTCATTAGAACCGAACGAGTTCGTCGTCGAATATCTCTCTGATCTTCCGGCTGGAAAGATGCTCGACCTTGGTGGCGGAGAGGGCCGCAATGCCCTGTGGTTTGCCAGCCGTGGCTGGCATGTTGAGAACTCAGATTTTTCGGCAGTAGCGGTCACTAAATTCCTGCAGCGTGCTGAACGTGAAGGTCTCTTTGAACTGTGCACAGGAACAACAGTGGATGCGACCCACCCTGAGTCCTGCGTCACCAAGCCAGTAGATCTGGCCGTGATGGCCTATCTCCAGATTCCTGCAGCAGACCTCGCTGCCGCGATAGCCTCGGCAGCGCACAGCCTGCGCCCAGGTGGCACATTGTTTGGTGTGTGGCATGCCCGAGAAAACCTTGAATATGGCTTTGGGGGACCACCAAGCCCTGAGCTCAACCCCACACAGGATGAACTTCGCGCTGCCTGTGAAGCGGTGGGTATGAACATAGAAACCCTCACCCTACGTGAGCGCTACTTTGTGAGCGGCGACCAGCAGCGTAAGGCGATCGATGCGGTGCTACTGGCCACTGCCGCTGCATAAGTAACCGCAAGAAATAGGCATTGCTGAGCCGGTAGAATGAATTACTGGCAGGTCGCAGTCGCGCTCGCCGAACAAAGGACGAGGGGATATCGTCATGCCAGCAATCGTGTTGATTGGTGCCCAGTGGGGCGATGAAGGTAAAGGTAAAGCTACCGACCTTCTCGCAGAGCGCATCGACTACGTGGTCAAGTTCAACGGCGGAAACAACGCCGGTCACACCGTTGTTATTGGTGACGAGAAGTACGCCCTCCACCTTCTTCCTTCTGGCATTCTCACCCCCGGTGTTACTCCCGTGATTGCTAACGGTGTTGTTATTGACATCTCTGTTCTCTTTGCTGAGTTGGACGCCCTCAACTCGCGCGGTATCGACACCTCAAAGTTGCGTGTGAGTGCCAACGCCCACGTCATCACTGACTACCACCGCACCTTGGATAAGGTCACTGAGCGCTTCTTAGGCAAGCGACAAATTGGTACTACCGGCCGAGGCATTGGTCCCACATACGCCGACAAGATTAACCGTGTTGGTATTCGTATCCAAGACATCTTTGACGAAGGCATTCTGCGTCAAAAGGTTGAAGCAGCTTTAGATATCAAGAACCACCTGCTCGCCAAGATCTATAACCGTCGCGCCATCTCTGCTGACGCTGTGATTGAAGAACTTCTTTCCTACCGTGAGCGCCTTGCGCCCATGGTTGCTGATACTGCTCTAGAACTCAACCAGGCTCTCGAAGCTGACAAGGTTGTTCTTTTTGAAGGTGGCCAGGCAACCATGCTGGACATCGATCACGGAACGTATCCTTTCGTAACCTCGTCGAACGCCACCGCAGGTGGCGCTTCGACTGGATCCGGTATTGGGCCCAACAAGTTCGAGCGCGTGATTGCTGTCATCAAGGCTTACACAACTCGTGTCGGTGCTGGTCCGTTTCCCACGGAACTCTTTGATGCCGATGGTGAATTCTTGCGTGCCAAGGGCTTCGAGTTTGGAACCACCACGGGACGCCCTCGTCGCTGCGGTTGGTACGACGCTCCCATTGCTCGTTACACCGCTCGCATCAACGGTGTGACCGACTTTGTCTTAACAAAACTGGATGTTCTCACTGGCCTCGAGAAGATTCCTGTGTGTGTGGCCTATGACGTTGATGGTGTTCGCCACGACGAAGTTCCTGTCAACCAGACAGACTTCCACCACGCAAAGCCCATCTTGGAATACTTCCCCGGCTGGAGCGAAGACATCACCGGTGCACGAAAGTTCAGTGATCTTCCAAAGAACGCTCAAGACTACGTCACTGCTCTGGAAGCTATGAGCGGTGCTCGTTTCTCCGCTATTGGCGTTGGCCCTGCACGTGATGCCATCATCGTGCAGCACGACCTGGTCGGCTAAGAACTCTGTCTGGCCGGCTGGCCAGTTTGGACATATCGTTCATGCCTGAATGAGCTTGTTCAGGGCTAGGCTGAAGAGGTTATGACGACTTCAGCCACCAACTTCAAGCGCGGCCAATCTCCGGCACTTATTGCCTTCAAGTTTGTGGCGTTGGCGCTGTTGTGGGGTTCGAGTTTCTTCTTCATCAAGATCGCCCTAGACACTCTGAGCTGGGGGCAGGTTGCGTGGGCACGCGTGGTTGCCGGCGGCATATTCATGCTTGTCTTTTGGTTGATTAGTCGTGAAAAACTCCCCAAGGACATCAAACTCTGGGGCCACATCACCGTCGCCGGAATCATCGGTATTGGTATTCCCTTCATCTTCTTCCCGTGGGCTGAGCAGTACATCACCTCTGCCGTTGCCACCATTTACAACGGCCTTACCCCGATCATGACCGCCATCATTGCTGTTTATGTGTTGCGGGTTGAGAACTTCAACCGCAATCAAGCAGTTGGTGTGCTCGTTGGTTTAGCAGGGCTTGTCGTGGTTATCGCGCCCTGGACTATCACTGACCTGGGTGGAAGTTTCTGGGGCCAGATTGCGGCACTGAGCGCGGCTGTGATGTATGGATTCTCGGGAACCTATCTCAAGAAGTATGTGTTCCCCAGCGGTGTCTCCGCCAAAGCTATCTCCATCATTGAGGTTGGTGCAGCAGCATTGTTCATCCTTCTGCTCACACCATTTCTTGCAACCGGCCCGGTCACTATCGACTGGAGCACCGTCATAGCCATTTCGATTATCGGATTTGGTGGAACCGGCCTGGCATATTTGTGGTTCAACGATGTGCTCGAATCTTGGGGCCCAACCCGTGCTTCCTCAGTAACTTACGTGATGCCCATTGTTGGCATCATGCTTGGTGTTGTTTTCTTGGGCGAAACTCTGCACTGGTATGAACCAGTTGGTGGCGCCATCGTTATCGCTGGTGTACTCATCATGCGCAGGCAAGCTCAGAAGTAATCAGTCCTGCGCTACCCTGAATCTATGGCGCAGAACGACATGACCCCTGAGGTCGCAGCAGAGCTTGCAGGTATTCGAGAGAGCATCGACAACATTGATGCTGCACTGATTCACATGCTCGCTGAACGCTTTAAGTTCACTCAGAAGGTCGGAACTCTCAAAGCAGCCAACAATCTTCCGCCATCGGACCCCGAGCGTGAAGCACGTCAGGTTGCCAGACTGCGCGCACTTGCTGAAGAAGCCAACCTCGATCCCACCTTTGCAGAAAAGTGGTTCCACTTCGTTGTGGAAGAAGTTATTCATCACCACGTGCAAGCTCGAGGCTAAGTATGTCTGACTACCAGCTCCAGTGGGGCATCAAGGATTCTTTGTTAGGTTATCTGCGTGGCATTGAGGATGGCCTCATCGAAGCAGATTCTCCTGCTGTGTTTGAGGGCAATCTTTTCACTTTTAGTGAAGATGGTGCTGCGTCGAACTTTGACGCTGACACGGCAACAGGCACACTGCAATTTCTCGGAACCGCCAAGCTCAGTGGCCACTGGGGCATGATGAACATCGTGCTCAAGAACCCTCTCGTCGAGCTTCAGAATGGTGTGGGAACTCTCTTGATAGCGCAGGGAGGAATCCTCTCCCCTGAAACGTTTGTTCCCTTTGTCAAGATTGAACGCATCGGCGATAGCAATGAATATCGCACCACTCTCACTGCTGAAGGACGTTTAGTCCTCGGCGAGCAATATCAGGTTGGTCAGGAACTCAACAGTCTGGCGATCAAAACTCTGTAAGAGCAGTTACTACTTGGATTGATCCAAATCCGAAGCTTCGTTGAGATTTTGCATGCCTGTTTTACCAATGAGATTCTCCTGGTAAGACTCGGCTGCTGCTACGACAGGTTCTGTGGCAGTTCTGATTCGTTTACCCTTCTTTGCTCGCGTAAATCGGATCAAAATTCCTACCGCAATTGCACCCCAAAAAGCAGCAATGAGTATTGGTAATACAAGCTCCACAATTTGCCCAACCACTTAAAAGTCAGCAGTCCTGGGGTCTGGACCAATACGGCTGTCTGTGTTCAGAGTCTTGATAGCTGCAAGATCGTCCTGATCAAGTTCAAAACCGAACACGTCAATGTTCGATTGAATTCGTGACGTCGTCACAGATTTCGGAATCACAATACGTCCGGACTGAACGTGCCAACGAATAATCACTTGTGCAGTGCTGACGTTGTGCTTGAGGGCAATCGAGCTCAACACAGCATCCTCGAGTGCTTGCCCCTGTCCCAACGGTGACCAAGCCTCAGTCAGAATCCCATGCCTTGCATCAATTTCAGAGAGCGACTCCTGCTGCAAATAGGGGTGAAGTTCAATCTGGTTGACTGCAGGAGTTACTCCCGTAGCCGAAATAATCTCAGTGAGGTGTTCCTCTTCAAAGTTGGATACACCGATGGACTTCACAAGACCTTTCTCGCGCATCTCGATGAGGGTTTCCCATGCAGCTAGAAAGTTGCCCCTCCATGGTGAAGGCCAGTGGATCAGATACAGATCAACATATTCGAGTCCCATAAGATCAAGGCTTTTGTGAAGGGCTGGCCAGGCAGCATCAGGAGCTTGGTCTGTGTTCCACAGTTTGGTTGTGACAAAAATCTCCTCGCGTGGCAAAGCTGAGGCCTTCAGCGCAGCACCAACTCCGCGTTCGTTCTGATAGATGGCTGCCGTGTCGATGTGTCGGTAACCTGCCTCAAGTGCGTCTACGACAGAGTGTTCTGCTACGTCGTCTTCGACTTTGAAAACGCCATAGCCAATCTGAGGAATGACCAATCCGTCATTCATTACAAGGCGGGGGCCGCCTACGTGGTCAGTCATGATTACTCCAGATGGTTAGCCAAAGTATTTTGGCAGGGTCTCGTTACTGCGTTGTCTAATTTCCTCGACAGAGACTTCGAACAGTCCTTGAACGTCAAGCTTGGCATCTGCCCCACCTTGGTCGGTAACACCGATACGCAAAACAGGGTAGTTGCGTGCTTCACACAGTCCTAAGAATCGAACGTCGTCTTCGCGAGGAACAGAAACAATCACACGACCTGTTGATTCAGAGAACAGCGCAGTAGCGGCGTCAACACCGTCACGCTCGATGATTTCATCGAGCCAGACGCGAGCACCAACACCAAAGCGCATCACAGACTCCGCCAATGCCTGCCCCAGACCACCATCACTGAGGTCGTGGGCAGAAAGAATCAAGCTCTCGATAGCAGCACCTTGCAGGAGATCCGCCAACTCTTTTTCTTGAGCCAGGTCAACAACAGGTGGAACACCACCGAGGTGGTTGTGGATGGTGCCAGCCCAGGCCGAACCATCAAGTTCGGTGCGGGTGTAACCCAGGAGGTAGATGTTGTTGCCTTCGTCCTGCCATGCGGAAGGAATACGACGGGCAACATCGTCAATGACACCCAGCACTCCCACAACTGGAGTGGGGTGGATGGGGGCATCACCGGTCTGGTTATAGAAGGAGACGTTTCCACCCGTGACAGGGATCTCGAGCTCCAAACACCCATCTGCCAGACCAGCTACAGCTTGCTTGAACTGCCACATCACTTCGGGGTTCTCGGGAGAGCCAAAGTTGAGGCAGTCAGTGACAGCTGCAGGAACAGCACCGGAGACAGCAACGTTGCGGTAGGCCTCTGCGAGAGCTAGACGAGCACCGTTATAGGGGTCAAGCTGGCAGTAGCGACCGTTGGCATCGGTGGCGATAGCAAAGCCAAGGCCAGACTCTTCATCGACGCGAATCATGCCGGCGTCGTCAGGGAAGCTCAGTGCCGTGTTACCCATCACGAAGTAGTCATATTGGGTGGTGATGAGTGACTTGTCCGCCAGGTTGGGGCTGGCAACAAGCTTCAAGAACTGGTCCTTCAGCTCTGCACCTGTTGTGGGACGAGTCAGCTTGTCAGCTGAATCAGCCTGCAGTGCATCAATCCATGCGGGGTAAGTAACGGGACGTTCATAGACGGGACCGTCAATAGCGACGGTGCGAGGGTCCACGTTCACGATTTCTTCGCCACCGTGGTGGATCACGAGGCGACCGGTGTCGGTCACTTCACCGAGAACACTGGTTTCCACATCCCACTTGTTGACGACAGCCATGAATTGATCCAGCAGCTCAGGCTTGACCACAGCCATCATGCGCTCCTGGCTCTCTGACATGAGGATTTCTTCCGCGGTGAGGGTGGGGTCGCGCAGGAGAACATTGTCGAGTTCAACAAACATGCCACCGTCACCATTAGAAGCAAGTTCGCTTGTTGCACAGGAAATACCAGCAGCACCGAGGTCTTGAATACCTTCAACGAGGCCTTCACGGTATAGCTCAAGACAGCACTCGATGAGCACCTTCTCAGCGAAGGGGTCACCAACTTGAACTGCAGGACGCTTGGTTGGTCCGGTGGAATCGAAGGAGTCAGAGGCAAGAATCGATGCGCCACCAATACCGTCTCCACCGGTGCGTGCACCGAAGAGAACAATCTTGTTGCCCACACCAGAAGCGTTAGCGAGGTGAAGGTCTTCGTGACGCAGCACACCAACAGAAAGCGCGTTTACGAGCGGGTTGCCCTGGTAGCAAGAGTCGAAGTAGGTCTCGCCACCAATGTTGGGAAGACCAAGGCAGTTCCCATAGAAGCTAATACCTCCGACAACACCGTGGAGTACACGAGGAGTGTCAGGGTGGTCAATGGCACCAAAACGTAACTGGTCCATCACTGCCACGGGACGTGCACCCATCGAGATGATGTCACGGACGATTCCACCCACACCTGTGGCAGCGCCCTGGAAGGGCTCGATGTAGCTGGGGTGGTTGTGGCTTTCTACTTTGAAGGTGACAGCCCAGCCCTCTCCGACATCGACAACACCGGCGTTCTCGCCCATGCCGACCATGAGCTTTTCTTTCATCTTCTCGCTGACCTTCTGGCCAAACTGGCGAAGGTAAATCTTCGAAGATTTGTAAGAGCAGTGTTCACTCCACATCACCGAATACATCGCCAGCTCACCAGAGGTGGGACGGCGTCCGAGGATTTCACGAATCTTGGCGTACTCGTCATCCTTGAGACCAAGGGCGCCGTAGGGCTGAACCTTGTCGGGTGTTGCGATGGCGTTCTCTACGGTGTCGGCGACGTGGTTGCTCACGCGTGAAGTCCCTTCATGTGGGTGGGAAAAGTGAGAGTGCTCATTATCTTTAGCGTCCCCCGGGAGGACCGATGATGAGCAAAGTTGTGAAGACGGCGACAATCGCTAGAACAATGACCAGTATCAACAAAATCGGGTGGTTCAAGAACCAACGGAAAAGTCGATCCAACGGACGGGCATCACGAGGATCGTCCGTTGCCTCACGGCGCCAGGGCCCTTCGAGTGCTCCGCGCTTGGCTTGAACAAGTTCGAAAGGGATAGTGGCATAGGGCAAGATCGCGGTAATCACGGCAAGCAAACCCATCCAGAATCCCCAGCGCTGGTTGAAGGCGATGAGGATGGAGGTTGCGCCATAGGCAATAAAGACGAAACCGTGCAGGCCACCGATGGTGGTGAATAAGGTTTGGTCAATGCCGGTGGTGGCTCGCAAGATCAAGCCAGTGATCAACAGTGTCCAGGTGCATGCTTCCGCAATGGCAAGTACAAAGTAGAGCTTGCGGGGAGTAAATCCCGGGGCGTGTGCTGTGTTTACTGCGTTCACGAGGCTTATGCCTTGGACAGGATGGTGCTTTGGATGACGGAGGTAAAGAATTTGAGCCCATCCAGTCCTGAGCGCATTGCTACCGCGGTGTCGGGGCCAAAGCCTGGCTCCACTGCGTGCTCGGGGTGAGGCATCAAACCAACCACGTTGCCAGCTTCGTTTGAAACACCGGCAATGTCATCGATGGAACCGTTGGGGTTCACGCCGACATAGCGGAAGGTCACCTGACCGTTGTCTTCGATGCGCTTGATGGTGTCAGCGTCAGCGACGAAACGACCGTCTGCGTTCTTCAGCGGAATGATGATTTCTTCACCCTGGGCGAAGTCTTTCGTCCACGCTGTGTTGTTGTTCTCCACGATGAGCTTTTGATCGCGGCGAACGAAAGTCTGGCAGTCATTGCGGGTGTGAGCACCGGGAACCAAGCGAGCTTCAGCAAGCATCTGGAATCCGTTACAAATACCGAGCACGGGCATACCCTTGTGAGCTGCATCGATGACTTCAGCCATGATGGGGGCGTGACTGGCAATTGAACCTGCACGCAGATAGTCGCCGTAGCTGAAACCGCCGGGAAGAATGATGGCTTCCACGCCCTCAAGGTCATGCGCTCCGTGCCACAGGGCAACAGGTGTTCCACCCGCGAGCTTTACCGCACGCTGCGCGTCACGCTCATCGAGTGAGCCGGGGAAGGTAATAACTCCGACGCGCATTACTTGGCCTCGGAGATGCTGACGACATCTTCGATGACCGAGTTCGAGAGGATGTCCTCTGCGATGGTCTTGACGGCCTCAAGAGTTTCAGCGGTGACGGGACCGTCAACGGTGAGCTCGAAGCGCTTTCCGATGCGAACACCGGTGAATTGGTTGTGACCTAGGCGGGTAAGAGCGCCAGCGACTGCCTTGCCCTGTGGGTCAAGAATTTCAGCCTTGGGCATTACCTCGACAACGATGGTGGGCATGGGGGCGACTCCAGCGATTTCGCGAGTAAGGGATTACCTCAATCCTATCGG
The DNA here is from genome assembly GCF_027924525.1 of Aurantimicrobium sp. INA4. Lineage (NCBI taxonomy): Bacteria > Bacillati > Actinomycetota > Actinomycetes > Micrococcales > Microbacteriaceae > Aurantimicrobium > Aurantimicrobium sp. INA4. The sequence goes on along the minus strand of NZ_AP027040.1, from coordinate 1,473,119 downwards.
AGGGAGAGCAGTGTCTCCTTGACCTTCTCCATGCCGAGGAAGACTTCGTGGAAAGAAGTTGTCAGCGGCGACAATCCGATGCGTAATCCGTGCGGATCACGGTAGTCGGGAATGATGTCTTCCTTCCACAGCAACGCATTTATGTCACGCATGTGGGGGTGGTTCAACGTGACATGGCCACCACGCTGGGCGGGGTCGCGTGGCGTTGCCACGGTCACCCCCATTGGCGCTAGCACTTCGTCGGTGTAGTCGATGACGAACTGTGTCAGCAGCAGGGACTTAGCACGAATTGCTTCAATGCTGACTTCTCCGATGAGTTCAACAGGGTCAATCATGGCCTGCATACCCACGACGGGAGTGGTGCCGGTTATGAAGCGGCGCAGGTCGTTCTCAGGGTCATAGCCAGGACCCATCAGAAACATGTTCTTGGTTCCCCACCAACCCTGAATGGGCTGTTCAATCTTGGTCTGTAGGTCTTTGCGCACATACGCCCAGGCAGGAGCACCCGGGCCGCCGCAGAGGTACTTATACGAACAGCCCACGGCGATGTCGACATTCCACTTATCTAGTTCGACTACGACAGAACCCACCGAGTGGCTCAGGTCCCACACAATCAATGCGCCAGCGTCGTGGGTGATCTTTGTGATTGCAGGAGCATCCGCCATAAAGCCGGAGCGGTAGGCAACATGGCTGAGAAGCACCAGAGCGGTGTTGGAGTTCACGACAGCAGCAACTTGTTCAGGCGTGACGCCGGCAGAGGTGTCAGCCTCAATCCACACCAGAGTCATGTTGAGTTCGTCAGCGATACCTTCGAGAAGGTAGCGATCGGTTGGGAAGTTATCGGTATCGAGCACGATCTCGATGCGACCTGGGCGTGCGGCAATGGCAGCTCGCGCCATCTTGTAGAGAAGCACACTCGTTGAGTCACCTACAAAGGTTTGACCAGGTGCAGCACCGAGAGCAGCAGCACCAATCTTGTTACCGAGTTCGAGTGGTAGGTTCAACCACTGCTCGTCCCAGCTTCGAATAAGGCGTGTTCCCCAGTCATGACGAAGGAAGGCTTCAATGCGGTCAAAGCTGGCGCTCATGGGGCGGCCCAGAGAGTTGCCATCGAAGTAGGCCAGAGGCATACCGGGAGTTGAAGACTGTGTTGCCTCATCGGTGCCAAAGAACTTCGCGCGGTGGGCAGCTAAAGGATCAGCTGCATCGAGCTCTTCAGCACGTGTTTCAAAACTTGTCATCATGACTCCACTTCAGTGTTTTCGACGATACGCGCAGAACACAGCCAGGTGCTGAAATCTGCACAGGTGTTGTCTGACATCTCAGAGATAAAACTTGACCGGGAAACAGGAGTTGATCTCCACCACGAACTCAGGGAGTGAACAATCTGTTCGTGGCTCATTCCACTGAGTTCCAGAGCAGCGAGTTCTCGGGCATTGATGCCTAACGGCAGCGCCCCATTGCCTAAATCGGTGCCATAGAAGACCGTTCCGCCAGCAGCAACGAACCTGCGCAGGTTCTCCAATACCACATCAAAGGCGGGGGTGTGGTCGCCATAGCCATGAATGTCGAGGGTGCTCATCCAGCCCAAATTGTTCTGTGCAGCGTGAACAATCAGATCATCGGTGAGTACCTCAGAGAAAGGAGTGTGTGCGAGAACAACTTTGCCTGCGCGAAGTGCGCGTTCTGCTTGCCCGTGTCCCTCAGCATGAATAACAGCAGGCAGACCAGCATCTTCTGCCGCAGCAACAAGTTCAGCGAGAACCTCATCTGTGTGAACAGGGCCAGCATCCGTATTAAGTGTGATCTTGATAGCGCTCGAGCCAGATGCAACCTGTTCAGCAACCGCGTCTCTGGCGTTCTCAACGAATACCGTTGCTCCTGCAGGTGCCCAGGACCGGTCGGAAGGGTAACCGCCCTCGGCCGCGAGGAAGTTTCCAGCGAAGTCAACATCGAGTCCAGGGATAGTGTGTGCCCAAATTTGCAGCTCAGGCGTTGACCATCCCAGATCGAGCACGCGACCAATTCCTCCGGGAAGAAGAAGTTCAGGCTCGATGAGTCCTAAGTGAACGTGGGCATCACCAAATAAGGGAAACAATGTTCCGCGCTCGCCGGATGCCAGGCGCACAGAAACCCCAACCCCATAGGGGTTGCCAGGTTTCTGTGAAGCAGAGCTCATGAAGGAGTGCTACTTTCCGATCTCAGTGCGCACGGCAAAGAGTTCAGGAAAGAACGTCAGTTCGAGAGCTTTTTGTAAGAAAGGAGCACCTGAGCTTCCGCCGGTACCCATCTTCATTCCAATGATGCGCTGCACCGTGCGCAGGTGACGGAAGCGCCAGAACTGGAAGTTTTCTTCTAAGTCCACAAGTTCTTCGCAGGTTTCGTAGGCTTCCCAGTGTTCTTCGTGCTCGTTATAGATCGTGATAAACACTGACAGTAAATCCTCGGAGAACACCCAAGCTTTGGTGACGTCGCGGTTGAGTACGTCATCAGGGATGGCATATCCGCGACGAGAGAGGTATCGCAGGAACTCGTCATAGATGGTGGGAGCATTCAATGCAGTTACGAGAAGTGCTTGAGCTTCAGGGTCTGCGTCAAAGACTTTGATCATCTTCTCGTTTTTGTTACCCAGCATGAATTCAATGGCGCGGTATTGGTGGGATTGGAATCCGCTGGAGTTACCCAAACGGTCACGAAATTGTGCATATTCACTGGGGGTCAACGTAGCCAGGACAGACCATTGTTCAGTGAGTGTCTTTTGGATGTGCTTGAGGCGGGCAATGCATTTGAGTGCCTGGCCCAAATCGTCACTACGCAGATAGTTTGCTGCCCCGATGAGTTCATGCACCATCAACTTCATCCACAATTCGGTGGTTTGGTGCTGAATGATAAACAGCAACTCATCGTGGTGATCGCTCAGCGGCTTTTGCGCAGAAAGCAGAGTCTCTAGATCGAGATAGCCGCCGTAACTCATCCGGTCTGTGAAGTCGGTGACGACAGTTTCTTCAATGTCGCGTGTGTTGTTTTCAACACCCATGTGTGGAACCTCCTTCTGGGAACTCATTTACCCTAGCCAGAAGAGGTGTTTCTTCGTCAGTGTTGGTGAGAAAAAAGTTTCTGAAGTCCCACACACCAATACAGTTGATTGTTGAGACAAGAAGGAGACACATGAGCATCACCCTAGGTAAAGATGACTGGTGGAAGGGTGCCGTTGTGTACCAGATCTACCCTCGATCGTTCGCTGACTCGAACGGCGACGGCATCGGGGATATCCCTGGTATCACTTCCAAGCTGGACTACCTTGCTGACCTCGGTGTTGATGTCCTCTGGCTTTCCCCTGTCTACAAGTCCCCTCAAGATGACAACGGCTATGACATCTCGGACTACCAAGACATTGATCCCCTCTTCGGCACGCTCGAAGACATGCGCCACCTCATCAACGAGACCCATGCCCGCGGCATGAAGCTCGTGATGGATCTCGTGGTCAACCACACCTCCGATGAGCACCCCTGGTTTGTGGAGAGCTCATCTTCTCTGGATAACCCCAAGCGAGATTGGTATATCTGGCGCGACGCTGTCGACGGCCGCGAGCCCACATCCCATCAATCAGCATTCTCTGGATCTGCCTGGCAGTGGGACGAAAACACCCAGCAATACTTCCTACACATCTTCTCCAAGAAGCAACCTGACCTGAACTGGGAAAATCCAGATGTCAGAGCCGCCGTTTATTCAATGATGAATTGGTGGCTTGAGCAAGGCGTTGATGGATTCCGCATGGATGTGATTAATCTCATTTCAAAACGTCAGGACTTCTCTGATGCAGAGGGCTTGTTTGGGCCTTGGATGAACGGTCCACGTATTCACGAATTCTTGCAAGAAATGAATCGCGAGGTCCTTCGTGACAAGGGATTGATTACCGTTGGCGAGATGCCTGGTTGCACCATACAGTTAGCCCAGGAATACACCGCTCCCGAACGCCATGAGGTCAACATGGTGTTCACGTTCGAGCACATGAATCTGGATACGAACCCAGATGGATTCGGGAAATGGGATCTTGCTCCATTCTCTGTCAAGGCACTTAAAGAGAACCTAAACAAATGGCAGAAAGGTTTGGAGCAGGTCGGTTGGAACTCTTTATATTGGAACAACCACGACCAGCCGCGCATTGTTTCGCGTTGGGGTAACGACTCAACTGAGCACCGGGTGAACTCTGCGAAAGCTTTCGGGACCGTGCTGCACTTGATGCGTGGAACGCCGTATGTGTATCAGGGTGAAGAGATCGGCATGACCAATGCTCACTTCACCAAGCTGAGCCAATACCGAGACCTCGAGACTCTTAACTGGGCAGCAGAGGCATCCTCAATGGGGATTACTGAGGACTACGTTCTCAAAGCGGTCGGCTACAAGGGTCGCGACAACGCTCGCACACCGATGCAGTGGGACGACTCACCTAACGCAGGTTTCAGCTCAGGTGAACCTTGGATCTCGGTGAACACCAACTACCCCGAGATCAATGCGGCGGGAGCAGTTGCGGATGCCGACTCGGTCTTCCATCACTACCAAAAACTCATCGCAATGCGTCACGGCATGGATGTGGTGGTCAATGGCTCCTTCGACATGCTCTGGATTGAACACGAGCACCTCTTTGCCTATGAACGTAAACTCAACGGGCAGGTTCTAACGGTGGTTGCCAACTTGTCTAATGACACAGTGGAGCTTCCAGAATCAGTATCGGGCGATGCTGTTCTCGGTGTGAAGTCTGACGTGCTTGCTCCGTGGCAAGCTTTTGTCACGGTGAAGAACTAGACAGTAGCGACTGCCGGATAGCCAGCCTTATCAATGGCGGCGACAACGTCGTCAGCAGGGATGGGGGCATCGCTTTCCACCGTGACTCTTCCAGTGGGAAGGTCAACGTCAACAGAGGTGACGTGGGAGAGTTGGCTGACTTCACTCGTAACGCTTGCCACACAGTGCTGGCATGTCATCCCAGTGACCGTGTAAAGGGACGTAGTCATTACATTCCAGCCAGAAGAGTTTTCATCTTCTCAATCTCTGCAGTCTGGCTTGTAATAATTGCCGCAGCTAATTGCTTGGCTTCGGCATTGTTGGAACCAACAATCATTTGGGCCATCTGGATTGCTCCCTCGTGGTGGGCAATCATTCCTTGAAGATACAGTTTGTCGAAGTCAGCTCCTGTGGCATTGCTGAGCGCCGTCATTTGTTCGTCAGTAAGCATGCCATCCATACCCATGTCATGACCCATATCCATGCCAGCACCGGCGCTCTCTAACCATGCAGTCATCTGTTGTATCTCTGGAGCTTGAGCGTTTTTGATTTGCTGGGCAAGGGCAAGAATTTCTGGGTTTGTGGTGCGGGTCTCAGCAAGGGTAGACATGTCTACTGCTTGCTGGTGGTGTGGAATCATCATTTGCGCAAACATGATGTCAGAACTGGAGTAGACAGAAGTGTCTAACTGACTCTCCATGATGGTGTGTGCGTCTGAATTTGCCATTCCGGTACTCGAGCATCCAGTGAGCAAGAGAGCTCCAATGAGAAGGCTTGAACCGGCGACTGCTGCACGCGATGACTTATTCATAGCCTTCATTGTTTCAAAGTTTCCTATGAGCTTGCCGAGAGCGGGCCGGAGCTTTAGTGACCCTCGACTTCTTCCGGTTCTTTCACTTTGTCTAGGTTGAACCACGGCAACATCACGTGAACGACGGGGCCAATGCTGAAGGCATAAATGATGGTTCCCAAGCCGACAGCGCCTCCCATCACCCAGCCAAGCCCCAGCACGACGACTTCAATTGCCGTTCGAACAAGCCAGATAGGGCGACCAGTAATTCGCACGATTCCCGTCATCAAACCATCACGAGGCCCTGGACCTAGGCCAGCACCGATATACATCGAAATGCCTAAACCGTTTATCAGGATGGCAATGAGGAAATACCCTAACCCCCACCAGAAATCTGGCGCCTTGGGAATGATGGCAATAAACAGGTCAATAGAAATACCAATAGTGATGGCGTTGAGGATGGTTCCAATGCCAAGTTTTTGTTTGAGGAAAATCCAGAGAAAAAGAACAGCAAAGCCCACGATCACGACCACGAGGCCAATTGAGACTCCAGTGACGATAGAAAGACCTAAGTGGAAGGCATCCCAGGGGTCGAGCCCAATTGCAGCTTGCAACATTATGGCAAAAGCAAAACCGCAGATAATGAGTCCGGTTTCTACCAGCACCAGTCTTTTCCACATCGGAGCACCACTACGAGGCACTTCGAAAATGGCGTTGATGAATCTGCGCATGACTTCAGGCTAGGCGCACAGCACAATGTTGGGGAAACTTCACCAAAGAATTATTACGGCTATCCCAGCATCCGGCTGATGAGCTCGCGATAGCGGTCGGCAGTTTTCTGAACAATCTCCTCTGGAAGAACCGGAGGAGTGCCCTGCTTGTCCCAATTGGCTGAAAGCCAATTGCGGACAATCTGCTTATCGAAGCTGGTCATCTTCTCTGCAGGGGTAGTTCCTGCGTCATAAGCGGTCGCATCCCAGTAACGAGAGGAGTCCGAGGTGAGAACCTCATCAGCGAGAGTAATGACACCGGTTTCTCTGTCGCGACCAAATTCGAACTTCGTGTCAGCCAGGATGATTCCCTTGGCTGCTGCGAGCTCACTGGCCTGAGTGAAGATTTGGAGTGAAAGGTCGCGTAAGGCAGTAGCGTCTTCGAGCCCAATGAGTTCCACAGTTCTCTCAAATGTGATGTTCTCATCGTGTTCGCCAAATGGCGCTTTCCATGCAGGGGTGTAAATCGGCTCGGGGAGTTTGTCTCCGTCTTTCAAACCAGTAGGTAAAGGGATTCCACACACACTTTGGTGTTCGAGGTACTCGAGATAGCCGCTCCCGGAAAGATAGCCACGGACTACACATTCCACGGGGAACATATCGAGGTTGGCAACCAGCATTGCCTTGCCCTGAACCTCTGGTGGAATCTCCCCAGCGCGCAGGTGATTGGGAACAGCAAGCTGATCAAACCACCACAGGCTCAACGTGGTGAGCAGTTCGCCCTTGCCGGGGATACCCGGTTCGAGCACGTGATCGAATGCGCTGACACGATCGCTCGCAACAACCAACACTCGAGGCGTTGACTCCAAAGTTTCACCTTGGGGAACGTACAGGTCACGAACTTTGCCTGAGTAGGCATGAGTCCAGCCGGGAAGGGTGAGTTTCTGACCACCGGTGAAACCGGACATTACTTCACAACCTTCTTGGCGATATCAGTGCGGTATTGGCCACCTTCAAGAGAGATCTTGGACAAGCCTTCGTAGGCACGCGAGCGTGCCTCTGCAAAGTCTTTTCCGCGACCAACAACGCTCAGGACCCGACCACCGGTCGCAATGAGCTCACCATCTTGTTCGGTGGTTGCAGCATGGGTAACGTGCACACCCTCAACGGCGTTTGCCAGAGGAATACCGGTCAACACTCTGCCAGTAACGGGAGTCTCGGGATAGTTCTCGCTAGCGAGAACAACAGTGACGACTGCTTCATCTGAGAACTTGGGGCGCTCTCGACCGGCGAGACTTCCAGTGGCCGAAGCCATCATGAGTTCAGAGAGTGGAGTTTTGAGCCTTGGCAGAACAACCTGAGTTTCTGGGTCTCCAAATCGCGCATTGAATTCGATAACGCGGATTCCTTTGGAGGTGAGGATAAGTCCGCAGTAGAGCAAGCCTTGGAAGGGCGTTCCTTCAGCCTCGAGCTGGCGGATGGTGGGTAGAGCAATCGTTTCAATCACTTCGGTGACGAACGCGTCTTCGCTACCAAACTGTTCTGTCAGCCACGGAAGTGGTGAGTAGGCGCCCATTCCGCCAGTGTTGGGGCCTTCATCATTGTCTTTGAGGCGCTTGAAATCTTGCGCTGGAGAAAGTGGCAGCACGTCGTGGCCATCAGCAAACATGAACAGCGACACTTCTTGACCGTCCAAGAATTCTTCAATGAGGACTGAACCTTGGGTGAGGTAGTGGGAGGCGTGCGCCACAGCTGCTTCGCGATCGTGGGTTACGAGTACACCTTTACCGGCAGCAAGCCCATCCGCTTTGATGACGTAGGGAGCGCCGTAGTCATCCAATGCTGTCTCAGCATCAAGCAGTGTTGACACCTTGATTGCACGTCCTGTAGGAACTCCGGCCTCATCCATGATGCGCTTGGCAAAAGTTTTTGAACCTTCCAAAGCGGCAGCTGCCTGGTTGGGGCCGAAGACGGGGATGCCCATTTCACGCAGTGGGTCAGCGACGCCAGCAACAAGAGGAGCTTCAGGACCCACCACAACAAGATCAACATCGAGCCCCTCGGCCAGGAAGGCCACGGCTTCTGGATTGAGGATGTCTGTGGTGACACAGGGAACATCGAAAGCGATACCGGCGTTACCTGGGGCAACAGTAATCTCGTGGTCAGCGTTTTCTGCCAGTAATGCGGTAACAATTGCGTGCTCGCGGGCACCGGAGCCAAGAACCAGGATTTTCACGAGTTAAGCCTATTGCCCCCGACTAAACTGGGAATTCACTTGCCTTCCACGTATGAGGATTAAATACCCCGTGACCAAGCTTCGACTGGCCATTGTTGGCGCCGGCCCCGCAGGAATCTACGCTGCAGATATTGCGATGAAAGCCGAACGCGACTTCGATCTTTCCATTGACCTTTTTGAACACCTCCCCGCACCCTATGGTTTGGTTCGTTACGGTGTTGCTCCAGACCACCCACGTATCAAAGGCATCATCACAGCCTTGCGCGAGGTACTGGACCGCGGAGACATCCGCTTGTTTGGCAACGTGGAATACGGCGTTGACATCACCATGGACGATCTCAAGAAGCACTACAACGCCGTCATCTTTGCCACCGGTGCAACGAAGGATGTTCCGATGAACATCCCAGGGATTGAGCTCAATGGCAGCTATGGCGCAGCTGACTTCGTCAGTTGGTATGACGGCCATCCTGATGTTCCCCGCACGTGGCCACTGACTGCGCAATCTGTTGCAGTCATTGGTAACGGAAACGTGGCACTTGATGCAGCTCGCATGCTTGCCAAGCACGCCGATGATCTTCTCGTCACCGAGATTCCGGACAACGTCTACCAAGGACTCAAGGCATCGCCGGTGACCGACGTTCACGTCTTTGGTCGCCGTGGACCCGCGCAAGCAAAGTTCTCTCCGCTGGAGCTGCGAGAGCTGGGCGAACTTCGCGATGTGGACATGATTGTCTATGACGAAGACTTTGAAATTGATCCTGCAAGCCAGGCACTGATTGATTCCAACAAGCAGGTCTTTGTTCTCAACAAGGTCATGAACGAGTGGCGCACCCGCGAGACCGGCAAGGCGTCACGACGTCTGCACTTGCACTTCTATGCCAACCCTCTTGAGGTGCTCGGTGATGACGCCGGTAACGTGACGGGCTTCCGATACGAGCGCACCGCCCCCGATGGCACAGGTGGCGTTGTGGGCACTGGTGAAATCCGTGAAGTTGAAGTACAGGCTTTGTATCGCGCTATTGGTTACTACAGCTCACCACTGAAAGATGTTCCCTTTGATGTGGTCAAGGGTGTTATTCCTAACCACGAAGGCCAGGTCATTGATGAGTCTGGAAAGCACATCCCTGGTGTTTATGCAACCGGATGGATTAAGCGTGGACCCGTAGGACTCATCGGTCATACCAAGAGTGACGCGATGGAAACCATTGCTCATGTGCTTGAGGATCAAGATTCATGGTGGACTCCTGAGGAGCCTGAAGAAGGCGCCATCGTTGATTTGATGGAAAGCCGCGGTATCGAATTCACCACAGCTCAGGGCTGGACTGCACTCGATGAATACGAGCAGAAGCTTGGTGAGCCCGAAGGACGTGCGCGCATCAAGGTTGTCGATAGAGAGACCATGCTGAAAGAGTCGCGCGCAGAGTAAGTGCTCATAATGCCTAATGACTATGGCCACCCATTGGGTGGCCATAGTCATTGAAGAAGTGAAGTTAGAACTTCGCGTCAATCTCTGCGATGAGTGCTTCGATCTTGCCGCGAATTTCGTCACGAATGGGGCGGACATCTTCCACTCCCTTGCCTGCTGGATCTGCCAGGGGCCAGTCAAGGTATTGCTTGCCAGGGAAGAAGGGGCACTTGTCTCCGCAGCCCATGGTGATGACGTAGTCAGATGCCATGACTGCCTCGTCGGTCAGCACCTTGGGTGTTGATGAGGTGAGGTCGATTCCTTCTTCTGCCATGACGGCGATGGCAGAAGGATTGACCTGGTCACGTGGTTCGGTGCCTGCTGAAAGTACCTCAACACGGTCACCAGCTAGATGTTGGAGATAGCCGGCTGCCATTTGCGAACGTCCTGCGTTGTGGACACAGACGAAGAGGACGGTTGCTTTTTTATCAGACATGATTTTCTTTCCTGTGTGTGGAGTCAATGATTGCCCAAGCTAAGACGGCACCGAGTGCGGCGCCGATGAGCTGTGCAAGAACAAAGGGGCCAACAGATGCAGGTGCAATGCCGGCAAAGCTGTCACTGAATACGCGACCAATGGTCACGGCAGGGTTTGCAAAAGATGTGGAGGAGGTGAAGAAGTAGGCCGAGCCAATCCATGCCGCGACGGCAAAGGGAACAAACCGTGCTTGGTCACGAGCGATGAAAACCAAAATCACAACCAGCAGGCCGGCTGTTGCAACTATTTCACCGATAAACAATCCGGGTGAGACCCGCTGTGTTGATGCTATTTGGATAGGCGCTTGGTCAAACATGATGTTTGCCAAGATTGCTCCGGCGATGGCGCCCGTAATCTGTGCGATCACATAGGGAAGAACGTGTGCTCCTGGTTGGAGCTTCTTTGCCCACATCACAAGTGTGACCGCAGGGTTGAAGTGGGCGCCGCTAATGGGCCCCAAGATCAGGATGAGTAATGCCAGCACGAAAATGGTCGACAACGTGTTGATCAACAGTGCAACGCCAGGATTATCAGATATCTGGGTGCCCATGATTCCGGAGCCCACGACGGTGGCTACGAGAACGAGGGTTCCGAAGAACTCTGCAAGGGCGAGTCTGAGAGTGTGCATCTGGCGAAGCCCTTAGGCGTCGAAGCGGTATCCCAGGCCACGCACGGTCACGAGGTGAACCGGCTCAGCAGGGTCTGCCTCGATTTTGGAGCGCAAACGTTTGATGTGAACATCTAATGTCTTGGTGTCGCCGTAGTAATCGGCTCCCCAGACGCGGTCGATGAGCTGCCCACGAGTCAACACGCGTCCAACATTGCTCATGAGGTATTCCAGGAGCTCAAATTCTTTCAGCGGAGTTGCAACTAGCTCACCCTGAACATGCAGGGTGTGGCGGTCAGCATCTAGACGGATTCCTGCAATGTCGATGACACCGTCATTGCTGCTGTCTTCGTCTCGAACATTGCGTCGAAGCACAGCTTTGATGCGGGCGAGGAGTTCGCGTGTTGAGTAGGGCTTGGTGACATAGTCATCTGCCCCAAGCTCTAATCCCACAACCTTGTCCACCTCCGTGTCTTTGGCGGTGAGCATGATGATGGGAATGTTCGAGGTGGTGCGAATTTGTCGGCACACTTCTGTCCCAGGAACTTTGGGAATCATGAGATCCAACAGAATGATGTCGTATGTGCCGTTGGCATACACATCGAGCGCCTGCTGACCATCCTCGGCAATTTCGACCTCAAAGCCTTCGCGTGTGAGCAAAAAGGCTAGAGGCTCGCTCAGTGCGCTTTCGTCTTCAACCAGGAGTATTCGGCTCACGAGATGTCCTTCTATTGGGTTGCTTCGGGGATACGAATGGTGAAGGTGGAACCTTTACCTGGGGAAGACCAGACGCGGATGTCACCACCGTGGTTAGAAACAATGTGCTTCACGATGCTCAGGCCCAGACCAGTTCCACCTGTCGATCGCGAACGCGCTTGGTCGGTTCGGTAGAAACGCTCAAAGACGCGTTCGACTTCTTCCTTGGTCATACCAATGCCCTGGTCAGTAACGGCAATCTCAATAAATGAATTTCGGCGGGCAACACCAATACCAACCTGCGATTTGTCAGGGGAGTAGTGCACTGCGTTGGCGATGAGATTGCTAATCGCAACCACAAGCCGTGCGGGGTCACCATAAATGGTGCTGTCGAGCTCGCCTCCGCTCACCAGTCTGATCTTGCGTGCTTTTGCAACCACTCGGTTGTAATCAATAGCCTGTTCAACAATGTCTCCGATGGTGACCTGTTCAAATTCAGCCAATGCCCCCTCTGCTTGCAGGCGAGAGAGCTCAATGATTTCACGAGTGATATCACCTAAGCGCTTAGCTTCGGTGCTCAGGCGATCAGCAAAGTGACGAACTGTCTCTGGTTCGTCGGCTGCTTCCCGCAGTGCTTCAGCGAGGAGACCCACTGAAGCAATCGGGGTTTTGAGTTCGTGACTAACATTGGCCACAAATTCTCTGCGGATATCATCCAGACGCTTGAACTCGCCACGGTCAACCACACTAATCAGAACAAAACGGCTTCTAAAGGGAGAGGCGTGAACGGAGACAGTCAAGGTGGCATCGCCTAAAGGCCCGCGAGCAATTTCCATGTCGTCTTCACGGACGTCGTTGCCTCTGAGCGCTGCCTCCGCAATCAAGACAATCTCAGGGATAAGAATCCGTCCTTGGCCCACGAGGGAAAGAATGCTTGCTCCCTCAGATGCGGTGAGAACATTGAGGGATTTGTCGACTACAAAGACCGCGCCGTCAAGTCTGCTGACTACTTGTGCAACACCACGTGGCAGATCATTGGAGGAACGTTCGGCTTCTTCTTCGCGCTGACGTAGCACCCAGATGATGAGAAGAACGATTGCTGCGCCCGCGACAGCTCCCACACCGATGGCGAGCAAGATCAATGGGGCAGACATGATGCTCTAACGCTAACCCACCTTTGCCTTCCCTCAAAAAGAAAAAAGGCAGGAGTAGGCTGGGAAAGTCAACTGTTAACCTGACTCGCTCTTTTCGTTAACCTGTGTGACAGCTCAACTTCACTGTCACAGGGCTTACTGAGATAGCGGTTGATAAAAACTATGTATAAGGAATTCACATGCGCGACGTGTTTCAGCAAGAACTTCAGGAAGTTCAGCAGCGTCTAGTAGAGATTGCCGAGCTTGTTGCCGAAGCAATGCGCAAGGCCACCACTGCTTTCCAAGACAGCGACATCACTCTTGCCGAGGAAGTCATTGAAGAGGATGCTCACATCGATGAGCTTGCACTCACCCTCGACGAACTAGCAATTCAAATTCTTGCTCGCCAACAGCCAGTTGCTCGCGACTTGCGTGTTGTTGTGAGTGCTCTACGCATGAGCGCCAACCTCGAGCGCATGGGTGACATGGCTGAGCACCTGGCTCAGCTCACTCGATACCGCTTCCCTGACAAGGTCATTGCGAAGGGTCTTCGCTCAACCTTCAAGGAAATGGGTGAAATCGACATCCAGATTGCTGAGAAGCTCATCAAGATGCTCAAGTCCCAAGAACTCAAGCAGCTTGAAAAGATTCGCGATCTTGATGACAAGATTGACTCACTTCACCTCTCTGTCTTTGACAAGGTTCTCTCCGACACATGGGCGGGAACATCCATGGATACTGTGGACGCCACTCTGGCTAGCCGTTACTATGAACGCTTCTCAGACCACGCTATTTCGATTGCTCGAAAGGTTGCCTATCTCTCCACCGGAGAATGGGCACCCGACATCGACGAAATCACTGAATCTAAGGCGTAATTGCCCGCAGAAAGGCCCGCGAGAGAATCGCGGGTCTTTTTCTGTTTTCATGACATTTTTGATCGTTCACCAACTGTTTACCTTGCGTGTGCCATCACGTCACCCACGTCCCATAACGTGAATCCAGGAATCACAACGAGTCCTCACACCAAGAAGAAAAATCCCGAAAGGATTACACGTGAACATCACACGTTACGGCCGCCCCATGGCAGCCATTGCTATCGCAGCAACTACCGCTCTTGCTTTCAGTGCATGTGCAGCAAACGAAAGCGCAACACCAGAGGCAAGCGTCTCGACTCTTTCCGGCACCCTAGTCGGAGCTGGCGCATCCAGCCAGGGTTCTGCTCAGGAGGCCTGGATTGCAGCGTTCCAGACTGCTAACCCAGATGTCACCATCACCTATGACCCCTCCGGTTCTGGAGCAGGTCGCGAAACCTTCATCGCTGGTGGATCCAACTTCGCTGGTTCTGACTCCTACCTCAAGGACGAAGAGCTCGCTGGTACTTTCGCAGCATGTGCACCCGGCACCGCTCCTTTCGAAGTTCCTGCCTACATTTCCCCTATCGCGGTGATCTACAACGTTGATGGTGTAACTGACCTCAACCTGGACGCATCTACCATTGCGAAGATCTTCTCTGGTGCAATCACCAACTGGAACGATGCAGCAATCGCAGCGCTGAACCCCAAGGCGAAGCTCCCTGACCTTGCTATCACCGCAGTTCACCGTTCAGATGACTCGGGTACCACCAAGAACTTCTCTGACTACCTCTTCCAGACTGCCAAGGCTGACTGGGCAATCGAGAAGCCAGCTGACACCTTCCCCTTCCAGACCGGTGAAGGTGCACAGGGTACCTCTGGTGTTGTTGACGCTGTCAAGAACGGAACTGGAACCATCGGTTACGCTGACGCTTCCAAGGCTGGCAAGCTCGGTGTTGCCAACATCAAGGTTGGCGACAAGTTCGTCAAGTACACCCCAGAGGCTGCTGCTGCAGTTGTCGCTGAATCCAAGCCAGTTGACGGTCGTGCAGACACCGACATGGCTATCAGCATCAACCGCACCACCACCGACCCAACCCACTACCCCATCGTTCTCGTCTCCTACCTCATTGGTTGCAACGAGTACGCTGAGGCCGGTGTCGCTGACTTGGTGAAGCCATACTTCACCTACATTCTCAGCGCACAGGGTCAGGCTGACGCAGCTGCATCTGCTGGTTCAGCACCTCTCGATGCAGCAGTTTCCAAGCAGGCAACTGCCATCGTTTCTGCAATCAAGTAACAACCTCTAATGCCCAGCCTGGGGAATCATCAGATTCTCTAGGCTGGGCATTACCCAAAACCGGATTTTTGCAGTAAGAAGGACTCGTGGCTATCGACGTTCAAGAACCGACTCAGGTCAAAGCACCCAGTCGACGAGGAGACAAAGTCTTCTCCACTTCTAGCCTCGTTGCAGGATCAATCATCCTCGCCGTTCTTGCTGCAGTTGCCATCTTCCTCATTGCTCAAAGTATCCCGGCATTTATTGCAGATCCGTCCAAGGTTGGTAAGGGCGAGGGATTCTGGGCATATGTGTTCCCTCTCGTTTTTGGAACAGTCTGGGCTGCAGCACTCGCTCTCCTGATAGCGGTTCCCTTTGCAATCGGTATTGCGCTGTTTATCTCTCACTTTGCACCTCGCAAGCTCGCTCAGGGACTTGGTTACATCATTGACTTGCTCGCAGCCGTTCCTTCGGTTGTGTTTGGCCTATGGGGAATTACTGTTCTCGCTCCAGCTGTTCAGCCCTTCTTCTCATGGTTGGTCGATAACCTCGGCTGGATTCCGATTTTCGAAGGCCCAGTCTCTGGAACGGGGCGAACCATTCTGACCGTGGCCATTGTTTTGGGCGTCATGATTTTGCCCATCATTACGGCCATTACACGCGAAATCTTCCTGCAAACACCAGTCCTCCACGAAGAAGCTGCTCTGGCTTTGGGCGCCACTCGCTGGGAAATGATTCAGACTGCAGTTCTCCCGTTTGCTCGCCCAGGAATTATCTCAGCAACCATGCTTGGCCTGGGGCGCGCACTCGGTGAAACGATGGCCGTAGCAATGGTGCTCTCTCCCTCGGTGATTATTTCTTTCGCACTTCTGCAATCACAGAACCCCACCACCATCGCAGCAAACATTGCGCTGAACTTCCCTGAAGCACACGATCTCGGTGTGAACGTGCTCATCGCGACAGGTTTGATCTTGTTCCTCATCACGCTCCTGGTGAACTCGCTGGCTCGTATGGTGATCAACCGCGGCAAAGACTTCTCGGGAGCTAACTAATGACCGCCCTCGTTGTTCCAGCTCCGACCAGCGCACGCCGCCTCTCTAAGCTCACTTTGTGGGCAACCGCTGGCGTAAGTGCACTTGTTGCCTTCGGTGTTTTTGGAGTGCTTATGGCGGCTGGAATCTCCGAAGGATTCAATATTGTTGCTGCGGTCTTTGTTTCAGCAGTGCTTTTTGTTTTGCTTTCCTACATTCTTTCCCGCATCGTAGAGGGACGTCGTAAAGCATCTGACCGTCTCGCGACAGGTTTGGTTACAACTGCTTTCGTCGTGGCGTTATTGCCCCTGATTTCATTGGTCTACACCGCTGTTATCAATGGTTTGCCCCGTTTTGATGCCACGTTCTTCAACTCCTCCATGCGCAACGTGGTGGGTGCCGGTGGTGGTGGTCTTCACGCCATTATTGGAACGTTAGAAATCACCCTTGCCGCGACGATTATTTCGGTTCCCATCGGAATTATGACCGCGATCTATCTTGTTGAATACGGCAAGGGTCGTTTGGCTAAAGCCATCACCTTCTTCGTCGACGTGATGACGGGCATTCCGTCGATTGTTGCCGGTTTGTTCGCCTTCGCACTGTTTGCGATATTCCTCGGTCCCGGTATTCGTTTCGGTATTGGTGGTTCGGTTGCACTGTCAATCCTCATGATCCCGGTTGTCGTTCGCTCCACCGAAGAAATGCTCAAGCTTGTTCCGAACGAGTTGCGTGAAGCTTCCTATGCTCTGGGTGTTCCCAAGTGGCTGACGATTGTCAAAATTGTGATTCCTACTTCTATCGCTGGAATCATCACCGGTGTGATGCTGTCTATCTCGCGCATTATTGGTGAAACAGCACCGCTGCTCATCATCGTGGGCATGAGTACGAGCATGAACTACAACCTGTTCTCCGACCGCATGGCAACACTGCCTGTGTTCGTGTACACCCAATACGCCAGCCAAGGTGCTGACGCTCAGGCATACATCGACCGCGCATGGACCGGTGCCTTGGTCCTGATCTTGATCGTGATGGCGTTGAACCTTATTGCTCGACTCGTCTCTAAACTCTTGGCTCCCAAGGGCCTCCGCTAAGTTTCACCACACCAGAAGGAAAACCTGTGTCTAAGCGCATCGAAGTCAAAGACCTCAACGTTTACTACGGCAAGTTCAAGGCCGTCGAAGACGTCTCGCTCACCATCGAACCTCGCACCGTCACCGCTTTCATTGGCCCCTCCGGTTGTGGCAAGTCAACCTTCCTGCGCACACTCAACCGCATGCACGAGGTTATTCCCGGTGCAACCGTTGACGGCGAAGTGCTCATCGATGGCAAGAACCTCTATGACCCCGATGTGGACCCGGTGATGGTTCGTCGCCAGGTCGGTATGGTGTTCCAGCGCCCCAATCCTTTCCCCACCATGTCGATCAAGGACAACGTCCTCGCTGGTGTGAAGCTCAACAACAAAAAGATTTCAAAATCAGATGCCGACAACCTTGTTGAGAAGTCGCTCAAGGGAGCCAATCTCTGGAAAGAAGTGAAGGACCGTTTGGATCTTCCCGGTTCTGGTCTTTCAGGTGGTCAGCAGCAGCGTCTGTGTATTGCTCGTGCGATTGCGGTGTCACCTGAGGTCATCCTCATGGATGAACCCTGCTCGGCACTGGACCCCATCTCAACCCTGGCCATTGAGGACCTCATCGAAGAGCTCAAGGCCAAGTACACGATCGTCATCGTGACCCACAACATGCAGCAGGCATCGCGTGTGTCAGACAAGACTGCTTTCTTCAACATCGCAGGAACCGGTGAACCTGGTCGACTCATCGAGTTCGATGACACCACCACGATCTTTGAAAACCCTCACGTTCAAGCAACTGAGGACTACATCTCCGGTCGCTTCGGATAACCACTCAACTCACCAAAGAAACCCCCTCCGACGGAGGGGGTTTCTTTATGCCAAGTTCGAGATTTTCTCGATGGCTTTGAGCACCCTTCGTTCTTTGGTTTCGGGTGCTTTGGCTTCGGAAACAGCTCTCGCGTATTCACGACGGTGGGAGTAACTCAACTTGGCGAACACCTGGCTGAGGTTGTGCTTGTCGAGAGCAATGGCAAGTTCAGGTGGAATGTCTACTTCGCGGTATCCGGCATCAAGTTCGAGGTCTATTGTTACCGACTCGCCGGAAGAAACGCCTGCAGCAGTTCGTTCTTTCTGAGGGAAGACAACTCTGCATTCTCCTGCCACTCCTGTTGCCGTGCTTCGGTAAGTGTGGCCATTGATGGTCACTTTCAGCGGAGCACGTTTATTGGCGCCCAGTTCGGTGAGCACCCACTCCGGAATCAACAGAGAGGCGTGGTTTCCTTCGCCCAGAACCTCGGTTGTGTAACGAACACCCATTGTCATTCCTTGGGTGCAGTTAGCTCAACTCTGTGAGAACGGCATCAATGATTGCAAGACCTTCACGTGCTTCGTCTTCCGTGACCACGCAGGGTGGAACAACGTGGAGACGGTTATCAGCCATGAAGGGGAGCAGCTTGTGAGCCATGAGAGCTGCCTTGAGCTTGCCCATCCAGGCCGCGTCAACGGGCTCTTTGGTGTCCCGGTTAGTCACGAACTCCACAGCCCAGAACACACCTGAACCACGGACGTCACCAATGATCTGGTGCTTGTCCTTGAGTGCGTTCAGACCGGGGCCAAGAACAGTTGCACCGATGTGCTTGGAGTTTTCGACGACCTTCTCTTCTTCCATTGCCTCAATGGTGGCAACAATGGTTGCGCAAGCGAGAGGGTGACCTGAGTAGGTGAGACCACCGGGAAAGACGCGCTCGTCGAAGGCGTGAGCAATCTCGCTGTTGATGATCACACCACCGACGGGGATGTAGCCAGAGTTCACACCCTTGGCAAAGGTGATGAGGTCAGGAACCACATCGAAGGCATTGAAAGCGAACCATTCACCGGTTCGACCAAAGCCAGCCATGACTTCATCCAAGATCAGCACGATGCCGTACTTATCAGCCAGAGCGCGTACACCCTTAAGGAAGCCAGGAGGAGGAGTAAGAATACCTGCGGTGCCAGGAACGGATTCAATCAGGAAGGCCGCAATGCTTGCAGGGCCTTCTGCTTGAATGGTGCGTTCGAGGAAGTGCAGAGCACGCTCTGACTCTTGCTCAGGGGTGGTTGCCCAGTATTCGGAGCGATAGAGGTAGGGTCCGAATACGTGCTTGTGCCCACGTGAGTATTCGTTTGGAATACGACGCCAGTCACCGGTCGACACAATTGCTGCACCGGTGTTGCCGTGATACGAGCGGTAGAACGAGATGACCTTGTCACGTCCTGTGTGCAGACGAGCCATGCGGATGGCGTTCTCATTCGCGTCAGCACCACCGTTAGTGAAGAAGACTTTCTCAAAACCCTTGGGTGCGTGAGAGAGAATTTTCTGTGCTGCCAGCGCGCGAACATTGTTCGCGTGTGCTGGCGCCACAGTGGTGAGCACATCGGCTTGGGCTTTGAGTGCAGCAATCACCTTGGGGTGTTGGTGGCCAATGTTGACGTTGACCAACATGGAGGAGAAGTCGAGGTAGGTGTTGCCCTCGTAATCCCACACCCGTGCACCCTTGCCTCCGGCAATCACAAAGGGAGCAAGAGTTCCCTGTGCTGACCATGAGTGGAAGACGTTACTGGTGTCTGCCTCGCGAACGGTGGCGTTATCGGCAGGGTGCATCAATGGTGATTCAGTCATGAGCCTATTGTCCCAACAATTCTTTTATCGCTTCTTCAAATACTTCGTGATGCTTCTGGACATCCTCCACCGTGGTGGTGGGGCACATCAAGGCCATGTTGTGGAAAGGCGTGAGCAAAATGCCACGGTTAGCAAGGTAGAGGTGAAGGAAGTCTTCGAGCTCACCGTCGGCGGCGGCGTTCGCCTCAGTACCGTTCTTGGGGTAGGGCTTTGCAAAACGGTATTCAGCACGAGCTCCCAATTGGTTAATCGACCAAGGCAGGTCGTACTTGTCAAAGAGCTCTTGAACGCCGTCGTTGAAGACTGTCGCGGTAGCAATCATCTTGTCGAAAGCTTCCTCAGTGAGGACGTTCTCGAGCGTTGCTCTCATGGCTGCAACAGAGAGTGGGTTTCCAGCCAGGGTTCCGCCCACACCACCCATGTCGACTAAGTCGAGGTCGGTGCGAGCCAAGGCTTTCTCTGCGAAGTCTGCACTGAGACCATAGGCACCGGTTGGAATACCGCCGGCAATGGACTTACCAATGATCACGATGTCAGGCTCCAGGTTGTCACGCTGGGTCATACCGCCAGGGCCTGCAGAGAAGGTGTGGGTCTCATCGATGATGAGCAGGGTTCCGTATTTACGAGTGAGAGCACGAACACCTTCGTGGTAACCAGGATCTGGCAGCACAATACCGATGTTGGTCAGTGCAGGCTCGATGAGTACAGCTGCAACATCGCCGTTGGCCAATTCACGCTCGAGCATCTCGAGGTCATTGAACTCAGCAACACGGCTTGTCATTGTGACATCAACGGGTTCCCCCACATTGCCTGGTCGACTCATTCCGTGACCGTCAGGTCCCACCACAATCAGCGATTCGTCTACGGAACCGTGGTAGCAGTATGAGTGGAACAGGATCTTGCTGCGACCTGTCAGTGCACGTACCAATCGAATAGCCCAACGGTTCGCATCAGTTGCTGTGAGAGAGAAGCTCCACTTATCCATTCCGAAGCGGCGTGACAGTTCTGCACCCACCCACTCGGCGTCTTCGGTGGGAAGCATGGTGGTGAGACCACCTTGTTCGTCGACACGCTTCTTAATTGCGGCGACAACGTCGGGGTTGGAGTGACCTGCCATCGAGCCGGTGTCTCCAAGAGCAAAGTCGATGTATTCGTGTCCGTCAATATCCCACACGCGGTTTCCTTTGGCGCGGTCGAGATAAATGGGGAAGCCACCAGCTTTCTTGTTCATCCAGGTCATGGGAACGCGGCCAAAGAGGTGGGTAGCGTTTTCGTAGGCGGCCTGTGACTTGGGGTGCGCGGCAGTGAACGTGGCGCGCTCGCGGTCAAAGAGTTCAGCTAAACGGGTTCTGTCAATCATCATTTTCCTTTGCGGATACGAAATAAGTAGCAAATTTGAGAATTTACTGGCGAAATTGATAGTTCGTAGCCATATTTACTGAGGATTTCCTCACTATATGATGCTAATCCGTGAATTCACAGTCCCACAACATATTTCGGGTACACAATGGAATTGTGGATAAGTCAGTCACCTGGAAACCCGACGTATTTGGTATCGGGTATTTGCAGGCAACCCTCGAACTCAAACCTGACGCCGAAGGTGAGGTGGTCGCAACCCTGGTCAAAGCACTTCCGCCGAAGGTTCCATCGTTCTTCTCTCGTTTAGTGGGTAAAGCAGAGCAGGTCGCAACAAATACCGATGTTCTCTACATCCATGGCTGGTCTGACTACTTTTTCCAAAAGAACTTGGCGGAATATTGGCGCTCGCAGGGAGCCCAGTTTTATGCACTCGACTTGCGCAAATATGGCAGGAGTATTCGGCAAGGCCAATCGGAAGGTTTCATTGAAGACCTGTCTGACTATGACGAAGAAATCGAGCTAGCTCTCGAGGTCATGGGCCATGGCACCAAGAAGTCACAATCTGACTCTCATGCCGCAGCTGGCCGCAAACTTGTGTTGATGGGCCACTCCACCGGCGGGCTGGTGTTGAGCTTGTGGGCAGATCGCAATCCTGGCCGTGCCGATGCTGTTGTGCTGAACAGTCCTTGGTTGGAATATCAACTCACTGCTGCGGCACGAGCACTTGTAACTCCTGCCTTACGTGCTGGAGCGAAACTGAATCCAAAAACCAAGATGCCAAGCATTGACTTTGGTTTTTACTCGCGCACCATCGACATTCACAAAGATGGTGAATGGGAATTCAATCTTGACTGGCGCCCAGAACACGGTTTCCCTGTTCGTCCTGCCTGGTTGAACGCGATCTTGACAGGCCACGCCAAAGTCGCTGCCGGCTTAGATATTGATGCGCCGGTATTCACCTGGTTATCCACCAAGAGTTTGTTAGTGCCCAGGTGGAGCCCAGATATGAAGAAAGCAGATGTTGCTATCGATGTGAATATTGTGGCAGCCCGCGTTCACCATCTGGGCAAACTCGTCACCTTGTCTCGTATTGAGAACGCTATGCATGACGTCATCCTTTCTGCGCGTCCCGTGCGGCAGAAAGCATTTGCTGAACTAACTCGCTGGTTGAAGGCCTACCTTTAGAACATGGACGCTTTTTCTGACCCCTCGCTCTTGGTTACTACGACAGCCGGTGTTGTGCGCGGCACCCAAGATGGAAACACACACCGCTGGCTGGGTGTGCCCTATGGTAAAGCCCCCGTGGGAGACTTTCGCTATCGCAGGTCTGTGCCTGTTGAACCTTGGCAGGGCACCCGAGACGCGCTTGAATTTGGGAATATTGCACCACAGGAGCCAACCAAGCTCATACCCATTCCTCCTGGGGTTGAGATTGACGAGGATTGTCTCAATCTGAACATTTGGGCACCAATCCCAAAGCCTGGAGATAAGCCCAAACCCGTCATGGTCTGGATTCACGGTGGTGCGTATTTCATCGGGTTTTCATCCCAGGCTGTCTACAACGGCCGTTCCTTGGCTGAAAACGGCGATGTCATTATCGTCACCGTGAACTATCGACTCGGTGCGCTCGGGTGGCTAGATTTCAGTTCGCTTGATCCCAGTTTCGAGAACAACATGGGTCTGACTGATCTTGTGCTCGCGTTGCAGTGGGTGAAAAACAACATTGCGGCATTCGGGGGAAATCCTGATGACGTGACCCTCTTTGGTGAATCGGCTGGTGGTGGTTGTGTTACCACATTGATGACAATGCCCGAGGCGAAAGGGCTTTTCCACAAAGCAATTGCGGAAAGTTCACCAGCCACCAGTGTCTACAAACCAGAACGTGCAGCTCTCGTTGCGCATGCGTATCTCGAGTTGATGGGAGTGAGCACAAAAGACGCCCCTCGGTATCTGCGTGAAACCGATGCCAAGACGTTGGCATCCTTTACAACCAAATTGCTCGACCACGTCTCGTTGACGTGGCCGGGAACGGTTGCTTTTGCCCCCATTGTTGACGGAAGATTCGTTCCTCACTATCCGGTGCAAACTTTCCGCGACGGAAAGCAACACAAAGTTCCGCTCATCATCGGAACGAACAAAGACGAAGCTGCATTGTTCAAAATGATGAAATCTCCCCTGATGCCCATTAGTGAATCCAGCATTCAGGAAATGTTCGACCTAATGTCCAAAGATCATCCAGACAAAGACTTCGACGAAGAACGAATACTGGATGCTTATCCTGATTTCCCTAAGCAAAAGGGTGCGATGGAAATCTCTCGCGACGCAGGATTCCGAATGCCTTCAGTCTGGGTTGCAGAAGCTCATTCGAAAGTGGCCCCCACCTGGATGTATCGCTTCGACCAGGCACCACCCCTCATGAAACTGCTGGGTATTGGTGCAAGCCATGCGACAGAGTTGCCCTATGTCTTTGGAACCCTGCCGCTTAAGATGAACAAGAAGGCGCTGCAGTTTAGGTTGGGCGGACTGAAAGAAGCGTGGGTTATTTCTCAGCGAATTCAAGCACGTTGGACCAGTTTTGCCAGAACCTCTGATCCCCAAACGGTTGATTCAGAAACCGGTCACGACCTCACCTGGCCGCGCTATGACGAAACCACCCGTGCGACCCTCATCATTAACGGGACAGATTCCATTGAGAACGACCCCGACGGAGATATTCGCAAGGCGTGGGGTGAGCAGATACTCGGCTTCAAATAAGCCGCGAGGGTTTAGCGGAAGTTCACAAACTGCAATGCAACGGGCAGGTCTGCGTTTTTCAGCAGTGCCATGGTTGCCTGTAGGTCATCGCGGCTCTTTGAAGAAACCCGCACTTCATCGCCCTGAATCTGTGCTTTGACAGACTTGGGGCCCTCGTCGCGAATGAGCTTGGTGACTTTCTTCGCGTTTTCCTGATCGATGCCCTCTTTCATTTTGGCTTCAATGCGGAATTCTTTACCCGAGGGGAAGGGGTCACCCGCGTCAAGACTGCGCAATGAGATTCCACGCTTGATGAGCTTCTGTTCGAAAACGTCGAGGATGGCTTTGACTCGTTCTTCTGAGTTCGCCTTCATCAGAATTTTGTCGCCGCTCCATTCGATGGATGCGCCTACATTCTTGAAGTCATAGCGCTGTTCAACCTCTTTAACTGCCTGGTTGAGTGCGTTATCGGTCTCCATTTTGTCGACCTTGCTTACTACGTCAAATGATGAATCTGCCATGAGTCCATGTTATCTAAGCCCAGCCTTCGGCAGATTGCCAGCTGTGCCCCTCAGAATGGAAGGACATGGCTTCTCGACGCGTTAGACGTAACCGCACACTCACGGTGTTTGCGGTGTTTGTGCTGGGAATTTGGTGGTTCACCTCATGCGTCGGAGGGCAATCGTCAGTTGCAGAAAACACCTCAACAGCAACCCCAACGCCTACCCCGACCGTAGATGAGTTTGCCGTTTCTCTCCTTCCGGAGGCAGCGGCGCTGCCTCCGGTGAAGGAGGGGGTCACTAACTATGACTTAGCTAACTCACCTGTTGCAGGCTTGGCGGACCCCACGTGGGTCAAAGCCACGTCAGAAAAAACGGGAATTCCGAAGCGAGTTCTCACCGCCTATGCCGGTGTTGCGTTGCAGCTGAACGCCTATAAGCCAGAGTGCAAGTTGTCGTGGAACACTCTTGCCGGAATTGGTTGGGTGGAATCTCGACACGGAACTATTTTCGGTGGCAAGGTCAAGAGCAACGGAAATATGAGTGAGCCTATTTATGGCATTCCTCTCGATGGCAAAAACAACACCAAAGCTCTCCCTGATTTTGACGACGGAAACTTTGATGGCACTGCCGAGTTTGACCGTGCTGTTGGCCCCATGCAATTTATTCCACCAACCTGGGCAGCATGGCACAGCGATGGAAACGGTGACGGAATTGAAGATGGCCAAAACATTGATGACTCTGCCTTCGCAGCAGGACGGTATCTCTGTTTCAGCGGGGGAGACCTCTCAACACCTGAAGGGTGGCGCAAGGCTCTCCGCGGATACAACGCATCAAATACTTACGCTCAGGATGTCTCCAACAAAGCCAAAGAGTACGCAGAAAAATCCAAGTAGTTCACGCCGATTTTCGACAATCGCGTCATCCCGGTATTGTTGAGAGGCACTCTTGAGTATTCAAGAAGTTTGCAACGGCAAGTTACCCTAGCGGCCAAAGGGATCTGACTGTAAATCAGACGGCTCAGCCTTCGGGGGTTCGAATCCCTCACTTGCCACAATCAAAAAGCCTCCCAACTTGGGAGGCTTTTTTCTTTAGCTACTTTTCAGCTTCTGCTTTGTATGCCGTCAGCATCAGGGCAAGATACTTTTCCACTGCAGCTCGCTCCTCCTCGTTCATATCATCGAGGATAGATTCACTGGCACTAATCAAAGGCATGATTCTTTGCCAAGCACTTGCAACCGATTGAGGGTTGGGAACAACAACTACTGCCCTGCGGTCGGTGGGATGAGATTCTCGTGAGACGTGGCCAACTTCAACCAGTCTGTCAATCATGGTGGTCCCCGCGGCGGGGCTGAGTCCTACAGACTTGGCAAGATCTCCTGCGGACATCGGTCCATTTTCAATCAGGTGGGTCATTGCTTGGAGATCAGTCTGATTCACCATCAAGTGCTGGCCAACAGTTTTTGAGTATTCTTCACTCTCTTGAATGACAGAGCGAAGCAGCCTTGTGGCGCGGTGGCCAAATAAGGCTTCTTCTGTTTGGCTTTGTTCATCCATTGATATATATTTTAGCTATCGAATAGTTCGACTGTCGAATTAAGTTGACTTCATCTAGCCAACTGTGTCGAAGGTTGCCACAACTCCAAGGAAATTCATGAATCGTCTCATCTCATTCATCACGGGTAGGAAAACTGCCTGGGCCACCATCGTTGTTGGATTTATCCTGGCGGCATTAGCGCTGGGCCCATTCCGTGCTGCGACGACTGAAACAAACCCCACCAACGGTCTGCCTTCCGACAGTGAGACAGCTTTGGTCAATGAAGCTGTGAAGGATTTGCCTGGGGCCAATTCCACCGCTGCGGTTGTCGTCTACAAATCAGACAGTACTTTCACTGATTCTCAACTTGAGTGGTTACAAGGAACCTTTAACCCCATTGTTCAACTACCCACCGGTGGTGTGAACGAGCAATTCACCGAATTTTCTAACGCAGAAGTCAACGGCGAACCTTTCGTTCCTCCAGCAATTGTTTCCGAGGACAACACCACTGCGGTCGTGACCATTCCTTTGGAAAAGAGCGATGAGACTGAGGTTGTTGCCGAGCGCATCAAGGAAATTCGTGCCACAGCCCAAGAGGGTCTGCCAAGCGGCATCACCACCTATGTCACAGGGCCTGAAGGATTCCAAGCAGACCTGGTTGGTGTTTTCGCTGGAGCAGACTTCACCCTGTTGCTCTTCACAGTGATTGTTGTCGCGGTTCTGCTGATCGTGACCTATCGCTCACCTGTGCTGTGGATTGTTCCGCTCTTGGTAGTAGGAACCGCTGATGGTGTTGCCGGCCAGGTTGGTCGAAATGTCGCAACCGCTTTTGGAATAGTTCCTGATGGTTCTGTCACGGGTATTTTGTCCGTACTCGTTTTTGGTGCGGGAACGAACTACGCCCTGCTCCTTATAGCCCGATACCGGGAAGAACTTCTCCGCAACGAAGATCGTCACGTGGCTATGGCAGCTGCCTTACGCGGTGCGGGCCCCGCAATTATTGCCTCCGGCTCAACAGTGACCTTGGCGTTGCTGACCCTCACACTTGCAGAGCTTGGTGGAAACCGTGCACTCGGTCTTGTGTGTGCCACCGGAATCGTGATTGCCATGATTGCCGCCCTGGTATTCCTGCCAGCATCACTGGTGGTGTTCGGTCGCGGACTCTTCTGGCCATTCGTTCCCAAGCTTGGTGCTGAAAACAAATCACTCAAGGGTGTTTGGGGCAAGCTCGGACGAGGTGTTGCTAAGCGTCCGGTCATCATCTCCATCGTTGGATTTGGAATCCTTTTTGCCCTCGCTCTGGGGGCAACCGGAATCAAGGTTGGTCTGTCCAGCACTGAGCAGTTCCGAGTTAAGCCTGAGGCTGTTTATGGTCAGGAAGTTCTTGCCGAAGCGTTCCCTGCTGGGGCAACCACTCCCACCATCGTGATCGTGAACAAAGACAGTGCTGACAAAGCGATTGCTGCTGCAGAATCAGTAGGCGGTGTTGCGTCGGCAACTGAAGTGTCACAGAACGATTCCATCGCTCGCATCGATGTGATCCTGGACGGCGAACCAGGTTCTGAAGAGGCGTATCAGTCCATCAAGGACCTGCGCACAGAGCTGGCAACCGTTGACGGCGCAGATGCTCTCGTCGGTGGACTCGATGCTGAACAACTTGATGTTCGCACCGCTTATGCGCACGACCAGATGATTGTGATCCCACTGATTCTGCTGCTGGTATTTGGTGTTCTTGTCTTCTTGTTGAGAGCACTTGTAGCACCAATCTTGCTGCTGCTCACAGTCGTGGCATCCTTCTTCGCAGCGCAGGGAGCAGCATGGCTGTTGTTCACCAACGTGTTGGGAATCCCCGCGCTTGATCTGAGCGTCTTCCTCTTCTCCTTCCTGTTCTTGGTCGCCTTGGGTGTTGACTACAACATCTTCCTTGTTGCCAGAGCCCAGGAAGAAGCGGTGCACTTTGGCACAAAGGAGGGCATGATTCGTGCCTTGGCCACAACAGGTGGTGTGATTACCAGCGCGGGTATTTTGCTCGCAGCGGTCTTCGCGGTTCTCGGTGTCTTGCCACTGATCGCTCTCTACCAGATCGGCATCATCGTCGGTATTGGTGTTCTGCTGGATACCCTCCTGGTAAGAACAGTGATTGTTCCAGCCCTGGCATTTATGACAGGGGACAAGTTCTGGTGGCCACGAAAGAAGCTCACGGCTCCCAAATTTGGCTAACTGAATCAACAGAAAGCGCCAGGACTTTTGTCCTGGCGCTTTCTTGTTTGTTGGCAAATGGGCCCTCAAGAAAAATAGCTCGATATCAAGATACTTTTGGTAGGCTGGGGAAGGATTTTTAGAGACCACTCCAAAAGAAGAATGGTAAGCCATGAACGATTCGACCATTATCTACACCTACACTGACGAAGCTCCTGCCCTGGCAACTGCATCGTTCCTCCCCATCGTTCAGGCATATGCCAAAGCCGCGGGAGTGTCCATCGAGACCCGAGACATCTCACTCGCCGGTCGAATTCTCTCCGCATTCCCTGAGCGACTCAGCGCAGATCAGCACGTTGCTGATGCACTCAAGGAACTTGGTGAACTGGCCAAAACGCCCGAAGCAAACATCATCAAGCTCCCCAACATCTCGGCATCAATCCCTCAGCTCAAGGGCGCAATCGCTGAGCTTCAGGCAGCAGGATTTGATGTTCCTGACTATCCAGACGAGCCCAGCTCAGATGAAGAAAAGGATGCACGTGCACGTTACGACCGCATCAAAGGTAGTGCGGTAAACCCTGTACTTCGTGAAGGAAACAGCGACCGTCGTGCTCCCATGTCTGTCAAGGCATACGCTCGCAAGCACCCTCACGTGAACAAGCCTTTCGCTGCAGGATCAAAGACTCGTGTGGCAACCATGGGCCACGATGACTTCTTCTCAAATGAAAAGTCTGTGGTGCTCCCAGCAGCTGATACTCTCACCATTCGTCACACCGCAACTGATGGCACCGAGACAGTCTTGAAGTCTGGCCTCAAAGTTCTTGAGGGTGAAATCGTGGATGCCACATTCATGTCCTCGGCTGCACTAGATGAATTCCTTGCCGAAACGCTTGAACAAGCCAAGAAGGATAACGTTCTCTATTCCGTTCACCTCAAGGCAACCATGATGAAGGTGTCTGACCCCATCTTGTTTGGCCACGTTGTGAAGGCATTCTTTGCTGGCGTTTTCGACAAGCACGGAGCACAGCTCGAGGCAGCAGGCTTAACCGCCAATGATGGCCTTGGCGCAATTCTGGCTGGACTCAATGATGTTGCTGGTGGCGATGCTATTGCTGCCGAGTTCTCAGCAGCCATTGCTGCAGGCCCACGCCTGAGCTACACCAACAGCGATAAGGGAATCACCAACCTTCACGTTCCTTCCGATGTCATCGTGGACGCATCCATGCCGGCATTGGTTCGCAATGGTGGAAAGCTGTGGGGTGTTGATGGTGGAGAAGACGACACCATTGCCGTCATTCCTGACTCCTCTTACGCCGGTGTGTACCAGGCAACTATTGAAGACGTCATTGCCAACGGCCCACTTGACCCTGCCACCATCGGAACCGTTCCCAACGTGGGCTTGATGGCTCAGGCTGCCGAAGAATACGGAAGCCACGACAAGACGTTCGAGATCGCTTCCGCTGGACGAGTTGAGATCATCAACTCTGCCGGAGAAGTTCTCATTTCGCACAATGTCGACAAAGGTGACATTTGGCGTGCAACCCAAACTAAAGACATCCCTGTTCGCGACTGGGTCAAGCTTGCAGTCACTCGCGCTCGTGCAACAGGCGTCCCTGCAGTGTTCTGGCTTGATGAGAAGCGTGCACACGATGCGCAGATTATTAAGAAGGTCAAGACCTACCTCGCCGATTACGACACCACTGGTTTGACCATCGAGATTATGCCTCCCGCAGAAGCGACCAAGTACTCACTTGCTCGTATCCGCAAGGGCGAAGACACCATCTCGGTAACCGGTAACGTTCTGCGCGACTACCTCACCGACCTCTTCCCCATTCTTGAAGTGGGAACAAGCGCCAAGATGCTGTCGATTGTTCCACTACTTGCCGGTGGTGGACTGTTTGAAACCGGTGCTGGAGGCTCTGCCCCCAAGCACGTTCAGCAGCTGCTCGAAGAGGACTTCCTTCGTTGGGACTCCCTGGGTGAATTCTTCGCGCTCGCCGCGTCACTCGAGCACTTGGCAGACACAACTGGAAACACTCAGGCAAAGGTGCTTGCTGACACGCTCGACCGTGCAACAGGAACCTTCCTCGAGGAAGACCGTTCACCTGGACGTAAGGTGGGCACCATCGATAACCGAGGAAGCCACTACTACCTCGGCCTCTACTGGGCTCAAGAATTGGCAAAGCAGACAGAGGATGCAGCTCTGGCTGCCAAGTTCGCTCCCGTGGCAGAAGCACTTGCTTCACACGAAGAGCAGATTGTTGGTGAACTCATTGCTGTTCAGGGCAAGCCAGTCAACATTGGCGGCTACTACCGCCCCAAGACAGAACTGGTCGACCAGGTCATGCGTCCTTCGGTGACGTTGAATGGTGTCATTGATTCGATCAACAAATAATTTGATTGCCTAACTGAAAGAACGCCTCCCCTAGGGAGGCGTTCTTTTTTGGCTTTCCTAGGAAGCTTGGTCCGGCTTTTTATTTAAGCCGCCTCGCCAGAACAAGCCTCGTTCAATGGCGAGAACTAAGAGGCAGGCAACCGCCGCGATGATGGTGGCATAGAGGCGATCGTGTGAGACAGTGGCCAACTCAGCGGGCTTTCCAGAGATCAACACCACGCCAGGGGTGAGGAACATGACGTACTCCCAATACTTCTTGCCAGGAACAATACGCATCAACAGTGCAATCTCGAGGAAAACAAAGGCGGCTGCGTAAAAAAGGAAATCGGGCAATCCTGATGCACCCACTCCAATAGCTATCAAGAAACCAAGTATTGTTCCTGCAGCACGTTGGATCGCACGGCTCGTGCTCTGGCCCGCATAGGGGTAGATCAAAATAATCACGATGGTCAGCGTGAGCCACACACCTAATTGTTCGTGGCGGTAGATCGAGCTGAAATAGCCGGCGGCAGCGAGAAGTAACCCTAAGTTCACGGCGTACATCACGTTGACCTTGAGAGGGTAAACCGTGATCTCTTTCTGGCGAGGCTCTTTCACAAGAATCATGGTGAGCACAGCAGCGAGAATCAATGACCCCATTGCTATTCCACTGGTGAGGAGTGCGTTGGGGAGAGCTCCTGTAGCAACCTTGGGGGGTTGAGCAATAACTGCAGCAGCGAAGACAGGGAACATGAAGTTCCACAAAGACAGGCCCCACTTGTTGACGGCTCCAAGGCCAGCGCCACAGATCAACATCAAAACTGCCGAAGCCCATGGATTACTACTGACTAATGAGGCGGCAAATGTCGTAACTCCCGTAGCGATCACCAGGAGCAGCATTCCTCGGCCGTGCAACCCAATCATGGAGAAGAGTCCACCCATGGCCGCAAGCATTGCTAGTGAGGCAGCAGATTGCCACCCGACCAACACAACCAAAATTGTGGGAATGAGCATAAACACAATGCTCGAGAAAAACATGATGTTTGCTTTGAGAGCTGGTCTAACCATGGGCTTAGTCAATCAGATTTCGCTGCTACGTTGAACACAGAACAAAACAAAGGAGTTCGAATGTCTACAGGATGCTGTTCAGCCCACCCCCTCTCCAGAGAACACATAGGTGCTGCGCTGAGCACCGCTGGAAGCACCATCACTCCCGCCAAGCACGCTGCGGGGCTCCAGGTTGGCCACGCCGCAGAGACACTTGTAGTGGGAACTATTGCCACAGGAAATCCTGCCGCACCCCTTGCGGAAGCAATGGCTATTTCTGGTGGTGTGATTATCGGTATAGGTGCGCTCAACGACGTTGAAGGCCTCACAGACTCTTCCACCACAACCGTCAAGCCAGAGGGTGTCGTCATTCCTGGCTTGATAGAGCCCCACATGCACATCTGGTCATCTCTACTCAACCTCACCTGGACTGACGTGTCTCACGAAGTGTGTGCAACTTTTGACGATGTCGTCGCCACCCTGAAGCAAACAGCTGCTCAGACCCCTGCCGGTCAATACGTCCTCGGAAAGCTTTTTGACCCCAGCTTGTTCCCTGGCGAACCTGATCTCACCCGCGACATTTTGGATCAGATTGCACCCAACAACCCTGTCCTTGTGATGAATGCGTCGATGCACTACCTCTATGCCAACAGTGCCGCATTTGAACTAGCTGGAGTCAACTACCAGACTATGGACCCTCCGGGCGGAACATTTTTCCGTGCAGATGGCAAACTCACTGGCGTTATTGGTGAGATCCCTGCCATGTTGATGATGTTGGCGAAATTCCCCAAGCCTTCCGCCGCAGATATGGCTGCTGGCATTACCGAGATTTTGAACGAGTGTGCCAAGCAGGGTGTTACCTCCCTGCGTGAAGCAGGAACCGGAAGCCTTGTTGGTGTGAGTGAGTTAGCGTTGCTGCACCAAATGAATGGGGCAAAGCGTCTTCCCGTTCGAGTTTCCACTGCTCAGTTCGCGATAATGGCAGGCAAGACACCTGCTGAGGTTGCTCAAACTTGGAAGGACGCGGGTGTCACTCCGTTCAGCGGAGACGAAATGGTTCGCGCAGACGCGTGGAAGGTTGTCGCTGATGGTTCTAACCAAGGCCGCTCCGGCTACTTCTCACAGCCCTACCTCGGTGAAGACAATGGTGGTCACGCCGACTGGACTCCAGAAGGTTTGCGTGGTGCGTTGAAGGCTGGTCTCGATGACGGTTGGCAGATCATGGTTCACACCAATGGTGATGCTGCGGTTGAAATGGCGTTGGAAGCCATGGAAGAGATTCTTCCTGGTTATGGAGCCAACGACCTGCGCCACCGTTTCGAGCACGTGTCCTTCACCACAGATGACCACCTTGCTCGTCTCGCCAAAGCGAACATTAGCCCCAGCTTCTTGATGAACCACGTGTACTACTGGGGGGCTGCCTTCCGCGACACCATCCTTGGCCCGGAGCGTGCTCAACTACTTGATCGGGTTGCCTCAGCATATAAAGCAGGGCTTCGCCCTAGCCTTCACTCCGATTACAACGTGAGCAAGGTTCACCCTCTTCAAAGCGCACGAACCGCTGTGCTGCGACAGCTGCAGGCGGATGGTTCTGTCCTCAACGCTGCTGAATGTGCTACTCCCGCGCAAGCACTTGCCGCGATCACCACGAATGCTGCCTGGCAGATTCACGCAGATGACCGGGGTTCACTGGAAGTTGGAAAGCGTGCCGACTACGCGGTGGTTGATAGTAATCCGTGGACGTCAGACCCAGCTAGCTGGGACAAGATTGTGGTCAACGAAACCTACATCGACGGAACGCTCGCTTTCCAGGCATAGCATTCCGAAGCACCATGTCGTCTCTTTGCTTGTACCTCAAGCTCTAAGCAGATCGGTTAATCGTGAACACGTCACCTTCAACGAATCTCACTCTTGCGCTCGATGCTGGGCAGACTGGTGTTCGCACTCTTCTCATCGATAGGGATATCCGTTCCCTGCAGCATTTTCCCGGAGTAAAGACCGACCGGGAACTCTTTTCTCAGCTGGCAGATTTCATCACTACCTCGTTGGAGGGAGTGAACGCACCAGTTTCACTATCGATTGGGATGACAGGGCTGACTGCAGCTCAGAGTAGGCCAGCAGAGTTACTTGAACTTTTGCCTGTCAATGTTCGAGACGTGTCCCTCGCTCATGACTCGATCACTGGGTTCTTAGGTGCGTTGGGAACACAGTTGGGCATCGTTACGGCAGTGGGTACAGGGGTGGTCACCCTCGGTGTCGGTGAAAACGACATGGTGCGGATAGACGGTTGGGGAAATCTCATAGGAGATGCTGGTTCTGCCTATTGGATTGGTCGAGCAGGGTTAGAAGCCGGCATGCGAGTTTACGACGGCCGTATCCCCTCAAGTAGTTTGCTCTCTTTGGTGACCGAGAACTTCTCGCATCCCGAAGAGGCATACATAGAATTGCAAACCAGCAATGACCGCGTCGCTCGAATCGCGTCTTTCGCTAAGAGTGTTATCGAGCTCGCTGAAGAAGATGAGGAAGCTCGCAGAATCGTCAACGCGGCTGGTCAGGAGTTGGCTTTGTCAGCTGTGACAGCTGCTCAACGAGTTGGGCTACGTGATTCAGACTCCCCACGTTTTAGTTGGGTTGGAAACGTCATGAAAGCTGAGATGCTCAAAGATGCTTTCGTTACCGCTGTTCTGCAAGATGTACCTCAGGCGGAGTTTGTCGCTCCGCTGGCAGAGCCAATTGAAGGTGTTGCACTCCTGTCTTCACTTCCTGAAACTTCTGCCTTGCGCGGGAGCATTCACACGGCCTCCCGCGACGAAAACAACTTGTAGCCTTGGAGTATGGCTGTTTCTCCCACCGAACTTCTTGATATAGCTCGCACTGTTGCCCTCGAAGCTGGTGAGCTTGTCGCACGTCGGCGACGTGAAGGTGTGACTGTTGCAGCAACGAAGTCAACTTCTATTGACGTTGTAACGCTTGCAGACCGTGAGTGTGAAGAGTTCGTGAAGGCACGTCTTGCCCAGCTGCGTCCCGAGGATGGTTTCTATGGTGAAGAGGGCAGTGATAGCTCAGGAACATCTGGGTTGACCTGGATTGTTGACCCCATCGATGGCACGGTCAACTACCTCTATGACATTCCTCAATACGCGGTGAGCATTGCTGTCGTTGAGGGGATTGCTGACCCAGCAAGCTGGAAGCAGCTCGCCGGTGTTGTGTATAACCCAGCCATCGAAGATTTGTATTACGGAAGCGGCGGCGGCGGTGCATTCCAAGAATGGAATGGAACGATTACGCAATTGCGAGTCAACGAAGAAACCCTTCTTGCTCATGCTCTTTTTGCCACAGGATTTGGCTACAGTTCTGAAGTTCGCAGTGAACAAGCTCAGGTTCTGACAAGAATCCTTCCTTCAGTAAGGGATATTCGCCGTGCTGGTGCAGCATCTTTGGACTTGTGTGCAGTGGCATCAGGTCGACTAGATGGCTACTTCGAGCGCGGCACCAAGCCTTGGGATCATGCAGCCGGGAGTTTGATTGCGCGCGAAGCCGGTGTCGTCGTTGGTGGGCTCAACGGTGCTCCAGAAGGTGAATCTATGCTTTTGGCAACGAATAAACAACTGTTTCCTGAAATTGAAAAACTCCTGCTCAAGTAGTATTTTTACCCGGAATTAGACCAATTTTCGGTGGAGTTTCTCAGGCTAGCCGGGTAACCTTAATCATTCCGTTACATTTCGAGGGTGCTTTTTCGCGCCCACAATTTGGATGAGAGTGCATGGCCGGAGAATTCGAAGAGAACGTTGCCGCGGCAACTAGCTCTGCGTTGACCCCTCCTGCAGGACTCACCAGACGAGAACTGCGTGAGTGGGAGCGCAAGAACGGTGTCAATCCTGTTGTTTCTGCACGGCAAGATGTTCCTGTGCAAGAACCTGCTGTTTCCGCGACCCCACAAACTCACACCCCACCAATTTCTGCGCCTCAAGCGCAGCCTGTAGGTACTCCTCGGAGCGATCAGCCTCTCACGCGTCGTGAGCTCCGCTTACGCGAGCAGGGCCTTCTGACTAATTCATCGCAACCTGGAATAGATGATGCCTCTCCGGTAGCAAGTGCTGAATCTCACAATGTGGTTGTCGTTCCTGAGATTTCCGAAGAAGTAAAACCTGCTGTTGCCCCAGTTATTGTCCCCGAGCTTCAACCTGCTGCACTCACTGAGTCGGTCAGTGAAGAGACAATTCCTGAACTCGAGGTTGAACCTGTCGGTAACTTTGTTGTACCGGTGGCAGAACCAGTGGTCTCCGTCGAACCCGTTGAGGAAACTGAGCCAGAGGCTATTGAAACGCCTGGAGGTTCAGAGCCGTTAGCCCCGGCAGCATCTCTCACTATTGCTCAAACTGCTGCCTTGCAGAACGCTGCTCGTGAGAGTACTTCTGAAGAGCAAAGTGTTCGACCACACAAATTGGTCAAGCGAACAATGCCACGACGCCCTGCATTCTTGAGCAACCGCAGTCAACGTGATCGAAGTGCAGCTGACCGCCGCCGTCAAATTTCTCAGCGAGTTTTCTCAGTGCTTGCTTTATTTGCATGCTTCGCATTCGCGCTGTCCATCTCTATCCCGGCTAATGCTCTGCTTACCCAATCGGACGTAGCAAAGATCAAGATGCAAGCCTTCTTGGACGAGCAAGTCTCCTTGGCTAGCCAGTCGGTGGATGTTGATGCAGATTCTACGACTGCCACCGCTTCACGCGATGGGGTTGACGTCACACTGGCTGCCAAGGCGGCCCCCATACAGTTCTATGGAAACTCTGGGCTGTGTGGTGAAGAAACTTCAGTAAACCCACCTTCGTCAGGAGGGGCCATTACATGGCCGTTGACCAACAGAAAAGTTTCCTCTGGATACGGTTATCGCTGGGGATCCCTGCACGCAGGTATTGACTTTGAGGGTGAAACAGGAACCCCCATTTATTCTGTTGCCGACGGAATTGTTAAGGCTGCTCAGCCATCACCCAACAACAGCTTGGGTGTCTGTGTCATCATCGCGCACAACGTGAACGGTGTTCAGTTTGACACCCTCTATGGTCACCTCAGCCGTCTCGACGTAGGAGTTGGCCAAGGCGTGGGCGCTGGCCAAGTTATCGGGGCTGTAGGAAGCACAGGTAACTCAACAGGTTCTCACCTTCACTTTGAAGTGCATGTCAATGGAGTACAAATTGACCCCGCTCCATTCATGAGCAACTACGCAGGCTAGGTTTACACC
This sequence comes from Aurantimicrobium sp. INA4, assembly GCF_027924525.1. NCBI lineage: Bacteria > Bacillati > Actinomycetota > Actinomycetes > Micrococcales > Microbacteriaceae > Aurantimicrobium > Aurantimicrobium sp. INA4. Next base: position 1,436,339 of record NZ_AP027040.1, on the reverse strand, counting down.
AACCACACTGCACTAGCGGGCTTGAGAATCCCGTCACTACTGTCAGCACTATCGAGGATGATCTTTCCCGCTGGAAGAGCAAAGTCGTCCTCGCTGTAGTTGATAAACACCGTGACGTCGTTGTTTCGGAAACCAAGAATGTTCTCGGGAGTTCCTTCAATCCACTCCAGTTCTCCCTCGCCAAGACGCAACTCCTTACGCCCCGCTAGCGCTGCTTTATACAATGACAGTGTTGAGTCAGGGTCTGCTTCTTCGAGATCACGAGAATACGCGCGGTAAACCTCAGGCTGAGGCAACCAAGGTTCTCCCGCAGCACCAAAACCAAAGTTTGTCTCTTCGGCTTCCCAAGGAAGAGGAACGCGGCAGCCATCACGACCATACGATTTACCAGCTGTTCTGAAGAACGTAGGGTCTTGGCGTTTGTCATCAGGAATATCTACAGCTTCGGGAAGACCCAGCTCTTCACCCTGATACATGTACGCAACCCCAGGCAAAGCAAGCATCATCACGGACGCTGCGCGAGCGCGAGCAAGACCTAAAGCTGGATCTGGTTTGGGTTCCGTCAATGGTCCAATACCGGTAATGCGATCTGCGGTGTTGGTGTTGGGGTCCAGAGCTAATCGCGTGGCATGTCGCACCTGGTCGTGGTTTGAGAGCACCCACGTACTTGGCGCACCCACCTCGCCAAAAGCGGAGATGGAATCCTTGATAACCTGACGCATCTGTTCGCCATTCCAGCGTGTGACGAGGAAAGGGAAGTTGAAAGCCTGTTGCATTTCATCAGGGCGAACCCACAGCGCCATTTTGCTCAAAGGCTCGACAAATGCCTCGGCACACAAAATGCGCTCGCCGGGATATTCGGCAAGAACCTTGTTCCACTCACGGTAGATCTCGTGAACACCTTCGTGTCCGAAGTAGGGGTTATCGATGCGCTCTTCTGGAGGAGTGTTCCAGTACTCCTCGTCACGGCGGAAATCAGGAAGCCCAGGTGCTTTAGAAAGACCATGAGCAACATCAACACGAAAGCCGTCAACTCCACGGTCCAGCCAAAACTTCAGAATCTCAATAAAGCGCTCACGGACCCAGGGGTTTGTCCAGTCGAAGTCAGGTTGGCTGGAGTCAAAGAGGTGGAGATACCATTGTCCAGGTGTGCCGTCTGGGTTGGTGGTTCGAGTCCACGCCGGACCGCCAAAAACGGATTCCCAGTTATTGGGGGGAAGTTCTCCGTTTTCTCCTTTGCCTTCCCGGAACATAAACCGAGCGCGCTCCTTGCTGCCCTCACCGGCGGCAAGAGCTTCCACAAACCAGGGGTGTTCGGAAGAACAGTGGTTGGGAACTAAATCCACAATCACTTTGAGGCCGAGACTGTGCGCTCTGGCCTCAAGTGCATCGAAATCAGCGAGAGTCCCAAACAAAGGGTCAACATCGCAATAGTTGGCAACGTCATAACCGGCATCCTTTTGCGGACTGGTCATAAATGGTGACAGCCAAATTGCGTCGACCCCCAGCTCTTTGAGCTTGGGTAGACGTGCTGTAATTCCTGGCAGATCACCAATGCCGTCACCGTTGGAATCGGCAAAGGACCTGGGGTAAATCTGATAAATAACGGAGGAACGCCACCACTCTTTTTCAACCATGAAAGCAAGTTTAGGTAGCGGAGCTCAGCACAGAAGTTGCCTCGCGAGTAATCCTTCGAGCTTCTGAGTTTTTCGCAAATGGCGAGAGGTGATAATCTCTAACGGTGCCAATTTTCGGGAGCAATCCTGAAGGTTCGGATACGCCCCGATAGCTCAGTGGTAGAGCACTTCCATGGTAAGGAAGGGGTCGCGAGTTCAATCCTCGCTCGGGGCCCGATCATTCTTCGACTGCTGCAGGTTTCCTGTTCCACAAGATGAGTGTTCGTGGCTGGGTAGCTCAGGTGGTTAGAGCGCACGACTCATAATCGTGAGGTCGCGGGATCGAGCCCCGCTCCAGCTACAGAAGAAAATCCCCACAGTGTGGGGATTTTTGTTTTTGAAATCACGACTTCACAACGTACTTCAGCTTGAATTCTCGGAGCTTTTTCAAGAACACAAACTAGTTTGGAAAAAGAGCTAGTCCAGACCTTGTCCGTGGCCGTGGAGGTGAGCTGTCATGAAACTTCTGTCCCGAGTTTCTATTGCGAGCGTCAATGCTTTGCCAATTGTGGCGTTGGCCAGTTTGCTAGTTTTTTGGAATTCCACACCCTCCCTTTTTGTCATGGTTCTGCTCGGAATCTTGCTGGCAGTTTCTGTGCTGGCAGCTGTTCACCATGCTGAGGTAATAGCCCACAAGGTGGGTGAACCCTATGGTTCTCTCATCCTTGCGGCGGCTGTCACCGTGATCGAAGTGGGCATGCTGGTGACGTTGATGATTGCCTCACCACAGGAATCGGCAACTCTGGCCAGAGACACCGTCTTTTCCGCAATCATGATTATTTGTAATGGAATTGTCGGTATCTCGTTGATCGTGAAAGCTCAACGTAAACGAACAGCTACCTTCAACGCCGAAGGCATTGGTGGAGCATTAGCTGCAATTACAGCTTTGGCAACGATGAGTTTGATTTTGCCCTCTTTCACTACGTCAACACCGGGCGCAACCTTTTCACCTGCTCAGCTTGTTTTTGCAGCCGTAACAGCCTTGGTGATTTATCTCATTTTTGTTTTCGTTCAAACTGTTCGGCACCGTGACTTCTTCTTGCCTCCGCCTGTTTCCGAAAACAGCACCACTTTGGTTGCAGAACACAAAGAACCCCCAAGTTCACAGCAGGCATGGACCAGTTTTGGACTGTTGGTCGTTGCTCTGGTGAGTGTTGTCGGCTTGGCCAAAATCACAAGCCCACTCCTGGAAACGGCGATCTATGGTGCGGGGCTTCCCTCAACACTGATTGCTGTGAGCATTGCCGGGCTTGTTCTGTTGCCTGAATCAATTGCCGCGGTTCGGGCGGCCTATTTTGGCCGGACTCAAACCAGCCTGAACTTGGCATATGGCTCTGCAATGGCGAGCATTGGGCTAACCATTCCGGTTATTGCGGTGATGTCAATATTCTTTGGCTTCCCCATAGTCCTGGGCTTGAGCGCAACTGAGCTTGTTCTCTTTGTCTTGACGGTAGCCGTGAGTATTCTCACCGTGGTGCCCGGGCGGGCAACCATATTGCAGGGGGCAATTCACCTCAGTATTTTTGCCGGCTTCATCTTCTTCATCATCAACCCTTAGCCTGCCTACCTGGTCGAGCAGTGAGATCTAGGAGATGAGCTGTGCGAACCAGACAAAGACCGGGATACCAATCAGCAGGTTGAAGGGGAAGGTAATTCCCAAACTGGCGGTGAGGTAGAAGCCCGGGTTTGCTTCTGGCAGAGATAGTTTCACTGCCGCCGGTGCGGCGATGTAGGAGGCACTTGCGCAGAGGACACCAAACACGGCTGCGCCTCCGGCGCTCAGCCCGATGAGGGTTGCTAGTCCAACTCCCGCGATACCAATCACGAGCGGGAATGCGATTGCGAAGATGAGCAGTCCCCAACCTGCCTGGGGGAGTTCTTTGAGGTGAGACCCTGCTTGGATACCCAGTTGCAGAAGGAAGAGTGTGAGTACACCGACGAAGAGGGCACCGAAGAAGGGTTCTACGCGCTCGTAACCGACGGGCCCACTGACGGCGCCGATGACCAAACCACCAACCAGCAGCAGGATTGATTTTCCGGTGAGGACCTCGTGCATAAGGGGCCCCCAACTTTGCTGCTTGCTCGCTTTGCGGGCAAGAACAAGACCGACAATCAGACCCGGTACTTCCATGATTGCCAGCAGTGTGGCGAGGTAACCTTCGGGATCAAGACCAAGGGACTCCACAAACATGAGACCTGCAGTGAAGGTCACAAGTGATGTTGAGCCGTAGTGCGCAGCGATGGCACCACGCTCGGTTTGGTTTAGTGGGGTGAGAACTTTCAGAACTGCGAATGCAGCGACGGGTATTGCCAGGCCCACAATGATGGCGAGGGCGATGGGTGCGGCGATGTCGGCTGGCTCTGCCATTCGGAGCCCCACCCCGCCTTTGATGCCGATAGCAAGTAGAAGGTATATCGAGAGGGCACTGAAAATCTGTGGTGGAATCTCTAGTCTCGAGCGCAGCCCTACAGCAATAAGTCCCAGCACGAAGGCTAGGACTGGGGGTGAGGTCAAGTTGCTCACTGCGAGCTCGAGAGATTCAAACATTTTTCGTCCAATCAGTTGACTAGAAGAATAATACAGGAAATAATATTCAGTAATCAATCTTCTTTAGTAAGGATGTCATGAACGTAGAACTCTGGATGTGGTTTGCAGTACTCGCAGCAATTATTGTGATGCTGCTCGTTGACCTCTTTGCTCACCGCAAGGCGCACGAGATCTCTCTTCGCGAGGCCGCAGCATGGTCCGCTTTCTGGGTAGCCACCGGTATTGGCTTTGGCGTCTTGGTGTGGAACTACTTTGGCGCTGAATATGGCCAGCAGTACTTCGCCGGATTTGTCATCGAGAAATCTTTAGCCGTTGACAACGTCTTTATCTGGGCTTTGATCTTCGCCTCCTTCAGCGTCCCACGCAAGTATCAGCACCGCGTCCTCTTCTTAGGTGTTCTGGGTGCACTGGTCTTCCGTGGAATCTTCATCGCACTCGGTGCGGTCATTCTTGAAAACTTTGCCTGGGTTCTCTACCTCTTTGCAGCCTTCTTGATCTACACCGGTATTCACATGCTCATCAAGCGGAACGAGCATGCTGATCCCACACAAGGACGCTTCTTCAAGTGGTTCTCTTCGGTCGTACCTTCAACCAAGAAGTACTACGGGCAGAAATTATTCGTCCGTGTTGGAGGCGTTCTCCTGGCAACACCATTGCTTATGGTGTTGGTTCTGGTTGAGTTCACCGACATCATTTTTGCGGTTGACTCGATTCCCGCAATCTTCGCGGTGACCTCTGAACCGTTCCTCGTCTTCACCGCTAACGCATTCGCAATCCTGGGTCTGCGCGCAATGTACTTCCTACTAGCTGACCTGATGTACCGCTTTGTGTATCTCAAGATCGGACTGGCGTTCGTACTGGTCTGGGTTGGTGTCAAGATGGCCCTGCACGACATCGTCAAGGTTCCTACTGGCATCTCACTGACAGTAATCCTGACTATCCTGACTGTTTCTATCGTTGCGAGCTTTATCGTCAGCAGAAACAAAGAAGCCGAGCACATCGAGCCTGCCTCACGCCAGCAACTCCCTGAAGCGACAGAGGAGGAAATGGCGGCATTGGCTCCAACTTGGCGTAAGTCTGGAAAGATGTAGCCATGGCCAACTGGACATTCCTCACCCACCACGGGCATGTGCTCGTAGCCGTCTCACAACACGCTGACCTCACGGTCGATCAGATTGCGGCCAAGGTAGGAATTACAGCCAGGGCCACTGCCGGAATACTCAACGATCTTGTTGAGGCCGGGTACGTGGAGAAGACCAAGAACGGTCGGAACAACCACTACACGGTTCATGGCGAGATTCCTTTGCGTCACCCGCTCAACAACCAAACCCCCATTGCAGAGCTACTGTCCCTGTTTTCTGAAGGAAACTAGAGAGCTCAACAGCTATTTCTTCTACAGATGTAGCTCATGAGTTTCAGACTAGGTACGGTACATACGCTGGTTAAGCAACTGTGGCCTCCCATAAAGGGAGGCCACAGTTGTTTGTTCGTGCAGTGACTAGTCGCGAGCGATAGCCAGGAACTGGAGGATCTGGAGGTATAGCCAGACCACGGTCACCATGATGCTGAACGCACCGGTCCAAGCGAACTTGGCAGGAGCCTTGTTGACCACACCGCGCTGAATCATGTCGAAGTCCAGAACGAGTGAGTACGCAGCAAGCAGAATCACCAGTGGGCCAATGATCAGGCCAAGTGGGATGCCGAAGATCTCAACACTGTTGAGGCCAAAGGTTCCGCTTGTAGCACCGAACAGCTGCATGAAGAAGCTGACCAGGCTGAAGACCAGGTAGGAAATGATTCCGATGAAGAAGATCTTTGTTGCACGAGCCGAGGCGCGAATCTTGCCACTGGCGAATAGTGCCAAGGTGACACCCACCACGACGATGGTTGCGATGACAGCCTGGGCAACAATGCCACTCCACTGGGCATCAAAGACCAGTGAGATTCCACCAATGAAGACACCTTCAAGTGCTGCATAGCCGAGGATCAGTGCGGGCACTGGCTCCTTTTTGAAGATGTTCACCATAGCCAGAACGAGAGCACCAATAGCTGCAAACATCACCAGCGTCATTCCGAAGCCGGGGTTGCTGGCGGTAATTATCCAGCCAGCTACTGCACCGACGAGCAAAACGGCGAAGGAAATGAACGACTTCGCAATTGTTGCTTCATAGGTGAGAGCAGGCTCTGGCGCACGGTTAGCTGATGGTGCGTCGTAGAGTGCTTGGAGCTCTTCGGCAGTTGCGTTCGGGGAGAACGCCTTGTTGCCAGTAAAAGCAGGGTTGTTAACAGCCATGACGGTTGTTCATCCTTTCGAGGAGTTGGGCGCTGTGAAGCGCTACCTCCACGATACCGAGTGTGGGTAGTGAGTTTTCCGAGAATTAGCTGTGTTTTCAACTGTCTAGGGCAGATGTGATCACACCGAGCATCCTCAAGCCAAGAGGTAAATGTATTCCTAGTGAATAATCAGCATGTTTATCCATGCACTCTGCCATTCTTGAAACATGACTTCACCTCTCGTCATTGCCCATCGCGGTGCAAGTGGCTACCATCCTGAGCACACTCGGAAGGCCTACCTCACCGCAATTGAACAAGGCGCTGACGCAATTGAGCCTGATCTCGTGATTTCCCGAGACGGAGTCCTTGTCATCCGGCACGAGAATGAAATCTCAGGTACCACAGATGTGGCAAGCAGACCAGAGTTTGCCCACCTCCTCACTACAAAAGTTGTAGATGGGGAAGAGCTCACAGGTTGGTTCACCGAGGATTTCACCTGGGCTGAGCTTTCCACTTTGCGCTGCATCGAACGTGTGCCCCAGTTGCGGCCACAAAATGCTCTAGAGAATGGCGAATATGCCATGCTCCGTTTCATTGATCTGTTAGAGATTGCAGACCAGGCACCTCGAAAGCTCACGCTCGTCGTAGAGATTAAGCACCCCACCTATTTTGCACAGCAGGGTTTTGCTTTTGAGGACCTCATTGCTCAAGATTTATTTCTTGCAGGCTGGCACTTAAACGACCCCCGAATCTTCATTGAAAGCTTCGAGAAGAGTGTTGTGATGCGCTGCAAAGACAATGGCGTGGGCGCCAGACATGTCTACATCATGGATTTTGGTTACACCGCTTTCGATGAAGTGCAGTGGGCGCTCTCAGAAGGAGTCCCTTCTATTTCGAACCATGATGAACTTTCAGATGCTGGCCTAGATATATTCGCGGAGAAACTTGACGGTGTGGCCCTCGCCTGGAGTCTGCTCATGGGAAGAGATTCCACATTAGATGTTGAGCAAGGACGCAGAATTGTTGAAAGTGCACATCAGCGTGGTTTGACAGTCTGGGTGTGGTCATTGCGTATAGAGAATGTCTTTCTTCCTGAAGAATTTCGCACCGATGGCGCAGATCATGAACCGGGTAACTGGGAAGAGTTCTTTGAGTTGTTATGGTCGCTGGGCGTTGATGGGGTGTTCAGTGACTTCCCTGACTTGGCTGTCCGTACGCGCCCATAGACTTAAGGCGCAATGAGTGAGCTTTCATCGCCCAACCCTTTACTGGATGGGCTTAATCCCCAGCAGCGTGAAGCGGTGGAATACCGTGGCCCCGCCTTACTTATTGTTGCCGGAGCAGGTTCGGGAAAAACCAGTGTCCTCACCCGACGTATTGCTTCCCTGATTAGTAATCGGGAAGCGTGGCCCAGCAATATCTTGGCCATCACCTTCACCAACAAAGCTGCCGCAGAAATGCGCGAACGTGCAGAAAAAATGCTGGGTGCGGCGACCGAAGGGATGTGGATTTCAACCTTCCACTCGTCCTGTGTTCGCATACTGCGACGTGAGGCGGAGAACTTCGGTTTCACCAAAGCGTTCACCATCTATGACTCACATGACTCACGTACCCTGATCAAACGACTTATCAAGGAGTATGAAGCAGATACCTACGGACTTTCTGTTTCAGGTGTTGCCGGAAAGATTTCTCGACTCAAAAATGAGCTCTCTGATGTTGACAGCTACTCCCGTAATGCAAATCTCAATGATCCAACCGAGGTGAAGTTCCTCGAAATCTTCCGCGGGTATACCCGCGCACTCCAGGCAGCCAATGCCTTTGACTTTGATGACCTCATTGCCCAGACGGTGTTCTTATTTCGGGCATTCCCACATGTTGCAGATCACTATCGCAAACAATTTAGGCACATCCTGGTTGACGAGTATCAGGACACCAACCACGCACAATATGCACTCATTCACGAGCTCACTCGAGAAACAGCAGATGGTCTTCCTGGCGCTTCACTGACGGTGGTGGGTGATTCCGATCAGTCCATTTACGCTTTCCGTGGCGCAGATATGCGCAACATTACTGAGTTCGAACGTGATTTCCCTGGCGCCCACGTGGTCATGCTGGAGCAAAACTATCGGTCAACACAGACCATTCTTTCTGCAGCTAATGCGGTCATTTCCAACAACTTTGATCGCAAGGATAAAAAGCTGTGGACCGATGTGGGTGATGGCGATCTCATTGTTGGATTCACTGGTTACTCAGCACACGATGAGGCCCAGTTTGTCGTGGATGAAATTAGTGCCCTCCACGCGCAGGGAATGGGCTACAACGAGATAGCGGTTTTCTACCGAACGAACTCTCAAACGCGTGCGCTGGAAGAAATCTTTATCCGCTCAGCTCTTCCCTACCGAATCTTGGGCGGCACGAAGTTCTATGAACGTGCAGAGATCAAAGACATCTTGGCGTACTTAGTTGCTGTGGCGAACCCAGCTGATTCGCTTGCTGTTCGCCGTATTCTCAATGTTCCCAAGCGCGGAATTGGTCCTGCCACCGAAACAGGTCTGCAGAACTACGCCGACACCAACCAGATCACCTTGCGCGACGCATTGCGCTCTGCAGACTCCCTCGGTCTTGGCCCCAAGGTCTCCGGAGCAATTGCCAAACTCTCGGGCCTCATTGATGAAGCAACCTCGCTGGCCGAATCTTCACCCGTTGCTGACGTCCTCACACGGATTCTGGAAGAAACCGGATATGTGGATTTACTCAGAGCAACTCGTGATCCTCAAGATGAAGCACGGGCAGAGAACGTCGAAGAACTCTTGGCGGTGACCAAAGAGTTCGATAAGAACAACCCCGGCGGTACGCTCGTTGATTTCTTGACCGAGGTTTCTCTCGTGGCCGCCGCAGACGAGCTCGACGATGCCAGTGGCACCGTCTCGCTCATGACCTTGCACACCGCAAAAGGTTTGGAATACAACGCTGTATTTATTACAGGTGTTGAAGAAGAACTCCTCCCTCACCGGATGTCCTCCGGGGAACCTGGTGGACCTGCCGAAGAACGTCGCTTGTTCTATGTGGGAATCACACGTGCGCGCAAGAAGCTGTTCCTGTCTTTGGCGATGAGTCGAGCACAATTTGGTCAGACCAATGTCGCTATGCCCTCTCGCTATCTGCAGGAGATTCCCTCAGAGCTCATTGAATGGCGCCAGTCACCTGGAACAGTGAACGGGCGTGACGGTTATCAATCACGAGCACTCAATGCTCGAGGTTCACGCTATGACGGCGGCTTTGGTTCGAGTGAGCTTGGTGGTTGGGGCTCTACCGAAGGTGGCTGGAACTCTCTCGAGGCTGCCCCTAAACCAAAGACCGAATGGGCTAATCGGGTCACGAACAAGATTCGTGACAACGGCAACCTCGTTCTTGTCGCTGGCGACCGTATTTCTCACGCCGACTTTGGTGAAGGAACGGTCAACCAGGTAACAGGTGAAGGTGCCAAGAGTGTTGCTCACGTGAAGTTTGATACTGCTGGAGCAAAGAAGCTCCTGATCAAGATTGCGCCAATCGAAAAACTATAAGGAGAGCGCAAACTTAGATTGCTGCGCCACCGCCTAAAAGCGAACCGATGAAGTAGGTCACTGCAAGTGCAAGCGCCCCACCGATAGTCACGCGCAGAATTGCGCGAGGAACAGGTGCGCCTCCGATGTAGGCACCAATTCCGCCGGTCAGTGCCAGCGCCAAGAGAGACGCTGCCACTGTAGCGGCAATCTTGAAAGGCTCTGGGGTGAGTAAGACAGCTAACAGCGGAAGAAGGGCTCCAACGGTGAATGCAATCGCAGAAGAAATAGCCGCGTGGAGCGGGTTAGTGAGTTCGTCTTGGTCAATTCCCAGCTCAACGTCGAGGTGGGTCTTGAGAGCATCCACCTCGGTCATTTCAACAGCAACCTGACGAGCTGTCTCTGGCTTGAGGCCCTTGGCCTCATAGAGCGCAACGAGTTCTTCGAGTTCTTCCTCGGGGAACATTTCCAGTTCACGGCGTTCCTTATTGACCCACGCCTTCTCAGAATCTCGTTGGCTAGAAACAGAAACATATTCTCCCAACGCCATCGAGATAGCTCCGGCAGCAAGGGCAGCAATACCGGTAAGGAAAATCACTGCGGGATCGCTGGTGGCGGCCGCAACACCAACAACCAGTGCAGCAATGGAGACAATGCCATCGTTTGCGCCGAGAACTCCGGCTCGAAGCCAGTTCAGTTTGCTGTTGGATGCAGCGTCGTGAGGTTCAAATCCGTGTTCAAGAGTTGGTTCAGCCATGACACCAGCTTGGCAGTTTGAGTCTTTGGTATCTAGTTAGGTGAGCCAAACCTTGTTCAGGGGTGTAATTGGCTGAAAAAAGGGGTAAAGTCGAACTGGTCAATTTATCTTGATATCAAGTTACTTTTAACTTTCGCCAGTGGCGGTCCTATCGCTGCTGACAATTTATCGCTCAATGCGGATTGGGAATCACGTGGATTTATACGAATACCAAGCCAGGGACCTGTTCGAGAGTTATGACGTTCCCGTACTGGCGGGCATCATCGCAGACACCCCTGCTGAAGCACGTGCTGCAGCTGAAAAGCTCGGTGGCGTAGTTGTCGTCAAAGCTCAGGTTAAGGTCGGTGGCCGCGGTAAGGCTGGTGGCGTCAAGGTTGCCAAGACCCCTGAGGAAGCTGAAGAAGCAGCCAAGGCCATTCTTGGACTCGACATCAAGGGACACGTCGTCAAGCGCGTCATGGTCGCAGCAGGTGCTCGCATCGCTCAGGAGTTCTATTTCTCCGTGCTGCTTGACCGCGCAAACCGCTCCTACCTTTCCCTCACCTCCTACGAAGGCGGCATGGAGATTGAGCAGCTCGCTGTTGAGCGCCCTGAAGCTCTTGCTCGCATCGAAGTAAACCCCATCAAGGGCATCGACCTCGAGGAAGCTAAGAAGATTGCTGTGGCAGCAAAGTTCCCAGCAGAGCTTGTGGACAAGGTTGCTCCTGTCTTCGTCAAGCTCTATGAGGTCTACACCGGTGAAGACGCTACCCTCGTTGAGGTGAACCCACTGGTTCTCACCGAAGAAGGCGACATCATTGCTCTCGACGGTAAGGTCTCGCTAGATGAGAATGCAGAGTTCCGTCACGAGAACCACGCAGCCCTTGAAGACAAGGCAGCTGCTGACCCTCTTGAGGCAAAGGCGAAGGCAGCAGACCTCAACTACGTCAAGCTTGATGGAGAGGTGGGCATCATCGGTAACGGTGCGGGTCTCGTCATGAGCACCCTCGACGTTGTTGCCTACGCTGGTGAAAACCACGGTGGTGTCAAGCCCGCGAACTTCCTCGACATCGGTGGTGGAGCTTCTGCTGAAGTGATGGCGGCTGGTCTCGACGTGATCCTCGGTGACGCCCAGGTCAAGAGCGTTTTCGTCAACGTCTTCGGTGGTATCACCGCCTGTGACGCTGTGGCGAACGGTATCGTCCAGGCACTGGCAACCCTTGGTTCCGCTGCTAACAAGCCTCTCGTTGTTCGCCTTGACGGCAACAACGTCGACGAGGGTCGTCGTATCCTCGCCGAGGCTAACCACCCACTCGTAACCCTCGCAGACAGCATGGATGACGGCGCCGACAAGGCCGCTGAACTCGCTGCCCGCTAAGCCCTCACGAAAACTCAAGGATAAGAAATGTCAATCTTTCTGAACAAAGACTCCAAAGTCATCGTGCAGGGCATCACCGGTGGTGAAGGCTCCAAGCACACCGCCCGCATGCTCGCTGCGGGAACCCAGGTAGTTGGTGGTGTAAACGCTCGCAAGGCGGGCACCACTGTTACTCACGGTGATGTTGAGCTCCCCGTCTTTGCAACTGTTGCTGAAGCAATGGCTGCCACCGGCGCAGATGTCTCAATCGCATTCGTTCCTCCTGCATTCTCCAAGGATGCAGTGATCGAAGCTATCGACGCAGAGATTCCCCTGCTCGTTGTCATTACTGAGGGCATCCCCGTTCAGGACTCTGCAGAGTTCTGGGCATATGCCAAGGAAAAGGGCGGCAAGACCCGCATCATTGGCCCCAACTGCCCCGGCATCATCACCCCAGGTGAAGCACTCGTAGGAATTACTCCAGCGAACATCACCGGCAAGGGCCCCATCGGTCTGGTTTCCAAGTCTGGAACCCTGACCTACCAGATGATGTTCGAACTGCGCGATCTCGGATTCTCAACCGCTATCGGTATTGGTGGAGACCCCATCATCGGCACCACCCACATCGATGCACTCGCTGCATTCGAGGCCGATCCAGAGACCAAGGCCATCGTCATGATTGGTGAAATCGGTGGTGACGCTGAAGAGCGTGCCGCAGACTTCATTAAGGCGAATGTAACTAAGCCTGTAGTTGGCTATGTTGCTGGCTTCACCGCTCCCGAAGGTAAGACCATGGGTCACGCTGGAGCAATCGTTTCTGGCTCTGCTGGAACTGCTCAGGCAAAGAAGGAAGCCCTCGAGGCTGCTGGTGTCAAGGTAGGAAAGACTCCTTCCGAGGCTGCACGTCTGATGCGTGAAATCATGCAAAACCTCTAACTGAACCATCATGCACATGGCGCTCACCTTTGGGTGGGCGCCATGTGTTTTTCCCCGCTGAGTCCAAATGGGTTGGGTTAAACCATTTGTCGGTGGCAGACTTGAACGACTAAGACTTTCTTCAAAGGGGAAAACTGTGGCTGAAGCTGTAAAGAAGAGTGCTGGACGCGCCTGGCTCTCGAGCATTCTGATTATCGTCGCAATGGTGTTGACACCCGTTGCCATCGTCAGCCACTGGGCAACTAGTGAAGTGACTAACACCGAGCGCTTCGTCAGCACGCTTTCTCCATTGGCATCTAACCCCGAAGTTCAGCAAGTAGTCATCGATGAAATCACGGGTGTTGTCAAGGAAAACGTTGACATTCCAAAACTGACCGATTCGCTTTTCACGGGACTGGCTCAGGCGCTCAACCTTCCAGAGCCTGCACAGAAGGCCCTAGAGATGCTGAGCACTCCGGTTGCAAGTGGTGTTGATGCACTGATTACCGATGTTGTAACTAAGGCTGTTGAATCAGATGCTTTCCAACAGGCCTGGACCAAGACTCTGACACTCACCCAGGAACAAGCTGTTGCCCTGCTCTCAGGTGACCCCAACTCGATGATTCAGCTTTCCAATGATGGAACCCTTACTCTTCCGCTCAAGCCCATCATTGTCGATATCAAGGCTGCTCTCGTGAAACAAGGTGTTGGCTTTGCTAACGCCATCCCTGAGGTCGACAAGTCCATTACCATCGGCAAGATTCCTGAGCTAGCACTCGCTCGTGTGATTTACCAGGTTGGCGTGGGTGTAGGAACCTGGCTGCCATGGATTGTGGCTGCGATGTTCGCCGTCGGAATTTTCGCAGCGCGTAATCGTCAACGTGCGATCATGGCCACCAGCATTGTCTTTGCTCTGGTGATGGGTTTCATGGGCTTCCTTTTCGGAACTGGTCGTATCGTGGCGTCCACTGTTATTGACCCGGCTATTTCTGGAGCAGTCGGAGTGATCTACGACGCCGTGACCTCTTACGTCGTCAATGTTGTTGCTGCCTTGGGCGTTGCAGCAATTTTCGCCGCAATTGCAGCATGGGCTTTTGGATCCTCAGAGTCCGCTGCCAAGCTTCGCGCTTTCTCCAACAAGCAGATTGACATCGTTCGCAAGGCAGTTGACCCTCAGAACAAAACTTTCGCTGAAGTGAGCCCCGTGCTGAACAAGTACCGCGTTCTCGCACGTGTTGTGATTATCGGCGTCGTTGCATGGATTGTTGCTCTTCAGCAGCCCGTAACCGTTCCGATGGTCATCTGGAACACCCTGCTCATACTGGTTCTCCTCTTTGTATATGAGGTCCTGCAACGCACCAACGGCAAGCTCGTTGTTGCGGCAGCAGCGGCAGCTCCCGCAGCTCCGGTAGCACCTGCTCCCTCAGCTGCAAAGCCTGCTGCGAAGAAAGCTCCCGCGAAGAAGCCTGCTGCACAGGCGACAACTTCGGCAAAGCCTGCTGCGAAGAAAGCCACCACTGCAAAGCCTGTTACGAAGAAAGCTCCTGCAAAGAAGCCTGTCGCGAAGAAGCCTGCTGCTAAAAAGTCATAGCATCAAGAGGTGAACCGCACCCTCATTGCTCTGCTTGCTGCCCTCGAGGCATTCATTGCGCTAGCTATTGGGGTCGGCATCTCGCTCGTTCCGCTGAGTTTGATGTGGGCAGTGCAATTTGATTCCGGTGTGAGCTGGGATGTGTTTTATCGCGCGTCCGCAGATATTTGGCTGGTCGGTCACGGTGTCGATCTGAAAATGACCTTGGACCCAGCTCTGGCTGCTGCAGTTAACCTTCCAGGTGGCGACAAGCCCTTCCTCATCTCCATTGCACCACTGAGTTTTTCTTTGCTCACCATCCTGCTTGGCGTTCGACTGGGTCGAAAGTCTTTTGAATCAGGAGCTCGCTTTGTGGGGCCGCTCTCAGCGGTGGCAACCTTCGGCTTCTTCACAATCCTCATCGCCCTCTCTGCTGTTCACGTCAATGCCACTCCAGTGATGTGGATGGCAGTCTCTTTCCCCACAGCTATCTTCGCTTTGGGAGTTTTCATTGGCGCTCGAGGAGAAGTCGGTCACTCGGGAGGCCGTGCTGAGCGCGTGCAACAAAAAGTGGTGGGTTGGGCAACCGGGCTTTCTTCACAAGTCAAAGCCGTGCTTTCAGCTTCATTGCGCGGAGGTCTGATGACGGCCGCACTCGTCATTGGCGCCTCAGCAGTTGCGCTATCTGTATTGATCATCGCGAACTTCGCCAGCATTTTGGGCATTTATGAAGGCTTGCAAGGAGGCGGTGGCGGAAGCCTCATCCTTACGGCAGCCCAATTGATGTTTATGCCCAACTTTGTGATGTGGGTAGTCTCGTGGTTCATTGGCACCGGCTTCGCTCTCGGCACCGGTTCCTCTGTTTCTCCAGTTGGAACAGATCTGGGTCTTGTTCCCGCTTTGCCCATTCTGGGAGCTATGCCCACCAATGATTTAGCCTTTGGATTCCTCGGGCTTTTGGTTCCGTTGCTGGCTGCATTCCTAGCGGCGTGGTTTATTCGACCAGCATTACTGCGAGCTCTCGGCACGGAGGTGTCGTTCCGCTGGATTTCACTAACCGTGCTGGGTATCGCGCTCGTTGCAGGAATCCTCATCGGTTTGTTGGCATGGGCCAGTGGTGGTGCTGCCGGTCCGGGTCGATTGGCAGATGTGGGACCAAATGCATTGCGCACTGGCGGTATTGCTGCACTCGAGTTCCTTATCGCCGCCGCACTTGGAATGTATGCGCGTTCGGGTGTTTCGACAGCAAAGCAAAAGTAAGAGGCCCGAATTTCGCTCTATTTCTAG
Organism: Aurantimicrobium sp. INA4; assembly: GCF_027924525.1. Classification (NCBI taxonomy): domain Bacteria; kingdom Bacillati; phylum Actinomycetota; class Actinomycetes; order Micrococcales; family Microbacteriaceae; genus Aurantimicrobium; species Aurantimicrobium sp. INA4. Next base: position 1,420,431 of record NZ_AP027040.1, on the reverse strand, counting down.
CCGGTAGGCTTAACCTGTGCTGAAACTCGTCGTCCTGATCTCGGGGTCAGGTTCTAATTTGCGTGCTCTTCTTGATGCCGCAAGCGACGACTCTTACCCTGCTGAGATTGTTGCAGTTGGGGCCGATAATGCTGCAAGCGGTTTAGCTCACGCTGTTGAGTTTGGTGTGCCCACCTTTGTTGTTGCTCCGCAAGAATACGCAAATCGCGAAGCATGGGGACAAGCTCTCGCCGCAGCCATTTCTGAGCATCAACCAGATTTGGTTGTGTGCGCTGGATTTATGCGAATCCTTCCCGCGGGATTTGTGGGGCTGTTCTCGCCCCAACTGATCAACATGCATCCAGCCCTTCTACCCTTGTATCCAGGAGCGCATGCAGTGCGTGATGCACTGGCTGATGGGGCAACAGTTACCGGCGCTACTGTGCACATTGTGGATGAAGGTGTCGACACAGGTCCAGTTATTGAGCAAGTTCAGGTGGATATCAAAGCTGATGACACTGAAGATTCATTACATGAACGTATCAAAGCGGTGGAACGAGAACTCATTGTTCGCACCGTGAAAAACATTGCCACCGAAAACATCAACCTTCAGGAGTTAGCACGCTGATGAGCGGTCCTTCCCACGGTCCCAACCTGTACACACACCGCGATGTTGTCCCCGTTCGTCGTGCCCTGATATCAGTCAGCGACAAAACTGGGTTGCTTGAACTTGCAGGTGCACTGAGTGCAGTAGGTGTTGAGCTTGTCTCCACCGGTTCAACGGCACAAACCATCCGCGATGCCGGTCATGCGGTCAAAGACGTCAGTGAAGTAACCGGCTTCCCAGAATCGCTCGATGGCCGAGTCAAGACCTTGCACCCTTCGGTTCACGCCGGCATCCTTGCTGACCTTCGCCTTCAGTCTCACGCTGAACAACTCGACGAACTAGGAATCGCTGCATTTGATCTTGTGGTTGTGAACCTCTATCCCTTCCGCGAGACTGTTGCATCCGGTGCTGAAGACGCTGATGTGATTGAACAGATTGATATTGGCGGACCTGCAATGGTTCGTGCTTCGGCGAAGAACCACCCCAATGTTGCAATCGTGGTCTCACCTGCTCGGTATGGAGAAATCATCGAAGCATTGGCAACGGGTGGAACCACACTTGAACAGCGACGCTCACTGGCGGCTGAAGCTTTTGCACACACCGCTGCCTATGACGCTGCAGTGTCTGCGTGGTTTGTTCGCGATGAGAAGTTCCCAGAAAACTTTACTGTGTCAGCACAGCGCGGATCAATCCTGCGTTATGGTGAGAACTCTCACCAAGAAGCTGCTCTGTACCTAGAGCAGGGCGGCCACGGCATCGCACAGTCGACGCTGCTCGGCGGTAAAGAAATGTCCTACAACAATTTCGTGGACGCTGATGCTGCGGTGCGTGCAGCCTATGACTTCATCAACCCTGCAGTGGCCATCATCAAGCACGCAAACCCTTGCGGTATTGCTGTCGGTCGTGACAAGGCTGTGGATCAGATTGCTTCTGCTCACCGCTTGGCACACGAGTGTGATCCCGTCTCTGCATTTGGTGGCGTTATCGCGGCAAACCGTCCTGTCACTCTCAAGATGGCTGAGCAGGTCAGTGAAGTGTTCACGGAGGTACTTGTCGCTCCCGGCTTTGAACCAGACGCGCTCACTCTACTCAAGACAAAGAAGAACCTGCGCCTGTTGCAACTGCCAGAAAACTTCGGCCGTGAGCCTCAAGAGGTCCGCCAAATATCTGGGGGCTTCCTTGTGCAGGACGCTGACCTCTTCGACGGCGATGCCAAGCTCGGCGCACTTCTGACAAATTGGCAGCTGGTCTCCGGTGAACCCGCAGACCCCGATACCTTGGTCGATCTTGAGTTTGCATGGAAAGCATGTCGTTCGGTCAAGTCCAACGCCATCCTGCTTGCACACAACGGCGCATCTGTTGGCGTAGGTATGGGGCAAGTCAACCGGGTTGACTCGTGCCACCTCGCGGTCAATCGCGCAGGTGACCGTGCAGCAGGTTCTGTCGCTGCCTCCGACGCCTTCTTCCCCTTTGCTGATGGTCTCCAGGTTCTCTTGGCAGCCGGCATTAAAGCAGTAGTTCAGCCGGGTGGGTCAGTTCGTGATGAAGAAGTCATCGCTGCTGCCCAGAAGGCAGGGGTTACGATGTACTTCACCGGCGAACGCCACTTCTTCCACTAAAGGACACCATGCTTATGTTTACTCCACGTCGCCTTCTTGCCGCCGGATTATCAGCGCTCGCTGTAGCCTTCATTGCTCAAGATGTCACCGTCTTGGCATTTTTCATCGGCAAGGGTCTTGATGAAAACATCATGTGGCAGGCGGGAGCTTTCTTCTTCACTGCCAGCACCATCCTGTTCTTCCTCATCGCATTGGCCGGCTTATTGGGTTTCCTCGCGAAGCGTCGTTACTCCTGGGTCGTTGGACTGGTTGCCTCTGCAATTGCTGCCATTACGGGCATGTTCATTCAGGTTGGTATTCAGGGTGTGGGCATGAGCCCTGAAGTGGTTGCAGTTGTCTACGGTTCACTGTTGAACGACAACCTCATCTTCCTCATCGCAGGTTCGGTTGCCTCGGTAACCGCAGGTACCGCAATTTGGCGTGCAGTTCTTGCTCGCACCAAGAGTGACCAGCCCACAAAAGTTGCGCTGGTTCGTGCGCCAGCTGCAAACCTTGCAGAGGGTCTCATCACACACATCAAACGCAAAAAGGTTGATGTTGATCTGGCGAATGATCAGTGGGATGGCTATGTTGCAGCGCTGAACGCTGCAGGCTGGCTCACCATTGAGGTTGAACCACGTGATGACCTAGCGGACAGTGTCTTCATCGAAGACACTGTGGTGATGCTGGGCAAGATTGCCGTTCTCACTAACCCTGGAGCCGATAGCCGCAAGCCAGAAATTATTGGCACAGAAGCAACTCTTAACGAGCTGGGCGTCAAGATAGAACGCATTGTCAGCCCAGGTGCTCTCGATGGTGGCGATGTTCTCAAGGTTGGTAAGACTGTTTATGTGGGACGTGGTGGTCGTACAAATGGAGAAGGTATTCGCCAGCTTCGTGCCATTGCAGCCCAGCAGGGTTACACCGTTGTAGCTGTTCCTGTCACCAAAGCACTGCACCTCAAGACAGCCGTGACTGCGTTGCCGGATGGCACTGTCATCGGTTACCCACCACTCGTAGATGACCCCCGTGTCTTTGACCGCTTCCTTCCCGTGCCTGAAGCACACGGCACTGCAGTTGTGGTCTTGGCACCCGACACAGTGTTGATGTCATCTTCAGCACCGAAGTCCGCGGAGCTCTTCCGTGAACTTGGTTACCGTGTCATCACAGTCGATATCTCTGAGTTCGAAAAACTTGAAGGCTGCGTCACCTGCTTGTCTGTGCGCATGCGCTAAATCTGAGCATGAAAGAACCCCCGGCACAGCCGGGGGTTCTTTCATGTGGGCTTAGAACTTAATCTCTCCGATGGTTTCACCGTATTGGGTGGTTCCAACGTCAGAGAAACCTACGCGGTGGAAGAACTCTTCAGGGCTGTCAACACCGCGCTCCCACAGCACGGTCAGGCTCTTGGCTCCGCGAGCTTTGGCTTCGTCAACCAGCGCGGCGACAGCAAACTTTCCCACACCCTTGCCCTGGTAGTCAGCAGCAACGTGGATGCGCCACAAGCAACTGCGTAATTCTGGTTGGACGTTGTCCGGATCGAAGTTTCCGCGCACGAAACCAACGACGGTGTCACCGTCTTTAATGACGCGGGGCCAGGCTGTTGTGGGATTCACATACGACTCAGAGATGGAATACGACGGGGGAGCGAGGAACTGTTCCTGACCTCGCTTGAGCGTCAAGGAGTTGGCAGCAACGATGTTGCTGGCGTTGAGTTCTTCTAATGTGTATGTCCCCATAGCTTTAGGGTAAACCTGTTTTCCCTTTTCTTCCTAGACCGGAAGTAAAACCTATGTAACAAATTCATCCAAGGTTCAGACAATTTTTTCAGCCTCTACGGGTATTCTGGGGCTGGCAGAAACGCCAGAAATTAGATACCCTAGGGGGTATACAAAGTGTGGCCATATGGTCACTGCTTATTCGGAGGTAAACATGTGTAGTCCAGCCAAATGCGGTTCATGCGGCAAGACCACCTGGACCGGTTGCGGCGAGCACATCGAGGAAGCGCTGGAAGGCGTAGCCCAGGCTGACCGTTGCACCTGTAACTAGGTTTCAAATCACCCTTAAGTAATGGGGCCCTCATCCACTGTGGATGAGGGCCCCATTCTTTATTTGGTTATTAGGACAGAATGTCCTCGGTCAGCGCAGCCTTTTCCTTGCCCTGAATTGCAGCGACGATGAAGCCGATGATTCCAGCAATGAAAGGTGTCAGAACGAGGAACCAGCCGAATGGGCTCAGTGCCCACGCGCTTTCTGGAAGTGATGGGTCAACCCCTTCAGCTGCTGTTCCTGCAAGTAGGTTGAAGCGGCTCATCAAGAGGTATTCACCCACCACAAGGAAAATCAGCGCGAGCGCAGGAGCAATCTTGCCCTGCCAGAGGTTAGCGCCTTCGTTCTTAGCAAAGTAAGCGATGACCGCGATGCTCACAAGGATTTCAACCAGAATGATTGCAATTGCAGTAATTGCGCTCATCCAGAAGAAAAGGTTGAGTACAGGGTCAAGGTTTCCGATTGCGAAGAGAACGATTACGACGAGCGCAATGATTGAGGTGAGGATAACGCCAGCTTGTGGAGCACCAGCTTTGTTGGTAGTTCCAAAGCGTTGTGGCAGAACACCACCGCGTCCCATTGCGAAGAAGTAACGACCGGTTGCGTTCTGGAATGCAAGCAGTCCAGCGAAGAGGCTGGAAACAACCAACCAGCTCATAACTGTAACCATCCAGCCACCTACGTATTGGTCTGCGAGTGAGAACAGCACGGCAGCAGGATCTGCAAGTGGCACTCCCTCAATAGAGGAACGAGCGATGACCTCGTCGTAGATTGCGTTGGCACCCATACCGGTCACCATGGCAAAGGAGACGATTGCAAACACAGCGGTGATGATTCCGACTGCCCAGTAGGTTGCCCGACGCACTGTTCTCTTGGGGTTGATTGATTCTTCACCGTAGATGGCTGTGGCTTCGAAACCAATGAAGGACGCAAAAGCGAACGCGATTGCGATACCAGCACCGCCAGCGAATCCACCAGCGAAAATCTGATCAGGTGAGAACGATGCTGCAAGGTTCCAGCCTTCAGGGCCACCATTAGCCAAAATGGCAACTCCGGTGATGATAAGAGAGAGGAGTTCGAGGATCATGAGTGTTCCCAGAACCTTGGCACCCACATCAACGCTCAACAGGGACAGAGCCGTGACAAGTACCCAGGCAAAGATGCTCCAGACGTACCAAGGTAGGTCGATACCAATTGCTGCCATCTGGCCAGAGAGAATCGCACCAAAGAAGCCATAGATAGCTAGCTGGATGGTGATGTATCCCACGATGGAGATGAATGCCGAAGCAACACCAGCCTTGACGCCCAAACCACGACCGACGTAAGCGAAGAAGGCACCAGTGTTGGTGACTTTGTGCGCCATGGCGGTGTAACCAACGCTGAACAATAAAAGAACGATACCTACTGCGAGGTACGCTCCTGGGGCGGCTGCGCCGTTACCGGCGAGCATGGCGACAGGTACAGCACCTGTCATGCCCACAAGGGGCGCGGAAGCTGCGACGACGAAGAAGACAATTCCTATGACGCCAAGGCGTCCTTTTTTAAGAGAGGTGTCTTCAGCCGTTTGCGCGGTTGACATCATTGATCTCCTCATTGAGTTCAGATATATAAATCGTTCGGATAAAAACGATTTTCTAACTTTCCCAACATTTGTCCCCCACGTCAAGCCAAAAAGGCGCTTTTGGCCGAAAAGTTATCTTTGTCAAAAAGGTTTGTTTGGATACGAATGACCATATATTCTTTTCCTATGACTGAACTCAAAGGCTTTCTTGCGCCAAAGACCCCCACGGGGAAAAGCGCCATCATTCCCGAGATGCCATGGCACTATTCCGGCACACTGCTCACTGTCGAGTATGTGACCGATCCTGCCAATGTGCGTGCCATTCTTCCTCCCGAGCTCGAGCTTGCAGATGAAGAGCCAGGTGCTGTTGCCCTCATTTGGGCAGACTGGCAGTCCTGCTCTGATGATTTTGAAGAACTTCTTGATCCTGACCGTTCGCAGTACATGGAGACCTTCGTGGTTGTCCGCTGCAAATACGAAGGCGTTACCTACAGCCGCTGTGTAGCAATCTGGGTCACCAAAGACTTCGCTATGGCACGTGGTTGGTTCCAAGGCTACCCCAAGAAGCTTGGTTCCATGCATTCCACCCGTGTCTACAACCGCGGTAAGGCAACACCTCGTCTCGAGGCCGGCGCACAGTTTGGTGCCAGCCTCGCCGCCTACGACCACCGCCTGGCAACTGCGAAGGTGACCCTCACTGGACCGGTCGAAAGCAACGGCTTTGTCAACGGCCACAAGATGCTTCACAACCGATGGGTCCCATCGATTACCCCCGGCGCTGGTAACTCACTCGACCAGCTCATCACCATGGGTGGCGTGGACCTCGACCTCGGTCAAGCCTGGGGCGGAACCGCAGAGCTCACACTTGGAGACTCACAGTGGGATGAGCTTGGCTCGATTCTTCCCGTAGAGAAGATCCTGGGCGGTTACTTCCGCGAGGTGGGCACCACCTTCAACGGTGGAACTCTCGTTGCCGACCTCGGCTCAAATCCCAGCATTTAGTATTTCTGTTCGTCTCAACAGATAAGTAGATCCCCCGGTGGAAGCACCGGGGGATCTACTTATATCTCTCTGCTGGGAGAGAAGCAGGTGTCTAGTAACACGCAGCGTATTCCGTAATCTCCCAGTCCGTAACTTCACGGGTACTGGGATCGGGAACTGCAGCTTCGTAGCGTGCAATTTCATCACGCTTAAGAACCATGAAGACGTTGATGAGTTCCTCAGACATCTGGGTGCGAAGAGCATCATCTTTCTCAAGAGAGTCCAGGGCCTGTCCAAACGTTTCTGGAAGAACTTCCGCACCCTCATTGTCATAAGCCATACCAACTGCATCTGGTGGGCATTCGAGTTCATTGACGATGCCGTCGAGACCTGCCGCCAGGATAGCTGCGATAACAAGGTAGGGGTTCGCTGCGCCATCGCCCACGCGAATCTCAAGACGTGTTCCTTGTCCACGCTCTGGTGGAACGCGAACCATGCACGAACGGTTGTCGTAACCCCAGTTGGAGCGGTAGGGGGCAAGAGTGTCAGGGCCAAGTCGCTTGAATGCGTTGACGGTGGGGTTAGTGAAAGCTGTCAATGCGTTAGCGTGCTTGGTTATTCCCGCAATAAGCATCTTGGCAGCAGCAGAAAGGTTTCCACGGCCGTCGTGCATCTTGTTGATGCCGTCAGCATCGGTTACCGAGAAGTGCAGGTGGAAACCTGAACCACCCTCGTCACTCCAAGGCTTACCCAAGAAGGAAGCGTGCTTTCCGCGTTGAGCAATGATGTCCTTCACGGCAGCTTTGAAGAAGAAGGTGCGGTCAGCTGCATCAAGCGCTTCGCTGTGCCAGAGGTTGACCTCGTACTGACTAGGGCTGAATTCGTGGTTACCCGCAAATGCACCTATGTTGAGGTTATCCAGCATGCGCATGAGGTGAAGGAAGTCCCCATCTGGGTCAACCAACGTTCCGGTTGTGTATACCTGACCGGTTTGTGACAGCGCGCGAACAAAGTTTCCATCTTCATCTTTGTTGGCAATGTAGAACTCGAGCTCTGGTCCAACAACGGGGTGAAGCCCTAGCTCTTTGTAACTATTGATGACTTTTTGTAGTACCGAGCGGGGGGACATCATGTTGGGTTTGCCATCGGGATTGAATGCATCCCCGACGACGTAGGCAACCCCAGGCTCCCAAGCCAAGGGCGAAATTGTGCTGGGAACAATCTGAGTAAAGAAGTCTTGGAGCCCGTCGTTAGCAATACCGTTTGCCTCGTGGAATTCACCACCCGTGGTGGTGGTCCATACGCCCTGGCTAAACGCTGGACCGTTGTGGCAGGCCTTATCGAGTTGGCTGACCAGGATGTCCTTGGATCGGGCAATGCCCAGTACGTCTGAGAACATGACGCGCAGAACATCGATTCCGCGTTCCCCGAGGTCATCTCGAAGTTTGGTCAGATCGTTAACCATTGCAACTCCTTTGTGGCAAGTTTGGTGTCATAACGCTATCGTTAGGGTACTAACGAATAGTACCGATTCGCTAGAAAACTACAAAATATTTGATGCCTGTTTCTTATGTGACTCATTCTCTACCCAAGGAGCGACTTGTGAAAGCCCTCGTTATCCAGCACGATCACGTCAGTCCGACCGGCCCTGTGGGTCGTCGACTCGTGCATCACGGCTTTGAGATCACTGAGTTCCTTGTGGTTCCTGAAGAAAAGTTCTCTACTCCCAACATCACCGTGGAGTTTCCCAACTTTGATGACTTTGATCTGATTGTTCCTCTCGGTGCTCCTTGGGGAGCCTGGGATAACGAATGCATTGGGAACTGGCTTGAGCCAGAACTCGACCTCGTCAAGAAGGCGGTTTCCTCGGGTAAACCAGTTTTGGGTATTTGTTTTGGCGGCCAGCTCATTGCCAGGGCCATGGGGGGAACAGTGGGACGTGCTCCGCAGTTTGAGGTCGGCTGGACAAACATTTGGAGCGATCGCCCTGAGCTTGTTTCTAACGGCCCGTGGTTTCAATTTCACTACGACCGCTTCACTGTGCCACCCGGGGCCATCGAGATTGCTCGCAATCCTGCAGCACCGCAAGCCTTCACAATCAACAAGACGCTAGGTGTGCAATTCCATCCAGAGCTTGAATCTGCAGGATTGAAGGGATGGCTGGATTGGGGTGGCACGGCCAAGGTTCGCGAAGCAGGTTTGGACCCAGAGGTCATGCTTGCTCAGACCGTTGCAGAGGACTCAGCTGCCGAAAAGCGCACCTATGCTCTCATTGATGCCTTCTTGAAGGACGTCGCTGGACTTATTTAGCGGCAAACGCTTTGACCTGCTCGGCAAATGCCGCAGCAGTGAGGTGAGCTTGCTTGCGATATTCCAAGAAGTTTTCGTGGCTCAGACGCATCTGCTCATCAACGTCGATGCCTTCTTTTTCAAAGTATTTGCGATAGGTCGTGAGCCACGCCAATTGTTGGTTGAGCCCCACCTCAAGATGGAACTGTGTGGCCCAAGCTGAGCTACCAACTCGGTAAGCCTCAATGATGCCGTTGGTCTCTCCCAGCAGTGTGGCTGACTCGGGGAGTTCATAGCTGTCGTAGTGGAAGTGGAATCCTTTGAGCCCATCTTTGATGTGAACAAAGACTGGGTCAGCTGCAGCTTCGGGTTTCATCTCAACCTCGGTCCAACCCAGCTCGGGAACAGGAGATGGCTTGAAGGCAGCTCCGGCAACTGAGGCAAGAAGTTGTGAGCCAAAACACAATCCGAAGAAAGGAGTTTCAGTCTCGAGCGCATACTCCACAATCTTGCGCTCATAAGGCATCCACTCAACCTCAGCCTCGTCCAGGATGCCGTTGTGCGCACCCAGGGAGATAAATCCCGAATACTGTGCGAGCTGATCCAGTGGAGGGCGTGACTCAAAGTCCTTGGCTGCATCCCAAGTCTCTAGGTATAACCCTGCTTCGGCTAGAGGAACAGCAAACTCATTGAGGTTGTCATCGATGTCATGAACAATCACAAGTACGCGGGGAGCAGTCATAGTGTTCAGCCTAAATCAGTAGTAGCAGCGGGTGTAAGAATGGCTCCCGTGAGGGGAGCCATTCTTTGTGGAGGCCAATAGGGGTTGTGACGAACCCCGTCGGCGGGAGTGTTATTAGCGCAGAGTGACCTTGACGGGCATGCGCTTGATGCCGTGCACGAAGTTCGAACGCAGGAAGTCAACATCTCCAGTGCGCTCTGCCTTGTCAACACGACTAATCAAGTCTTCGAACATCACGCGCAGCTCAATACGAGCCAGTGAGTTACCCAAGCACATGTGGGGGCCACCGCGACCAAAGGTTACGTGTTCGTTGGGGTTACGTGTGACATCCATCTTGTTGGGGTTTTCGAAGACACTCTCATCACGGTTACCTGATGCAAACCATGCGACCATCTTCTCGCCCTTCTTGATGAGCTGGCCGTTGAAATCCACATCTTTGGTTGCAGTGCGACGGAAGTGGTAAACCGGGCTTGCATAGCGCAGGAACTCTTCAACAGCCCAAGGGATGAGCTCTGGGTTCTCCTGCAGAAGAGCAAGCTGATCTGGGTTATTGATGAGGTTGTTCATTGTGTGGGTAATGGTGTGACGAGTGGTCTCGTTACCTGCAACGACCAAGAGCAAGAAGTTGGTGTGGAAGTCACGGTCAGAGAGCGGGATGCCATCAGAAGGCGCTGTGTTAACCAGAACAGAAACCAGGTCGGTGCCGTTCTTGCCCAGACGCTGGCGACGAAGCTCGTCACCGTATTCAAATACCTCAAGGGCGGCGGGGGAGCGGAAGGGAAGGTTCTTGTACTTCTCTGATTCCTCGGAATTGATCAGCACATCTGCGTGCTCAGGGTCGGAGAAGCCAACCATGCGGTTACCCCAGTCGATGAGCTGACCAGTGTCTTCATCGGGCACGTCCAAGATCTTGGCAAGAACACGAATGGGGAAGTCGGCAGCAACGTCCTCGACGAAGTCGAATTCGCCCTTGGCAAAAGCGTTGTCGAGGGTACTCGCGGTGAGGCCGCGGAGGAAGTTTTCGTAGCGAGCAACAGCAGCGGGTGTGAATTCGAACTGAATCAGTCGACGCATCGCGCGGTGACGAGCACCGTCGGTCTCGAGGAGTGATCGACGTGCTTCTTCTTGCTCGGGGGTTACTTCTTCCAAGTTGGTGAAGCGTTCACTGGTGAAGGTTTCAGAGTCACGAAGAACTTTCACAATGTCGTGATAGCGAGTGGCGGACCAGAAGCCACTTCCGTCGGCACCTTCGTCGCTGAAGTGCGCAGGAGTGTTCTTGCGGATTTCCTCGAAAGCCACCCAGGGGGCTCCGTGCGAAAACAGGTCTAAATCGGCCAAGTTATAGGGCGACGATGGCTTCATCGAGGTCTCCTCGTTGAGATTGTTCGGATACGAATAATCTCAGGATAACAATATGTCCCCTTCATTCGTCAAGTTATTCCGCGAGTTCTTTTGTTTGCTGACATAAACTTGAATCACCCTCCAAAGAAAAGAGCACCCATGGCAGGCAGTCACACTCTGGCTGAGACTGAGTCTCAGATCTCCAGCAGACTCAGTCACATGACGCTCGATTTCGAGGCAATGGCTGTGATGTCTAACCTCTTTCGTGCAGCCAGTGCAGTGCGTAATCACTTCGAGCGAAATGTCCTTGCTGAAAGCGGTCTGAGCTGGACTGCTTTTGTGGTGTTGTGGGTCACTTGGATTTGGGAACCTGCTGAGACGCGCGACATCGCAGAGGAAAGCGGTATTTCCAAAGCCACTCTGACGGGGGTTCTCAAGACTCTAGAGAAGATGGGCTTAGCTGAGCGTTCACGCAGTGACGCTGACGGCCGCCTGGTCTTGGTGAATCTGACGGAGAAGGGTCACCAATTGATGGAGACCCTGTTCCCTGCACTTAACCGTCAAGAAGTTGAAATCTCTTCGAATATTCCTGCCGCAGATCGTGCGAAGTTCGCAGACATGCTGCGCATGTTGACGAACTACACCGAAGCTCGAACGAAGTAGTTAGCTCGAAGCTCCATACTTGGCAGCTTCGCTGACAAAGCGTTCAAACAGTTCTGCTTGTGGCTTGTTGGTGTCGTAGTTGTCTTCTGGGTGCCATTGCACACCAAAAGCCCACCCTGGTGCATCAATCTTGATTGCTTCGACACCGCCTTGTGCTGAACGAGCAATGACTTCGATGCCTTCGCCAAGCTGATCTATCACCTGATGGTGATAGCAGGAGGCCTCAACCACTGCTGAACTTAAGCCCATTTCAGAGTGATACTTCTCAATGGTGACCTCAGCAACGTAGTGCTGGTGGGGTTCACTCATGTGTTGAACCAGCGTTCCCCCGCGTGCAACATTTGTGATCTGTGTCCCGCGGCAAATAGTCAAAACGGGCATGCCGGTGCCGAGGGCATAGTTCACCAAAGAAATATCGACGTCATCAGCTAAGTCATCAACGTCATATACGTGCTCTGAAGAAATCTCTTGACCATAGCTTCGAGGGTTGACATCGGCACCACCTGGCATGAGCACGCCATCAATGCCGACAAGGCGTTCAGCCCAGTTGCTGCCTGCGACGGGGAGGAAGGTAAGGGGTTCTCCTCCTGCTGCCCAGACTGCCTCTGCAAGGCGTCGTGCGGTGATAACGGCGGCATAACGAGTAGCAGAAGTGTTTTCTGCAAAGCGAGCAAGTATGGCGATTCTCGGGCGGGCCATCAGCACACCTTTCCCAATAAAAACAGACTTTAACCTTGCTTGACTTTTATATCCTAGTAATAATCATTAGTATACGAATGATTACTTCAACACGATGATGTGAGGACCTGACCCATGAGCACAATTAGCGTCGCCGGTGCCAAGATTGACACCCGCCACTACATTGGCGGTCAGCGCGTCTCCTCAGCTCAGACCTACACCAACACTTCGCCCATTGACGGAACCTTCCTTGGAGAAATCTCGCGCGGAGGACAGGAAGAAGTAGATGCTGCTGTTGCAGCAGCACGCGCAGCTTTTCCCGCTTGGGCCAAGCTCGGCCCCCAAGGCCGCGGTGTACTGCTTCACAAACTTGCTGACCTGGTAGAAGAAAACAATGAGACCCTTTCTCAGCTTGAAACCATGGACAATGGTTCCTTGTTGCGCTCACACCGCAGAGGAGTCATGCCTCGCGTGGCGATGAACATTCGATTCTTCGCAGACTGGGCACTCAACGATTTACACCACGAACCCTTCGAAACTCGTGGTCACACCAACAATGTCAGCTGGGACCCTTCTGGTGTAGCAGCACTGATTACTCCCTGGAACGCCCCCTTGATGTTGGCAACCTGGAAGATTGGCCCCGCGCTCGCCGCAGGAGACACTGTCGTGCTCAAGCCAGCCGAGTGGACACCACTGAGTGCGTCATTCTTTGCTGACCTAACCAAGCAGGCGGGTATTCCCGACGGCGTCTTCAATGTTGTGCAAGGTTACGGAAAAGAAGCCGGAGCTGCACTGGTTGCTCACCCTGATATCAACCGCATCTCCTTCACCGGTTCTGTGCCCACCGCCAAGGTCATTGCTCGCGCAGCTGCCGACAACTTGACCCCCTGTTCCTTCGAGCTTGGTGGCAAGAGCCCCATGATTGTTCTCGAAGATGCAGATCTCGACCTCGCTGCAGAAATTGCCGTTGAACAATACGACAACGCTGGGCAGGTGTGTCTGTCTGGAACACGCATCTTCGTTCACGAAAACATCGCTGACGAATTTGCCAAGAAGTTTGGCGAGAAAGCAGCTGAGATTAAACAGGGCGACCCTCGTGATGAGGACACCGACATTGGCCCACAAATCCACCAGGTCCATTTTGATCGAGTTATGGGATTTGTTGATCGCGCCAAGGCTGAAGGCCAAGAGATTGTCTGGGGCGGTGAACCCAACGAAGAGTTGGGCGGACTGTTCTTCAAGCCAACCTTGGTGAAGAACCCAACCCCCGGTTCTGAAATTGTCTCGAGCGAAATCTTTGGTCCTGTGCTGTGCATGATGACCTTCAACACCGATGAGGAAGTCATTGAGAAAGCCAACGGCACAGAGTTTGGACTTGCCGCCGTTGTAGTCTCCGGAAATAAGGAGCACGCCAAGAAAATCACTGACGAGATAGTGGCCGGAACAATCTGGGTCAACTGCTTCTTTGTTCGTGACCTGCGTGCACCATTCGGAGGTTCCAAGAAGTCAGGCATTGGCCGCGATGGCGGCACATGGTCTTTCGACTTCTATGCAGATGTAAAGAACACCGTAGTTTCACCAAATGGATGGAAGGAATAACCATGGGCGAAGTAGTAGGCGCTGCAATTCTTGCGCACGTACCCACAATCATGCTCCCCAAGGAGACTCGCCTTGAGCTCAATGAGGGCAAAGAAATCTCTCTTGTTCCTGGCCTCGAAAAGCTGCGCAAGGACGTCATGGAGAAGCTCGACTACGACACCGTTATCGTGCTTGACTCGCACTGGGCTACCACCGTTGAGTTTGTCATTACCTCACACGACCACCGTGAGGGAAAGTACACCGCGGAAGAACTTCCTCGCGGAATGTCACAGATTCCCTACTCCTTCAAGGGTGACCGTGAGCTTGCTGAGTCGGTGGTCAAGTATGACGAAAAGAACGGAACATGGATTACCCCCATTTCCGACCCCTACCTGCCCATCATGTATGCCACCGTCAACCTGTGGGACTACCTCGGTAAGGGACTCGACAAGCGTTGGGTTTCCGTCTCGGTGTGCCAGACAGCAACCACCGAAGACTTCTTGCGTGCAGGTCGTGCCCTCGGTGAAGCTATTCGTGACTCAGACCGCAAGGTTCTTCTCTTGGCTTCGGGTGCACTTTCACACACCTTCTACAAGCTGCGTGATCTGCGCAAACACGAAGCCAGTGACCCCAGCCACATCTTTTCTCCTGAAGCACGTGCTGCTGATGAAGAACGCATCGAATGGTTCAAGGCTGGAGATCACAAGCGAGTTCTTGAGACCATGCCGGAGTTTATGAAGTTCAAGCCTGAGGCAAACTTCAGCCACTACCTCACCATGGCTGGCGCCATTGGTGAAGAGGCCAACACCTCTAAAGGTGTGATGTACTCAGACTACGAGAACTCGGTCGGCACCGGTCAGGTTCACATCTACTTTCCGAAGCCCGAAGGTGGCTTCCCTCTTCCAAAGGACATGGTTCTCTCACGTGACTGAATATCGTCGAATCCTGCTTGACGGCGCTGTGGTGCAAACCGTACGCGACGGAGAGTTCCTTGTTGCCGCCGACGGCCGTCGTGTAGCTATCGAAGATGCGCAACATCTGCCACCTTCGGAGCCCACCAAGATCATTGCTGTTCACCTGAACTACGACAGCCGCACCAAGGAGTTCATGACCAAGCTCCCTGATGCACCCACCTACTTCCACAAGCCCATCACGGCTATCAACAGCCACAAGGGCGCTGTTGTGCGCCCCGAAGGCTGCAAGTGGTTGAACTATGAGGGCGAAATCGTCATTGTGATCGGCAAGACCTGCCGCAACATCAGCCCTGAAGAAGCCGGCGACTACATCGCCGGATACACCGTGGGTAATGACTACGGACTGCACGACTTCCGTGACACGGACGCGGGTTCCATGCTGCGCGTGAAGGGGTCAGACACCCTGGCTCCCGTCGGCCCTGGTCTGGTTACTGACTGGGACTTCCGCAACAAGATGATTCGCACCTATGTCAACGGTGAGGTCAAGCAAGAAGACAACACTGACAACATGGAATGGGACATGCACTATCTGGTTGCAGATATTGCCCGCACCATCACCTTGGTTCCTGGTGACATGCTCTTTTCGGGAACCCCCGCCTTCTCACGTCCAGTTCAACCTGGTGATGTTGTCGAGGTTGAAGTTGAAGGCCTCGGTAAGTTGACCAACCACATCGTTGTCGGCCCCACTCCGATTCGCACAGACGTGGGAGCGCAACCCACCGAGAGTGAAGAAGTTATCTCAACTGCTTTGGGCGGTGACTGGGAATTCCGCGGAATTCGCACACCTTCCAAAGATCTATACCCATCCAACGTGGAGGAAAAAGAATAATGATCAAGATCAACGTCGACATGGAAAAGTGCCAGCACTACGGCCAGTGTGTATTCGAGGCACCCAATGTTTTCCGTCTCAATGACGACGACAAGCTTGAATACCACGCAACTGCTGACGACAGCGAGCGTGACAATGTTCAGGCCGCTATCGATGTCTGCCCCATGCAGGCCATCTTTATCGTCGACTAAGGAATTTTCATGACGCGCCCCGTTCTCATCATTGGCGCTTCAATGGGCGGACTTCGCGTAGCAGAGTCGCTACGTCGAAGCGGTTATGCCGGTCCTATCGTGGCTATCGGGGAGGAAACTCACCCTCCCTATAACCGACCTCCGCTGTCCAAGGAAGTGCTTGCAGCAGACGTGAATCACGAAGCTGTTGCTTTCCCACTGGGGGAGGCCGTTGCTGATGTGGAATGGATTCTGGGACGCAAAGTCGAACGCGTTGACCTCGAAAATCAGGTTGTCACTGACGACCTCGGTGTTGAACACCAGTACGAAGCACTGGTCATTGCAACCGGACTTCGTCCACGCCGCCTGGACCTGCCGGGCATGCCCAAGAAGGGCACTCACGTAATCCGCTCACTGGATGATGCGATTGCGTTGCGTTCTGAGATTTCTGAGGGAACCCGAGTTGTTGTCTATGGCGCAGGTTTCATTGGGTGTGAAGTTGCGGCAACGGCAAAGAAGCTGGGTGCTCACGTCACCGTGATTGGCAAGGGACCAGTCCCCTTGTTACGCCCCCTTGGGCTGGAGCTCGCGCGAGATATTCAGGCTCGTCAAGAGGCCCAGGGCGTGAACTTCTTTATGGGTTCCACCATCACAAAGGTGACCGGTGGCGATCAGGTCGAGAGCGTGCTCTTGGATTCTGGCGTTGAGCTTTACACCCAAGTGCTCATTGAGGCTATCGGGTCAGAGCCCAACTTGGAATTGCTCCACGACAACGACGTCGACCTCGACGGCGGTGTGGGAGCAGATTCTTCTCTGCGCGTGCTCAGGAAAGATGGCACTGTTTGGCAGAACGTTTATGTTGTCGGGGACGTGGCTCGTTTCCCCATACCTCAGTTCTGTGACTACCCACGCCGGGTGGAGCACTGGAATATTCCTACCGAGATGGCACGCAAGGTGGGCAAGGAAGTTGCGCTACAACTTTCCGGTGACACGAATGCTTTCGAAGAAGAAATTTCTAAGCCTTTTGCCCCTATTCCTTCCTTTTGGAGCGACCAGTTTGATGTCAGCTTGTTGGCCTATGGCCTCATAGACCAAGCAGACGAAATCACGCTTCTTGACGGCGAAGTAGGTAGCGACTGTATCTACGGCTACTACAAACGCGGCGAGCTTGTCGGAGTGTGTGGCGTCGGTATGCGTTCCAAAGTGATGGGCTATCGAAACCAAGTAGGTTTAACCCACGCGTAGGCTCATCTCACGCTGTACACACATCGAAAGGTAATGCCATGACTACAACCGTTCGTGCAATTGGTGCTGCCGCTGAAGGTGCACAAATGGCTCCGATGGACATCATCCGTCGCACCCCAGAGCCCACTGACGTCCGCATCGCGATTACGCACTCAGGTATCTGCCACTCTGACATTCACACCGTTCGAGGCGAATGGGGAGATCGCCCCTACCCCCTCGTTCCTGGGCACGAGATTGTTGGAAAAGTTATCGAAGTTGGATCTGAGGTAACAAAGTACAAAGTCGGTGACGTGGTTGGTGTCGGCGTGATCGTCGATAGCTGTGGAGAGTGCGAGAACTGTCAGAACAATGACGAGAACTACTGCTCCGGACCTGTTGGTCCACGCCTGACCTATGGAGAACCAGAGCCCCAACTTCCTGGACAGGTCACTCAGGGTGGATACGCGCAAGAAATAGTAACCACAGAGAACTTTGTTTACCGCATTCCTGAAGGCCTAGACCTTGCAGGGGTGGCACCACTGTTGTGTGCAGGGATTACTGTGTACTCACCCTTGAAGCACTGGGGTGCTGCTCCAGGAAAAACCGTTGGTGTTGTTGGTATCGGCGGCCTGGGTCATATGGCTGTGAAGTTTTCTCACGCCCTCGGTGCGCACACCGTTGCGCTGACCTCGAGCCCTGAAAAAGTCGCACTTGGTACATCACTAGGTGCAGACGAAGTTCTTGTCACTTCCGACAAAGAAGCAATGAAAGCTTCGCGTCAGAAATTTGACCTCATCATCTCCACCCTCCCCGGCGATCACGATATGAATCCATATCTTGACCTGTTGACCCTCGATGGCACGTATGTGGTTGTTGGTGCGGTCAATGACATGACCCAGCCCTTCTCGCTTCCAAAGCTCATGATGCGCCGACGGTCGATTGCTGGTTCACAAATTGGTGGAACGGTCGAAACTCAAGAGATGTTGGATTTCTGCGGAAAGCACAAGATCACAGCTGATGTGGAATTGATTAACGCTGACTACATCAACGAAGCATATGACCGCGTCGTTGCCGGTGATGTTCAATTCCGCTTTGTGATTGACGCCACCACAATCTAGCTCTCATGCCGAAGCTCACATTCATCACCGCTCAGGGGGAGAGCCGTGACGTGGTGGGCAGAGT
The DNA here is from genome assembly GCF_027924525.1 of Aurantimicrobium sp. INA4. NCBI lineage: Bacteria > Bacillati > Actinomycetota > Actinomycetes > Micrococcales > Microbacteriaceae > Aurantimicrobium > Aurantimicrobium sp. INA4. The sequence goes on along the minus strand of NZ_AP027040.1, from coordinate 1,401,986 downwards.
CGGTGACTCCGTGATGGATGCTGGGGTGCGCAATGTGGTGCCGGGAATGTTCGGATTGTGCGGAGGCGCACTTGTCTGCGTTACCTGCCATGTGTACGTCGATTCAGACACCCTGGCTCATTGCGCACCGCCAGAGGAGTTCGAACTGGAAATGCTGGATGGCACTATGAGTGAACGCCTGGAGAACTCACGGCTGAGCTGTCAGATTCCCATCACAGACGAACTTGATGGCGGGACGTTTCACGTCCCAGAAAAGAACTACTAAGCCTTGGGTTGCTGCTGCGTTATGCAGTGAATTCCGCCACCTCGAGCAAAAAGTGGGCGAGCATCCACGAGCACGATTTCACGACCGGGGTAGGCCTTGGAGAGTACCTTTCTGGCTTTCTCATCGTTCGCGTCATCGAATGCGCACAAAATTACTGCGCCATTGCACACGTAATGGTTGATGTAGCTGTAGTCGACCCAGCCTTCGTCATCTTGCAACACCTCAGGGGCTGGTACAGAAATGACGTTGAGCTTGTTTCCTTCTGAATCGCGAGCGGCTTTGAGAACTCTGCGCACCTCTTGGCTGATCCAGTAGTCGGGGTGTTCTTGGTTCTTTTGATCATGGAAAAGAACAGTGTCCTCGTTTGCAAAGCAGGCCACAATGTCAATGTGTCCACGTGTTCCAAACTCGTCATAGTCACGCGTGAGACCTCGTGGCATCCAGATCACGTGATCAACACCGAGCGTGCGATGTAGTTCTGCTTCTACCTGTTCTTTGGTCCAGTCAGGGTTGCGGCCTGGATCAAGCTGAACTGTTTCGGTAATCATGACGGTGCGAGAACCATTGACGTGGATTCCACCACCCTCGTTGGTCAGCGGGGAGTCAATCCGGGGAACACCGATGGAGTCCAGAATCGTGGTGGCTGCTTGGGAATCGTGTTCCCAGCTTGCCCAACTTTGGCCGCCCCAGCCATTGAAAATCCAGTTCACTCCAGCGAGCTTTCCTGAGCTGTCGCGAACAAACGTGGGACCTATGTCTCGCATCCACGCGTCATCGAGCTGGGCAACCAAGATCTCAACTTGAGGGTCTAACCACTTTTTTGCTTCGTCAACGGCACTGGGATCAACCAGGATGGTGACCGGCTCGAAGCGCACGATGGTGTTGGCCACATCTGACCAACACTTTCGTGCTTCATTGGCGAGCTCCTCCCTTTCACCGAGGGTGTAACCGGAGGAAGGCCAGGCCATCCAAGTGCGCTCATGCTCAGCCCATTCAGCTGGCATGTGGAATTCACGAGATGTCACGATAAGACCGTATTCCTAGTTAGACCATCGTGTCGAGGATTTGAACCAAAGATTCATAGGTTGTTCGGGGATTCACAATGGCAAAGCGTGTGTTGGGCTCGCCCTTGTGTGAACTGGGAACAACGAATCCGATGCCATCTGCCAGCAGCTTGTTGGACCACTTGGTGTAATCCTCCAGAGTCCAACCCTTTTTCACGAACACCACTACAGAGAGCTGGGGGTCACGAACTAGCTCAAGATCGGGACGACGACGGATCTCATCAGCAATCTTGTATGCCAGTTGAATGTTTTGTTCGATGGCTTCACGGTAGGCAGAGACGCCATAGGTTGCCAATGAGAACCAGAGTGGCAGTCCACGGGGACGACGCGTCAGGTTGTAGGCGTAGTCACTCGGGTTCCACTCTTCAGGGTTCTCGAGTGCATCAAGGTACTCAGCGTGCTGGGTGTGGGTAACGCGACCAAGCTCGGGATCGCGGTACACCAGGGCACACGCATCGAAAGGAGCAAACAACCACTTGTGTGGGTCAACAATGAACGAATCCGCCAGGGCAACGCCCGCAAAGAGGTGCTTCGTGCTCGGCGCCAGCATCGCTGCGATGCCGTAGGCGCCGTCCACGTGGAACCACACATCGTGTGCCTTGGTGACATTACCCACTTCTTCGAGTTCATCTACGATGCCAAAGTTGGTTGTTCCACCGGTTGCCACCACAGCAAAGATGCCGTCCCAGTCGCCTTCGAGAGTCTCGGCTAGTGCTTGACCGGTGAGGCGGCCTTCTGCGTTGACGGGAATAGGAACAATGTCCACATCCATCACACGGGCAGCTGCTTTGAGAGACGAGTGAGCTTCAGAGCTGCAGGCAAAGCGCCAGCACTTAGGCACTGCCTTCCCAGCGGCCTTGAGAGCCTCTGTGGCAGTGTGACGTGCTGCAACAAGGGCTGAGAGGTTTCCTAGGGTTCCGCCCTGCACAAAGACGCCTCCAGCGCCTTCTGGCAAACCAGCTTCGCGGGCTAACCACTCGAGTACCTGGTTCTCGGCATACACCGCACCAGCACCCTCCATCCAGGAGCCACCATAAATGGTTGAGGCAGAGACGATGAGGTCGAACAGTGTTGCTGCCTCGGTGGGTGCACAAGGTATAAAGGAAAGGTAGTTGGGGTGATCGTTAGAAATCGTTGCCTCAGCAAGCACATTCTCAAAAAGATTCAGTGCTTCCAATCCGCCTAAGCCCTCTTCGGTGACCGTCTCGGGGACTTCTTTACGAAGTTGGCTGATGGTTTTGGGGCCATCCAGCGGTGGTGGGTCGTAATTCATGCGTCGGCGAGCGTATTCAAAAACTTGCTCGCGAAGCTTCATTGTTTCGAGGTCGACAGTGTGCATGTGATTGCCGTTGGGAGTTGTCATGTCGTGAGACATCCACTTCAGTGTTTCATCCACCGAATGCCCGCCACGACGAGTGTCGTGCGACTGGGGCCCTACGGTGGGCTCAGACCACATTACCGGGGAAGTTCGACACGCCGAAACCCAGAAGCCAAAAAAGTTTTTTCTAGCGAGAAAACGCCTAAATATGCTGTTCTCTAGGCAAACTCACAGCACCTCATAAAAAAACTCTCAAACACTACATGTAGTGGAATGACAATGGTGTGATTCGCGTTATATAGTGATAACTCACCGCAGGGGTGCGGCAGAATCTCGCAAGAGATTCGACAAGTTTCATGGAGGCACAAATGGAATTCGAATCAAACGACACAGTAGGTGGCTACGCAGTACCAGTAGATCCAATGGATCTGCTCCAGTGCGACAGCTGCCAGTAAAAACCTTGCAGCAGTAGCTGCCCTAAGAACCCCAGGTCAAAGACGGTCTGGGGTTCTTTCGTTTAACCCCGTCACTTCTCCCAGGCCACGCCTAGAATTGTGGCGTGGCTGTAAATCCTGAACTTCAAGGTCGTGTTTTTCCTCCGACCGTCCCGTATCTCGTTGGACGCGAAAAGATTCGCGAGTTTTCTCGCGCAGTGCTCTCGACCAACCCCATCAACTTTGATGTGGACGCAGCGCAGGCTGCCGGCCACAGCGACCTCGTTGCCCCCACAACATTTCCAGTCGTCGTGCAGGAGGCCACCCTGGCGCAACTCTTAGCCGAGCCGGATGCAGGCATCGACTTCTCCCGCGTCGTGCATGGGGAACAGCGCTTCACCTACACCCGAGCCATTGTTGCCGGAGATGAGCTCACCGCAACCTTGACCGTCTCCAGCGTAAAGAGCTTGGGTGGACACAACATGGTCACCGCTGACTCTGAGATAGTTGACGCGGACGGAAAGCATGTTGTGACTGCTATCTCCACGCTGGTCGTTCGAGGAGGTGAGGACTAATCATGGTTGACTTCTCAACACTGTCTAAAGGCGATGTCATCGCCGAAGAGAACTTCCACCTCACCCGAGACAACTTGGTTCGATACGCCGGGGCCTCTGGCGATTTCAACCCCATTCACTACCGCGACGATGTTGCCGTCTCAGTTGGACTTCCTGGAGTTCTTGCGCACGGCATGCTCACGATGGGACTAGCTGTTCAACCTGTGTCCAACTGGGCGGGTGATCCTGCTCGCATCGTGGACTATCAGGTTCGCTTTACACGCCCTGTCCTTGTTGATGGCCAAACTGGCGCAGATGTCACCGTCTCCGCAGCAGTGGGTGCACTGGAAGAAGACACACAGATTGTACGTATCGATCTGACCGTGAAGTTCAACGACGAGACAGTCCTGGGTAAAGCCCAGGTTCGCGTCAACCTTGCCTAACTGATGAACTCAGTTCCGCTTTCCACACTGACCACCATGCAGGTGGGGGGTCCGGCGCGCGAACTCATTACCGCCACAACGCGGGAGCAACTTATTGAGGCTGCTCTGAATACGTGGGATTCGAATGAGCCCTGGCTCATTCTGGGCGGCGGATCCAACACCATCGTTGCTGACCATGGGTTTGATGGAACCGTTATTCACGTCTGCACGCACGGCATGGAACGGCAGCAAGACATTTCGCGCTCGCCAAACCACAGCACTATTCGCATTGCTGCGGGAGTGAACTGGGATGAACTCGTTGCGTGGAGTATTTCCGAAGGCTTAGCCGGTATAGAAGCACTCTCAGGGATTCCGGGATCTACGGGTGCTGCACCCATCCAGAACATTGGTGCATATGGCCAGGAATTGTCTTCGGTGCTGACCGCGGTGGAATTCCTTGATCGGTATACCCAGGAGATTACGTGGATTCCTGCCTCCGAACTGGCGTTGGGCTACCGTGATTCAGTGTTTAAGCAGGGCAAAGAAGGTGTCATTCTCACGGTGGAGTTGAGTCTGGCTTCCTATGGGAACAACCTGTCTGCACCAATTGCTTTCCCCCAGCTCGCCTCAGCGCTCGGTGTTGAGTTGGGTGCACAGGTAACTCTTGAAGAGGTTCGGCAATCCGTTCTTGCTCTGCGCGCGAGCAAAGGCATGGTTCTCAACCCTGCAGACCCCGACACAGCCAGCGCAGGTTCTTTCTTCATGAACCCCATCGTCACCGAAAACTTTGCTCGCAACTTGCCCGAGGACGCTCCACGTTTTCCCGTGCAGAACACTCAGCAGGACCGCGTGCTTCCACTCGGTGCTGAGGTGCCACCGCTGGCCTCGGTAGAAGCTGGTCCCAACCTAGTCAAGCTTTCTGCCGCATGGCTCATTGAGAATGCTGGCGTGAAGAAGGGATATTCCATCCCTGGCTCCAAGGCAGGCATCTCCACCAAGCACACTCTGGCAATTACTAACCGCGGCGGCGCAACAGCTGCCGAGGTGGTTGGCCTGGCCACCTATGTCCAAGCCATGGTCCAATCACACTTCGGAATTATCTTGCGCCCAGAACCCAACCTCATTGGAGTGGAGATTTAGCCATGGCAAAGTTTGAGAGCGTAGAGGACTACCTCAACAGTTTGGAAGGCCCCAAGCAAGAAACTCTGCGAGCGGTTATGAGGGCCATCGAAACACATTTTCCTGAAGCTGAATTCAAACTCGCATGGAATGTTCCTCAGGTTCAGATCCAAGGCAAATACGTCTTTGGCATGTCCGCGGCAAAGAACCATCTTTCACTGGCGCCCTGGAGTGAAGCAGTCATGGCTGACTTTGCGCCGCGACTAGCTGGCTATGAAACCACCAAAGGCTTGATTCGTATCCCGGTTGATTGGGATGTTGATCAGCAGCTCATCGCCGACATGATTTCGGCTCGAATGACCGAACTGGGAATTTAGTTTCTACTTCGTGCCAAAGAGTTTCTGCAGGCGCTGAACGCCTTCTAGAAGTTGTGCATCTCCAAGGGCATAACTAAAGCGGAGGTATCCGCTGGGACCAAATGCCTCACCAGGAACTGCAGCTACCTCTGCTTGATCAAGGATCAGGTCAGCGAGCTCGAGAGAGTTCGTTGGAGTGACTCCACCCCACTCCTTGTTCAAAAGTCCCGTGACGTCACAGTAAACATAGAACGCGCCCTCAGGCATGGGAACCTCGAAGCCGGGAATCTTGCGGAGTTCTTCAACGATGAGCTTGCGACGGCGATCGAATGCTTCACGCATTTCCTCGACAGGCTCTTGAGGCCCGGTGAGTGCTGCGATAGCTGCACGCTGGGAGATGTTGGAGACGTTGGAGCTCAAGTGTGATTGAAGGTTGGCAGCGGCCTTGATGGCATCGGCGGGGCCAACCATCCAGCCCAGACGCCACCCGGTCATGGCATAAGTCTTGGCAACACCGTTGACCAAGATGGTGCGGTCTTGCAGGGCAGGAACAGCGTCCACGATGGAGACAGCCTTGAGGCCGTCATAAGTCAGGTTTTGGTAAATCTCATCTGCGATAACCCACAGGCCGTGCTTGTCAGCCCACTCACCAATGGCTTTGGTTTGCTCGGGGGAGTAAACAGCACCAGTGGGGTTCGAGGGCGAGACGAAAAGCAACACCTTGGTTTTGTCCGTGCGAGCTGCTTCGAGCTGGTCCACGGTGACAAGGTAGTTCTGGTCGGCGCCAGCGAAAACGTCAACCTGCTTACCACCAGCAAGCTTGATGGCCTCGGGGTAGGTGGTCCAGTACGGGGTAGGAACAAGTACCTCATCACCTGGATCAAGCAGCGTTGCAAAAGCTTGGTACACAGCCTGCTTGCCACCGTTGGTGACGATGACCTGGCTGGGGTCTACAGCCCAACCGCTGTCGCGCTTTGTTTTATCCGCGATGGCTTGCTTGAGTTCGGGTAAACCGGCGGCGGGGGTGTAGCGGTAGTTCTTGGGATCTTTCACCGCAGCCAGTGCCGCATCCACGATGTGAGCAGGTGTGGAGAAGTCTGGTTCACCAGCTGCATAGCTGATAACGGGGCGACCAGCAGCTTGTAAGGCTTTTGCCTTGGCATCTACCTTGAGGGTCGCAGACTCTGCGATGGCGGAAATACGAGAAGAAATACGCTTCAATTCAGGCACGACTACAACTATAGGGCTCCGGGCTCAGCTTTACACAGAGGCACTTTCTGACCTAAGCTGTTGCGAAGTGGTTGAAAAATGCCATGCTTTCGCGCGCCTTCTTTTGGGAAGAAACTACTGAAGTTTTCAGTGGCAGCGTGAAGCAGAGGGCGGTGGCTCAATTGGTAGAGCAGCGGTCTCCAAAACCGCAGGTTGCAGGTTCGAGTCCTGTCCGCCCTGCAAATCGAAAGGAAAACAAATGGCGCAAGACGTAGCCGACGAGCCCGGTGAGGACATCGTCGCACGCGCAAAAAAGGATCGTGCTGCCAAGCGCAATCCTTTCTCGCGCATTGCGCTCTTCCTTCGTCAGGTAATGGGTGAACTCAAGAAAGTCGTCACCCCTACCCGTAAAGAACTCATCAACTATGTGTTGGTAGTTCTCGCCTTCGTCACCATCATGTTGTTGATTGTGTCGGCGATGGACGCAGTATTTGGCTGGACCGTAATTGCCGTATTCGGTGACCTCGGTGCAACAACACCTGCTGGATAACCAGCACCACGATTTACACAAATAAGACAGGAACAACGTGACTGATTCGACGCGCGAAGACGAGCAGCTGCTCGAGGCTGCTCTGGATGCACTAACCGAAACCGATGCTGCTGCAGTGGTTGACGTGGAGGCTGACGAAGTTATTGCCGATGCTCTCGACATCGACACCATCGAAGAAGCAGAAGCAGCCATCGTTGCTTCTGAAGATGAAGAAGAAGTTGCTGAAGACCCCTACGCAGCCTTCGAAGCAGAGCTTCGTACCCTGCCTGGTAAGTGGTACGTCATCCACTCCTACGCTGGCTTTGAGCGCAAGGTCAAGCACAACATTGAGAACCGTCGTACCTCGATGCAGCTCAACGATTTCATCTTCCAGATCGAAGTACCAATGGAAGACGTTGTTGAAATCAAGAACGGTCAGCGCAAGATGGTTACCCGTGTTCGTATCCCCGGGTACGTGCTCGTGCGTATGGACCTCAACGAAGACAGCTGGTCGTGTGTCCGTCACACCCCAGGTGTGACCGGCTTCGTCGGCAACGCTCACAACCCCACTCCTCTGCGTTTCCAGGAAGCATTCAACATGCTCAAGCCCCTGGTTGAGGTCAAGGATGTTCCTACCGCCAAGGCTGTTCAGGCCAAGGGTGGTCAGGCTGTTGCTCGTACCCCCATCGCAGAGATCGACTTCGAAATCGGCGAGACCGTGGTTATCAAGGAAGGTTCCTTCGCAGGTCTTCCTGGTTCGATCAGCGAAATCAAGCCAGAGAGCGGCAAGCTCACTGTTCTGGTTTCCCTGTTCGAACGTGAGACTCCAGTTGAACTGAGCTTCGACCAGGTCACTAAGCAGTAATACAGATTTCCCCGAGCTCAGTCTCAGGGATTACCGCGAATCAGGTTTACCTGATTTCACGGGAGAGTTCATCGGAACCCCGATGAGTTCGAATTCAAAAAAAGGAAAAAGAAATGGCACCGAAAAAGAAGGTCACAGGTCTGATTAAGCTTCAGATCCAGGCCGGCGCCGCGAATCCAGCTCCTCCTGTTGGTCCCGCTCTGGGTCAGCACGGTGTGAACATCATGGATTTCTGCAAGGCATACAACGCAGCAACCGAATCACAGCGCGGAAACATCATCCCCGTTGAGATCACCGTTTACGAAGACCGTTCATTCGACTTCATCCTCAAGACTCCTCCTGCAGCTGAAATGATCAAGAAGGCTGCTGGCGTTGCTAAGGGTTCTGGTACTCCTCACACTGTGAAGGTTGCCAAGCTCACCCAGGCACAGGTTCAGACCATTGCAGAAGCAAAGATGGCTGACCTCAACGCAAACGACATTGAAGCTGCAAAGCTCATCATTGCCGGAACCGCTCGTTCCATGGGCATCACGGTAGAGGGCTAAGGGGATAGATCATGGCTAAGAAGTCAAAGGCATATCTTGCTGCTGCCGCAAAGGTAGAAGAAGGCAAGCTGTACACCGCAACCGAAGCAGTCGCACTTGCTAAGGAAACCGGTTCCGCAAAATTCAACAGCACCGTTGAGGTAGCCCTCAAGCTCGGTGTTGACCCTCGTAAGGCAGACCAGATGGTTCGTGGAACCGTCATGCTCCCTCACGGCACCGGTAAGACTGCACGCGTTATCGTGTTCGCAACCGGTCCTGCTGCTGAAGCTGCTGTTGCAGCTGGTGCAGACGAGGTTGGCGGAGACGAGCTCATCGAGAAGGTAGCCGCTGGTTACACCGATTTCGATGCAGCTGTTTCTACCCCTGAACTCATGGGTAAGGTTGGTCGTCTCGGTAAGGTACTCGGTCCTCGTAACCTGATGCCAAACCCCAAGACTGGAACCGTAACCCCAGATGTAGCTAAGGCTGTTAGCGACATCAAGGGCGGAAAGATCGAATTCAAGGTAGACAAGCACTCCAACGTTCACTTCATCGTTGGTAAGGCTTCGTTCACCGCAGAGCAGCTTAGCGAAAACATCAACGCAGCTCTCGAAGAAGTTGTTCGCCTCAAGCCTTCATCGGCAAAGGGTCGCTACATCCAGAAGGGCGCTGTCTCGACCACCTTCGGTCCTGGCATCCCACTTGATGTTGCAAGCATCTAAGTTCAACTGAACTTTGAGAAGCCCCGTCGCGAAAGCGACGGGGCTTCTTGTTTTTCTCTCTAGTTCTGCCCGGTATCGTTGAAGAGTGATTAAGCAGCCTGCGCACATTGAGAACATCCCTGCCTACAAACCAGGGAAGTCCACTGTGGATGGCTGGGATGGTCCGGTGTACAAGCTCTCCTCGAATGAGAACCCGTATCCACCGCTTCCCTCCGTTATTCAGGCCATCACGAATGCAGCATCAACAATGCACCGCTATCCCAATATGGCTGCACCCGAACTCACAGCAGCTTTGGCAAAGCGTTTGAATGTCAAGGACTCAGAAATCGCCTTTGGCACTGGATCAGTTGAGGTTGCTGGACAGCTCATTCGTGCTTTCGCCGGTCATGGCGATGAAGTCATATATGCGTGGCGTTCTTTCGAGGCTTATCCCATCTTGGTTCGTGGGGCTGGTGCAACGCCAGTTGAAGTTCCCCTCACAGCCGATCATCGTCATGATCTTCCTGCCATGCTTGCGGCGATTACTCCCGCAACCAAAGTCATCTTCATTTGCACGCCGAATAACCCCACGGGCACAGCTGTCGGCCATGACGAGTTGCGGGAATTCCTTTCCCAGGTTCCTTCACACATCCTCGTGGTGATTGATGAGGCCTATGTTCACTTTCAAAACGATCCCAAAGCAGCACGGGGAATTGAGCTTTACCGAGAGTTTGAGAATGTAGCTGTCCTGCACACCTTCTCGAAGGCATACGGTCTTGCTGCTTTGCGTTTGGGATATACCGTTGCTCGCCCTGACGTGATGGAGGGCCTAGCTAAGGTCGCACTGCCTTTTGGAGTAACCGATATTGCTCAAGCAGCAGGTGTTGCTTCATTAGCTGCTGAGCCTGAACTTCAAGAACGCATCGATGTTTTGCTGCAGGAACGAGACAAACTCGAAGCCTACCTCGCAACGACCGTATGGGATGTTCCCTTGTCTCAAGCTAACTTTGTCTGGCTTGCCGCAGGTGAGGAGACAGACTCTCTACAAGCGCATCTGATGAGCCGAGGAATTATCGGGCGGGCATTCAGTGGCACAGGTATTCGTATATCTATCGGATCTCCTGAGGCCAACCTTGCCCTGATAGATGCGTTGGATAGCTATAGCCGGAGCTAGTCTCTAGGCCTCTTCTGCCTGCTCAAAGTCATCAAGACGAGCAATAAGACCATCGTGTACGGCAGGCCACTCGTCCTTCGTGATGGAATACACGGCAGTGTTGCGCAGGGTGCCATTGGGCATCACCATGTCGTTGCGAAGCATGCCGTCGAGCTTGGCGCCAAGCTTTTCAATTGCAGCGCGGGACTGAGCATTCTTTTCATGCGTGCGCAGTTCGACTGCGTTGCACCCCAAAACATCAAAGGCGTAGCTCAGCATCAGAAGTTTTGCCTCGGGGTTGAGGGCTGTTCCTTGGAAGCTACTCGCCATCCAAGTGGAGCCAATCTCAACCTTTAAGTTCTCCAGTTTCATGTTCATGAATGTGGTCATGCCGACGGCCTTGCCTGAGGAAACATCAATCGTGGCAAAAGGCATCATGCTTCCTGCGCTATAGAGGCCCAGCCGGCGTTCTATCTCTGCTTTCATTCCCTCGGGGCTGGGAACTACGGTGTACCAAAGCTCGTAGAGATTGCCATCTTTGCATGCAGCTTTGAGCTCATCAATACGCTCATTGCTCAGGGGCTCTAAGCGAACGTAGTCGCCCTCAAGAACTGGAATCTCGGGAAGTGACATGTGTTTCCTTAGGAAGAGAATTTAGTTTGTGAGGCGGTGGAGCTCACCAATAAGTCCATTGGCAAGGTAGACAAGTTCTCGAATTGCACGCTCGTCGCGCTCAATCCAGATGTGTTTGGGAGTATCTGAAACGGGAACAAAGTTCTCATGCTGTTCCCAGACGAACAACGTTCTTTCTGCTCCGAGAACATATTGCTGCCAATAGACCTGACGAAGATATCCGGCAGGGACACCCTCGAAGGGCTTTTGACTAGTCTTTATCTCGGCAAGTACGAGGGTTTCTTCAATGACACCTATGCCATCTGGCGTAGCCAGATGTCTCGGTTCGGGCTCTGCATGAAACAGGGCAGAGCTGGGGTTGATGGAAAAGTTTTCTTTCACCCAGGCAGCGATAACCGGTTCTCGAGCTTTTCCGTGATCCGTGAAAACATTGCCAGTAAAGGTGGATCCGCGAAGCTTTTCCAATGCTGCGGTGGGAATGGCGTTAACACTATTGAGCTTGGCGACATCGGTGGCGGTAATTCCGCGTGCTCGGGCGCGAAGCCACGCTGCTTCATCCGTTCCGTCGGTGACGAGACGATCAAGATAGGCAATATGAGGGAATTCTGCCTGCGGTTTCGTCTCAGGCATACCTGCCACGTTCACTGGTGAATTCACGTTTCCTATTCTGGTGGCGGTCACCGACATTCGGGCAGGCGCTCGCCGGGTTGCTGACTATCTCTACATTTATTCATAGCCTTCTTAGGTGATTCATAGGATTCTCATAGAAAACTTGGCCATACTCGAGGTGTGAACGAATCAACAGCTGCAGCCCCCATGCGCCTCACCCGAGCCGATGGCTCCCCCATTCGAGTCCTCGTCGTCGATGATGAAGCATCCCTGACTGATCTGTTACAGATGGCTCTTCGATATGAAGGTTGGGAAATCAAGACTGCCGCCGATGGCTCCTCCGCCATCGCCACGGCGCGTGATTTCCGACCAGATGCCGTCGTGCTCGACATCATGTTGCCGGACATTGATGGACTCCAGGTGTTGCAGCGCATGCGTGCTGACGGCAACGATGTTCCGGTGTTGTTCCTCACCGCTAAAGATTCACTCGATGACCGCATTGCTGGGTTGACTGCCGGTGGTGACGATTACGTTACTAAACCCTTCAGCTTGGAAGAAGTTGTGGCCAGGCTTCGAGGATTGATTCGCCGTTCAACCTTGACCATTGACGCAAATGAAAGCCCCATTCTCACTGTCGGCGATTTAGAACTTGATGAGGATAGCCATGAAGTGCGTCGTGCTGGGCGCCCCATCGAACTCACCGCTACCGAGTTCGAACTGCTGCGTTATCTCATGCGCAACCCACGCCGCGTCGTGAGCAAGACACAAATCCTTGACCGCGTGTGGGATTACGACTTTGGCGGCAAGAGTTCCGTCGTCGAGATATACATCTCCTACCTGCGCAAGAAGATTGATGCAGAGGGCTCTCCTATGTTGCATACCGTGCGTGGTGCCGGCTACATGATTAAGCCTGCTGACTAATGTCTTCAACAGGTCGCACTCCCTGGACTTTGCGTCGTCGCCTCACGGTTACGATGGCGGGGTTACTAGTTGTTGCTGCAGCACTCATTGGTGTGGTCAGCGTGGTGTCATTGCGCGCGTTTCTTGTCGACCGATTAGACCAACAAATAACCAATGCCGTTGTTCGTTCAACAGCAGCAGTATCTAACGGAATGGAAAACGGCAGACCTGGTCACCATGACGATGGTGATGATGATCACGATGACCGACCCAATGATGCACTCCTTGCCCCTGGTCAAGCGGCCGGAACACTCGTAGCCATAGTTGATCCCTCGGGACAGGTCACTGCCGGTGTCCTCAACAACCGCGGTGCGGTTGTTGCTGTGAACTTAGAAGACACCGCCGCCTTGGCTGCTGTTGACTCCCACGGTGCTCCAGAAACTATTCATGTGAAGGGAGCCGGTGAGTATCGTGCTGTAGCTGTAGAAGCACAAGACGGTTCATCACTCGTCATCGCGCTACCTATGGTGGAAGTAAACGCTGCCACCACCCAATTGCTCATCGTGATTTTGATTGTCACGGGGCTCGGTGTTGCTGCCGCAATTGTGGTTGGCCGAATTCTTATCCGGTATGAGCTTCGTCCACTTGATCGCGTGGCAGACACGGCAACACGTGTGTCCGAATTGCCTCTGGATAAGGGTGATGTGGACTTAGGTGAGCGCCTGAACGAAGAAGACACAGATCCGCGCACTGAAGTTGGTCGAGTGGGCTCAGCCTTCAACAACATGCTGGTTCACATTGGTCGGGCACTGACTGCTCGCCAGGCAAGTGAGGAGAAGGTGCGACGCTTTGTGGCTGATGCAAGTCACGAACTGAGAACACCCCTAGCCTCCATCAGGGGATATGCCGAACTAACCAGGCGCAGTGGTGCAACTTTGCCAGAAGACGTCAGTCATTCCCTCAACCGTATTGAATCCGAAGCAACTCGCATGACTGGTTTGGTTGAGGATTTGCTGTTGCTGGCTCGACTCGATGAGGGTCGTGAACTAGAGCACCAACAGGTTGATCTTTCCCGCATCGTGGTCGATTCCGTCAGTGATGCGCACGCTGCAGGACCAGACCACACGTGGGACATTGACATTCCTGAGGTACCTGTTGAGGTGTTGGGTGACCAGGCTCGACTGCACCAAGTTGTTGTCAACCTCCTGGCTAACGCACGTGTGCATACTCCCGCAGGTTCAACGGTTCGAGTTGTTCTTGAAGAAACCGAGGACAGCGTCAACTTGAGAGTAATTGATAACGGCCCAGGTATTCCTGCAGACCAAATGCCTGCCCTGTTTGAACGCTTTTCGCGCGGAGACGCTTCACGCACCCGTGCGACAGGAAGCACTGGCCTCGGTCTTGCCATAGTGAATGCCGTGGTTCATGCCCACAACGGAACTGTTTCTGTCAGAAGTGAACCTGGAAATACCCAGTTCACTGTGACCTTACCGAAGGCCTAGTAGCGAACGGTAGCCTTCTCGAGCAGAGTGTAGTTGGGGTCTACTTCACGCAACACAGCTTTCGGAGCATCTCCGAAGGAACTTATCAATGTGGTGGGAAGAGACACAGCCAAGGCTCCCCAGGAGCAGCCTGTTGTGAGGGCTGCTTCAGGACTGAGCTTGGGTAGCGTGCCATGTTCGTGTCCCTCAGCGGAAGCTTCGGGGCTTACTACCTGACTCAGGAACCCGGCCAAGAATGCATCGCCAGCACCAGTGGTGTTGATGACCTCAGGTGCAACAGCGCTTGCCCAGACTGCCTCATCGGCGGTAATGGCAATCGCCCCGTCGGGGCCGAGGCTCACGAGTGCAATCTCGAGTCCGGTCTCAATGAGTTCTCGACCAGCATCGATGACTTCACCGAGAGTGTGAAGCTCGTGCCCTACCAGTGAAGCAAGTTCATCTGCGTTGGGCTTGATGAGGTTTACTTCGCCACTGCGTCCCCAGTGCTTGAGTTCTGGACCAGAGGTGTCCAAGCCAACACGAGCACCAAGATCACGTGCACGAGCAAAAAGCTCACTGAGGTCAATGGGCAAACCTGTGTCAATCATCTTCGGGTGCATACCGGAGACCACAAGCCAGTCCGCGTTCATGTCGGAAACCTGCTCGAGGGTGGTCTCGACAACGTTGTGCCAGTCTTCCTGAGTGAAAGGGATAGCTTGCTGGTTGATGTTGGTAGTGCGGCCACCACGTTCAACAACAGTGGTGTTCACGCGCACACGTCCTTGGACGGGCATGATGCGCAGAATCTGTGGGAAAGGGGTGGAGAACAAAAGGTATTGGTCCTGCATACCAATCGGTAGCACGGCCGAGACGGGGTGCTTTGCCAAGTGCAGGGTGCGGGCAACATTCAGGCCCTTACCGCTCATGTATTCGTGGACTTCATAGGCACGGTTCACTTTGCCGACGGTGAGATCCTCGGCAAGGTAAGTGCGGTCCAGCACGGGAGCGGGGGTTAGGGTAACAACTGCGTTCACGAGGCCTCTAATCTTCGTGACATGCTTCAGCTCACATCTTGTTACGGTCTCTTGCGAGGTAACTGTGTCAGCGTCAGCGCTAATAAGGGAGGGAAGTCTCTAGTCTACCGATTTGCGGGAGAGGGCAACTCTCACATAACCTAGAGATAACCAAAGACCGCTGGTTATTGGTGTGTTCATGAAAATGAACATCCATCTAAAGTTCGTTTCGACGAAAACCCGCGCAGGCTAACTGTTAGTGATATTCACGTTCGCGTGTTTTCTTTCGCTCCAGCCCTGCGCTGGAGCTTTTTTATTTTTCAGCGGCCTGCGGAAAATCACCCCACACAAGTGGGGTGTGTGAAACCACAAGGAGCGCCATGGCGAACAAGGAAGCAATGCTCGCCGAACTCGAGAAGAATTTCTCTGGTTCGAATGCAGTTCTGCTCACCGAGTACCGCGGCCTCACTGTTGCACAGCTCAAGGAGCTGCGCAGATCAATCAGTGAGCACGCGACTTACGCCGTGGTAAAGAACACGCTGACCAAGCTTGCTGCCGCTAAGGCTGGCATCACTGGTCTCGATGACCAGCTTGCTGGCCCATCGGCTATTGCATTCGTACACGGTGACGCTGTCGCTGTTGCGAAGGCTCTGCGTGCCTTTGCCAAGGCAAACCCTCAGCTCATTTTGAAGGGCGGCTACTTCGACGGTAAGCCTCTCGACGCTGCTGAGGTTGGAAAGCTCGCCGATCTCGAGTCCCGCGAAGTACTTCTGGCAAAGTTTGCCGGTGCTGCGAAGGCCTCTCTCTTCGGTGCCGCATACCTGTTCACCGCACCACTGTCCAAGGCTGTTCGTACAGTCGACGCACTGCGTGCAAAGCAAGAGTCCGGCAACTAGTCCTTACTAGTTCACGGTTTAAACGAAATATAACAAGGAGAAAATCATGGCAAAGCTCTCAACTGAGCAGCTCATCGAGGCTTTCAAGGAGCTCTCACTCATCGAGCTCAGCGAGTTCGTTAAGGCATTCGAGGAGACCTTCGAGGTCACCGCTGCAGCTCCCGTAGCTGTTGCTGCTGCTGGCGCACCTGCTGCTGGTGGCGGCGCTGCTGAAGCTGCTGAAGAGAAGGACTCTTTCGACGTCGTTCTCGAAGCTGCTGGCGCTAACAAGATCGCTGTTATCAAGGAGGTTCGTACCCTTACTAACCTCGGTCTTGGTGAAGCAAAGGCTCTCGTTGATGGTGCACCTGCAACCATCCTCGAAGGTGCAAACAAGGAGACCGCTGACAAGGCTAACGCTGCCCTCACCGAGGCTGGCGCAACCGTCGTTCTCAAGTAGTCTTTCTCACTACACGCTTCAAGGGCGTCAATCCTCAGGGATCGGCGCCCTTGTGCTTTAACCTCTAGCTCGTGAACGTGATCCAGAGCAGAACCAGGTTCAAAGCAATAACAAAACCTGCGGCCGTGATAGCGAGCACGGTGGTTGCTTTGCGGTTGGAATCCTCTCCCACAATCTTTTTATCGTTGGTCAATATCAACAGAGGTATCAGGGCAAAAGGAATACCAAAGGAGAGAACAACTTGGCTCATAATTAATGCCCACGTGGGGTCTATACCTAGCCCCAAGATAATGAAGGCAGGGATGAGCGTGATGAGTCTGCGCCACACCAGGGGCACATTCAGTTTGGTGAGACCACTCATGATGTCTGCGCCGGCATAGGCGCCCACGGAGGTTGACGCTAATCCCGAGGCCAACAAGCCAACAGCAAACAAGATAGCGATGACGGGTCCAAGCTGAGTTCCCAAAGCGTTGTAGACACCCTCAAGGCTGTCCGTTCCTTCCACACCCTGCAGGCTTACTGCTGCAGTCAACAAGATGGCCAGGTTGACACTTCCGGCGATGACCAGGGCGATGGTCACATCCACCCGCGTTGCTTTGAGAATTGTTCCACGCTGAACACCAGCTTGCACTAAACCAAAACGGTCACGGGTCAGTGCAGAGTGTGCATAAATGGCGTGAGGCATGATGGTGGCGCCCAAGATAGATGCCGCCAGCAGCACCGAGTCTGGGCCGTCAAAGCGTGGGAACAGGCCTCCCAGCACTGAAGAAGGATCCGGCGGAGCCACAACCAATCCCATGCCAAAGCCCACAGCGATGAGCAGTAGCAGACCGATGATCATCCGTTCAAAGACCTCTGAGCCGGACCTATCACGCATGGAGAGCATCAACATTGATAGCAGACCCATGATGAGGGCGCCGGCCAACAGTGGCATTCCGAAGAGCAGATTCAGTGCAATTGCTCCACCAATAACTTCGGCCAGATCGGTGGCCATGGCCACTATTTCTGCTTGAACCCAAAACCCACGACGTAGCCATTTATTGCGGATGCGTTCACCCAAAATCTGGGTGAGAGATTTACCCGTTGCAATCCCCAGCTTGGCGGAAAGATATTGCACCAGCCAGGCAATGAGATTGCCAACAACGACAACCCAAACCAGGAGATAACCAAACTGTGCTCCAGCGGTCATGTTGCTGGCCACGTTGCCGGGATCGAGATAGGCCACTCCAGCAACTAGTGCCGGGCCAAGGAGCGGAACAACCCTCAGCGCACGCGCTCGACGAGTCGTCGGAGGTGTGGCGGGTGGGGTCGACATCGCTACTCAATTTCGCTGGGATGGACGTATTTCGTCTTCCCCTTCAGACTACAAGCACTACGTTTGCCTGTTGTGGGGTTACCCAGACCAGAAATGTGCTTCGACGTGCTTAATCTGTGCTGAACTCGTGGCGTGTGACGTGCACGTATGTTTCTTCAGGCTGAAGAACTATTGAAGAGAATCCGGGCAGTAACGGATTGTCAATGATGCGTTGAGGCTCTAAACACAGCCCACCTGAAGGGGTGAGGATGTGCACAGCATCGAGTTCTTCGTCTGGAAGATATGCCCCTGAATAAACCTGCATTGCGGGCTCGGAGGTGTAGAGAGTTAAGGTCCTGCCAGTTCCGCTGTGGTGAAGCTGTGCAGCAGAATTTGTGAGGTGGTTAGTGCTTGCCAAGATGAACGTGTCATCCCAGCTCTGTTCTGAAAGTGAAAGTTGCTGAGGCGGGGCCAGAAGTTTTCCCGTTGGCAGTTGAACATTATCTGTTTCCAGCTGCCCAGCATGATCCACAAACAATTCGTGGTCATCAATTGTTTGGCCAGGAATTCCTGACAGGTTCCAATAGGCATGCGTAGTGAGATTAACTGGGGTTGAAGCGGTTGTGTGGGCAGTGAGGGTCGAGGTCAACACCCCTTGAGCGCTGAGGTCATAACGAGACGTTACGGTGAGCTCACCAGGGTAGCCTTCTTCGCCTGCAGGACTGAGATAGTGAAACTCTGCTGAGACATCATCACCATTGTCGAAAGTAACGAGCTCCCATTCCACACGGTCGAAGCTGCGTTCTGGTCCGCCGTGAAGGTGATTACCACGCTCATTAGGCTCGACATCGAAAGAGAGCCCACCGCCCTCAAAGTGGCTATGCGGAATGCGCCCGGCAACACGACCGACCGTGCAGCCCAGATACAACCCAGCTCGCTGGGCATAGTCCTCGGGGGTGGGTAATCCCACGACAACATTGCCGAGGTTGCCATCTCTATCTGGAACCCACAGCTCAACTAGTCGTGCTCCAAAGGTGGAAACCACCATTGATACTCCTGAGGTGGTGCTCAGTCGTGTGAATCCGGAAGGTTCGTGTGTGATGCTCATGAGCTTCTTTTCTGAAGACAGTAGTGCCCCCACTTGCTTTCGCTTAGCGGGGGCACTACTACTCCATTGAGTGTTAGACGCGAACCCCGCCGCCGGAGCGCTTGCGAGAGAGAGCGTCAATGGTTGCAGCAGCAATCAGAACTGCACCGGTAACCAGGAAGTTCACACCTGCAGGCAAACCGATGAGGCCCAGGCCGTTGTCGATGATGGCGATAACCAAAGCACCGATAGCGGCGTGAATCAAACGGCCACGGCCACCGAAGAGGCTGACACCACCGACGACGGCTGCAGCCACACCGCTCAGTACGATAGATCGACCTGCGGTCGATTCGATAGCACCAATACGGCTTGCAGCCAGGATTCCGGAGACAACAGCAAGTGTTGAACAGATGATGAACGCGGTGATGCGGATCTTGGCAACCTTGATACCTGCACGACGTGCTGCTTCAGGGTTTCCACCAACGGCGTAAAGGTGACGCCCAAAAGTGGTGCGGTCGAGCACGAAGGTTCCGACAAAGAGGATTCCGATCACGATCGGAATAACGATGGGCACACCTTCGATGGGGACAACCGAAACGCTGCGGTTGACGCTCATGGCACCCACGGCGATACCACCCAGGACGGCGATGGTTGCTACGCGAAGCAGCATCAAAGAGATGGGGCGGTTAGCGACGCCAGCCTTTGCGCGACGTGCGCGGTCATAGAAGCCCAGTCCCAAAGAAACAGCAACCATAATCGCGAGCATGAGCCAGCCTGCCCATACAGGCATGTTGCCGTTCATGATGGCTTTGAGCTCAGGGACGTCGAGGCGGTAAAGACCACCGTCACCGAGCATCACCAGCATGAGACCCTGGAAACCCAGGAACAGACCCAGGGTCACGACGAAGGAGGGAACACCAATCTTCGCGACGAAGATACCGATAATCCAACCAACAAGTGAGCCGACGAGAAGGGCTGCCAGGATCGAAACAATCCAGTTGACGCCCCACATCAGGTTGAGGACCGCAAATAGAGCCATACCAACACCGGCGGTCACACCAGCTGAAAGGTCAATTTCCGCAAGCAGCAGAACGAAAACCAGAGCAGCTGCTAGGACCGTGAGCTGTGCTGCCTGAACAAACAGGTTGGCAAAGTTCAAGGTGGTGAGGAAGTAGGGGCTCAGCGAAGCAAATAGCACAACCAGTGCAAACAGTGCAATGACAGCAGGAAGTGCTCCCATTTCACCGTTCTTCAGGCGCTGAACGTAGGCGGTGATTTGATCGCGGACACTACCTTCGTGGCCACTTCCAATTGCTGTGGGTTCAAGCGAAGCCATTACGCCACCTCTTCCATGCTCTTAGTGCCGGTGATGTATCCCACAACATCGGCTTGGGTAGTTTCTGAGGTCTTCAGGGATGCAACCATGCGACCTAGGTATAGGACGTTGATGGAGTCGCACACCTGGAAGACGTCTGCCAGGTTGTGGCTAATGATGATCACACCTATACCGTTGTCCGCGAGACGACGAACGAGGTTGAGAACTTGTTCGGTCTGGGCCACACCCAATGCGGCTGTTGGCTCGTCAAGAATAACGAGCTTGGCGTTACGCAAAACAGAACGGGCGATTGCTACGGTCTGGCGCTGACCACCAGAGAGGGAGGAAACCTTCTGACGAACTGATTTCACGGTTCGTACCGAGAGGCTCTGCAGAGCCTTGGTTGCTTGGAACTCCATTGAACCTTCGTCGAGGGTTCCTTGGCTTAGTTCTTCACGGCCAAGGAACATGTTCTGGACGATGTCGAGGTTGTCGCACAAGGCGAGGTCCTGGTACACGACCTCGATACCGAGCGCACCGCTCTGGCGGGGAGAGGTGAGGTGGACTTCTTCACCGGCGAACTTGACGATTCCTTCGTCATAGGGCTGTACTCCGGAGAGTCCCTTGATCAATGTCGACTTACCTGCACCGTTGTCTCCTACGAGAGCGGTGACCTGACCTGCGTATGCCTTGAGGTCGATTCCTTTAAGAACGTCGACGGGGCCGAAGCTTTTCTTTACTCCGGAGAGTTCGATTAGTGGCACATCCATGCCCATCTCCTTTGATGTGTCATCCAGCGTCAGTGCCGGGGTGGTGTCATAAACATGACGTGAAGTTTGGGGTCTAACAAGATAAAGACTTTGCGCCGGCCGGGAAGACCGGCGCAAAGTCTTATCTATAGGGGTATTACTTTACGCCGTACTTCTCACATGCTGCCTTGAGCTCTGCGGTGCAGAGGTCCTTAGCAGATGCGTCACCAGCGGATACAACGTCGATGACCTGTTCAGGACCGACCTTGATGGGGGTAACTGCGATGAAAGGAGTTCCATCAGCGAGCTTCTTGTCTACAGAAGGAGTCTTGCCACCGAGGATCTGGATAGCCAGGTCGGAAGCTGCAGCTGCTTCTACAGAGAATGGCTTGTAGACCGTGCAGGTCTGCTTGCCGAGAAGAACGTTCTGAAGACCAGCTACAGATGCGTCCTGACCCGAAACAGGAACAGTCTTACCGTTCTTGTCAAGGATGGTGATAACTGCAGCTGCGTTGGTGTCGTTTGCTACCCAAACAGCGTCAACGTTACCGCCGAGAGAGGTGTAAGCCTGCTCGAATGCGGTTCCAGCCTTGGTTCCATCCCAGGTACCGGGGGTTTCAGCAGCAGGCTTGATGCCAGCCTTTGACATGACAGCAACAGCACCGTCGTAGAACATCTTTGCGTTACCGTCAGCAGGGTCTCCACCAACGTAAACAACTGATGCAGCAGCTGGGTCCTTGCCAGCAGCGGTCAGACCGTCAACGATGCACTCACCCTGGATGCCACCAACAGTCTCGTTGTCGAACGAAACGTAGTAGTCAGCACCAGCAAGTGGGCGGTCGTAAGCGATAACTGGAACACCAGCAGCCTTTGCCTTTTCAGCTACCTGGATAGCAGCACCCTGGTGGTCGGTGAGGATCATTACACCACAGCCCTTAGAGAGCATCTGGTCAGCAATGGTTGCGTACTTAGCGGTGTCACCCTGAGCGTTCTGGATGTCAGTTTCGTAACCAGCGTCAGCCAGTGCCTTTTCGAGAGCAGGCTTGTCGCCAGCTTCCCAACGAGGCGAAGACTCGGTGTCGGGGAGGATTACACAAGCACGAGTGCTTGCAGCTGCATCGTTAGATGCACCGGCACAACCCGAGAGGGCAAGTGCGGACACAGCTGCTAGAGCTGCGATTGAGATCAATGAAGACTTCTTCATTTCTCTCCCTTCAATTTTCTCTTGGTTTCTCGAAGTTAACTTCGAGTCGGGCTCGACGGTGAGCCCTGCCTATATGTTGCCCTATCCAACAAATAAATAACAACCTGATTTGGTTACAAACTGGTAACAAAACAGGGAAAGTACTTATTTTGTTGTTTAAAACACTAAATAGGAGGTTTAACGTTTTACAGCAAAATTAGCTGCTCTGCGGTAGGTGTCGATGACGTCAACCCTTCGTCCGCGCGAAAGAGTGGCTAAAGTGCTTTTCTCCCATGTCGGTGCGGTTCCCAGGAGCAATTCGGCAGCCTGTCGTGCGGCACCCGTAGCGACATATTCTCCTGGCTGCGGGACAACAATTGGAACACCAAAAACCTCTGCGGCGATCTCCTGCACAGCAGGATTAGCTGCTGCGCCACCAACCAGAAAAATCCGGGTGCATTCAACACCTGCTTCGACAAGCGCATCTAGACCTGCATTCAAACCACACAGCATTCCCTCGATTGCGGCTCGGGCAATGTTCTGACGGGAATTGTTTGCCAAGGTCAGACCAACAATTTCAGCTGTGGCATGAGGCAGGTTAGGAGTACGTTCACCTTCAAAGTAAGGAACCAGAACAATTCCGCCAGCGCCCGCTTCTGCTTCTAGGGCGAGGGAACCTAGTTCTTCGTGGGAGACAGAGAGAAGACCTGCAAAGGAGTCAATGACCCGTGCGGCATTGAGCGTGCAAACCAATGGCAAAAACGTGCCAGAAGCACTGGCAAAGCCAGCGATGGTTCCTGAGGTGTCTTGGGTTGAAGATCGCGAGACGGAGAACACTGTTCCGCTTGTCCCGAGTGAAACAACGACATCACCTTCGGTTGCACCTATGCCAAACGCAGCTGCAGCATTATCTCCAGCACCGCAGGCAATCGTGGCCCCACTGGATGTTTCTCCCGCAGGTTCACCGGGAAACACAATTCGGGGAAGGATGGGGATGTGACCAAGGGCAAAGGTCAGCACATCCTCGAGATACTCATTGGTCGCTGGATTGAAATACCCGGTGCCACTGGCGTCTGAACGGTCGGTGGCTAACGCTTCAAGGACGGGGCCCTTTTCACTTTCCCCGGCGGGCCCGAAACCTGCAAGTCTCCATGTCAACCAGTCGTGCGGCAACGCCACGGCAGCAACTCGAGCTGCTTTTTCTGGCTCATTTTTGCGAAGCCACAACAGTTTGGTTGAGGTGAACGATGCAACAGGAACAGATCCTGTTCGTGCTGCAAGGTTCTCGGCGCCGAAGTGGGCGATGAGCTCATCTGCTTCCTGGGCACTTCGCGTGTCGTTCCACAACAAAGCATCCCTGATGACTCGGCCCTCTTCATCAAGGACAACCATGCCGTGTTGCTGGCCACCAATAGATATCGCGTCAACATCGTCAATGCCGCCAGCATCCCCTATTGCCGTCTGGAGTGCTTCCCACCAGCAGGAGGGATTAACCTCGGTACCATTCGGGTGGCTTGCTCGACCCTGCCGGACTAACTCTCCGGTTTGGGCGTCAAGAATGACGACTTTGCAACTCTGAGTTGATGAATCAACTCCAGCTACTAAAGCCATGGGTTATCGAGCACCCATAAGGTGTTCAATAGCTAACTGGTTGAGCTTGACGAAACCGAAGCCGCGTCCGTTGAAGTAGGAATCAGCATCGAAGTTTTCGTAAGAAGCGGTGTCCGCTAAGAGATCCTGGTAAGTCTCACCAGGAGCAAGTGTGGTGGTGTGAATTTCAGCCACACGTGAAGCTTCTAATGCAGCCTTGACTTCTGGGTCTGCACGGAAAGCGGCAGCGCGTTCCTTGAGCAAAAGATACATGCGCATATTTGCAGCTGCTGAGTCCCAGACACCTGTGAAGTCCTCGGTGCGGCTGGGCTTGTAGTCAAAGTGACGGGGACCGTCATAGGCACGTCCACCGTTGGGGCCACCGAATTCGAGCAGGTCAACCAAAGAGAAAGCATTAAGAATGTCTCCATGACCAAAGACGAGGTCCTGGTCAAACTTGACACCCTTCTGGCCGTTGAGATCGATGTGGTACAGCTTGCCGTGTTCAATGGCTTGGGCAATACCCGCAGTGAAGTTCAGCCCCGCCATTTGTTCGTGGCCAACTTCAGGGTTGAGGCCGACGAGGTCAGGGTGCTCGAGCGTGTTAATGAAAGCCATAGCGTGACCGACGGTAGGCAGAAGAATGTCTCCACGTGGCTCGTTGGGCTTGGGCTCAATCGCAAAGCGAATGTCATAGCCCTTGTCTTTGACATAGGAGGTCATCAGGTTGACGCCCTCGCGGTAACGCTGGAGTGCGCCCTGAATGTCTTTGGCGCTGTCGTACTCGCCCCCTTCGCGACCACCCCACATGACGAAGGTCTTAGCGCCCATTTCGGCAGCAAGGTCGAGGTTACGCAGTGCCTTACGCAGAGCAAAGCGGCGCACACCCCGGTCATTGCTGGTGAAACCACCATCTTTGAAAACGGGGTGGCTAAAGAGGTTGGTGGTGATCATCGGAATGATCAGGCCTGTGTCAGCTAGGGCTTGCTTGAGGCGATCAATCTGCTTTTGTCGCTCCGCGTCATTGCTGCCAAAAGGGAAGAGGTCGTCGTCGTGGAACGTGAGGCCGTAAGCCCCGAGTTCGGCGAGCTTCTCAACTGCTTCAACAACATCCAGGTGTTCACGTGTTGGTCCACCGAACTGATCTTGAGCTGCCCAGCCAATGGTCCAGAGGCCGAATGAGAATTTGTCTTCGCGTGTGGGGGTGAGTGACGACATTGTCGATTTGTCCTTTGGGGGTCTTGTGTATTTGTTGCCTTAGGGAACAATATAGACCCGTACAAGTAATACTTGTCAACTCATTAATTCATAACTGTATTAATTTGTTGTTTAGAGGTAAGAATATGTTTGACAGCGTTCACACAGAGAGAAAATTCCAATGACACCTCCCGAGGCAAAAGCCAGAAGTGGCGCGTCAACCGTCGGCAGTAACCGTGAACAAGTTCGCCAACATAATTTGTCGGCAATTCTGAGATTGCTGCGACAATTTGGCACCATGTCTCGATCAGCGCTGACCCAAAGGACGGGACTAAACCGATCGACTATTTCTGACCTGGTAACCGAACTGCAAGAGCTCGGACTCATTATTGAGTCAGAAGCAAATGTCACCCAAGGCGTTGGGCGACCTTCGTTGATGGTTTCTTTTTCTGACGAGGTAGTAGTTTTTGCTGTCAATCCAGATACCGACGCCACCACTGTGGGGGTAGTGACATTGTCCGGAAAAGTGATTGATAAGGTTCGGCACACTCACCCTGAAGTTCCCAGCCCAAATGAATCTGTAGAAATAGCCACCAAGCTCATTTCTGAACTTCGAACAAAGATGCCGGCCACTTTTCGCATAGCAGGAATTGGTGTTGCGATCCCTGGTCAGATCCGAGTTGAGGATGGGGTAGTTCGGTTAGCTCCGCATCTGAATTGGGTTGAGGTTCCTTTTGCTCGCATGCTGCACCAGCAAACGGGTCTTCCAGTCTTCATTGATAATGACGCGAGTTTGGGTTCTATTGCTGAGCGTGACCTCGGTGCTGGTAGAGGCTTTAGCGAAATTGTGTATCTCTTTGGTGGTTCAGGTGGCATCGGCGGCGGTGTGATCCATGGCGGAATTCTTCTCCGTGGTGCTGCGGGTTATGCAGGTGAGCTTGGCCACGTGCGCATCTCGGATTCGCCGCGTGAAGATTATTCAGGTTTGCAGGGAACACTCGAGTCACTGGTTCGTCGTGAAGATTTGCTGGCAGCTCTCAAGATTGAAAGCGCTGATGATGCTGAACTAGAAGAGGTACTTTCTAAACCGGTCAGTTCAAAAGTTCAAAAACTTCTTGAATCACAAATTGACGCCCTAGCTATCGCAATTGGCAACTACGTGAACATCTTCAATCCTGAGATTGTGCTGATCGCGGGTTATCTAGTTGTGCTGCATTCTTATGATCGCGACAGACTGCTCAGTCGTTTCCGCTGGAGCACACTTACTGCCCCTCAAGACAGGTTGTTGGTGAAGACGGCAGAACTTGGGCCAAACCTTCTCATGATTGGTGCAGCTGGATTGCCTATTGCTCCACTCTTGGCTGAGCCTGCTGTGACTCAGCTCTTCCCCGCTCGCGGGAAGTAACCGGAGGTTACTTCTCTCCGGTCAGGTATGCACCAACCTGATGGCGGGCCTGGAGGATCAATCCGATATCGCTCACTGCCTCATGCAGTGGGCGAAGAGGAGAGTCTGTCAACCCTTGATCGACGAAGGACGCCAAACCGGTGGCCTGATAGCTCAACCCTTCATGAGCTGGAACACCTGTTTCATCACGCCAGGTAGCAATGGGGATCGGGTTGAACTCTGAAGCAAAAAGGGTCAAGCCACTTGGCGTGAAGAAAGGCTCGTGAACGTTGAGCCTTCCTTCAGTGCCCGAAATAGACGCAGCGGTTGGTGTGAATGCGGCCATAGTGACCGTCGCCACCGCCTGAGCACCAGAGGCATAGCTCAAGAATGAAGTGGTCGTTTCGTCCACACCAGTTGAGGTGAGTGAACCGACGGTTGCAACCTTGGATGCTTCCCCCAAAACAAATGAAGTGAATGCGAAGTTGTAGATTCCCAAATCCAACAATCCACCCCCAGAAACAGGATCCATCAAACGGGGAACATGTCGGAGGTCTTGACCGAAGTCAGAGAGAACACATCGAATCTCGCCGAGGACACCATCGCTGAGAAGTTGACGCATGACATCGGATTGTGGAATGTATCTCGTCCACATTGCTTCCATCGCGAGGACCCCGGCACTGCGGGCAGCATCCAGGATCTCTTGCGCATCGATGGGGTTGGTGGCAAGTGGCTTCTCAACTAAGACATGCTTGCCTGCGGCAATAGCAAGGAGTGCATGCTCCTTATGGAATTCGTGTGTGGTCGCGACATAAACCACATCCACCTCAGGGTGAGAGACAAGTTCCTGATAGGAGGTCAGTGCGTAAGGAATTCCTCGAGGTGTAGCAAAGGCTTCTGCTTTTCCGGGGGTTTGAGAGGCCACGGCAACAATCCGTTGCGCAGTGTGTTTGTGAACGGAGTCAGCAAAAGTTGCCGCAATACCACCAGGGCCAATAATTCCCCACCGCAGTGAAGGCACAGAGTTGGGATCAATGAGTCGTGGGGCAGGTAACGAAGTGGGGAGCATCAGCGGTCCTTGAAAGAGAGAGGGGTGTAGCTCATGTTAGGGGAGAATCTTCGGCCAGTTCACCCCCAACTAGAATTGAGGCATGTCTAAGGTTCTTTCTTCTTTGCCCGTTGGTGAGCGCGTCGGTATTGCTTTCTCAGGAGGTCTTGATACCTCTGTCGCTGTAGCGTGGATGCGCGAAAAGGGTGCTATTCCTTGCACCTATACCGCCAATCTTGGTCAGTATGACGAACCCGACATCGATAGTGTCCCCGGCCGCGCACTCGAATACGGTGCAGAGATTGCTCGCCTCATCGACTGCCGTGGACCACTGGTTGAAGAAGGTCTCGTTGCTTTGCAGTGTGGCGCATTCCACATACGTACTGCTGGAAAGACCTACTTCAACACCACACCGCTTGGTCGCGCGGTCACCGGTACCATGCTCGTTCGCGCAATGCACGAAGACGGCGTTGATATTTGGGGTGACGGTTCCACTTATAAGGGCAACGATATTGAGCGTTTCTACCGCTACGGCCTCATGGCAAACCCTTCACTTCGTATCTACAAGCCATGGCTTGACGCAGATTTCGTCAACGAGCTCGGTGGCCGTCACGAGATGAGCGAATGGCTTCTTGCCCGCGATCTTCCCTACCACGCCTCCAAAGAAAAGGCATACTCCACAGACGCCAATATCTGGGGTGCTTCCCACGAAGCGAAGCTGTTGGAACACCTTGACCAGGGTCTCGACCTCGTCGAACCCATCATGGGTGTTGCTGCGTGGCGTGATGACGTTGAGGTCAAGACTGAAGAAGTCACGGTTGCTTTTGAAGCAGGCCGCCCCGTCTCCATCAACGGCAAGCGTTATGACGACCCTGTTGCTCTTGTACTTGAAGCTAACGCTATTGGTGGTCGCCACGGCTTGGGTGTTTCTGATCAGGTTGAAAACCGCATCATTGAGGCAAAGAGCCGCGGGATTTATGAAGCTCCAGGAATGGCTCTGTTGCACATCGTTTACGAACGGCTGCTCAATGCCATTCACAACGAGGACACCCTTGCGAACTATGCAGCTGAGGGTCGCCGCCTAGGTCGCCTGATGTACGAGGGTCGCTGGTTTGACCCTCAAGCACTCATGCTGCGTGAGTCAATTGTTCGCTGGGTTGGCTCTGCCGTCACCGGTGAAGTGACTTTGCGCTTGCGCCGCGGAGACGATTACACCATTCTCAACACCACTGGTCCTGCACTGAGCTACCACCCCGACAAGCTCTCGATGGAACGCGTTGAAGATGCTGCTTTCGGTCCTGAAGACCGCATTGGTCAACTAACCATGCGTAACCTCGACATTGCTGACTCGCGTGAACGCCTCGAGCAGTATGCAGCTCAAGGCATAGTTGAGGGTGGAGCTGCCGTGCTCATGGGTGACCTCAAAGCTGCCGCTCTAGAAAAGGGAAAGAAATAAACTAAGGAATTCGTTGTTTGTTTGGCCCTAAACGACTGATTCCGTATCCCAATATTTCTTTTGTGTAACGTATCCGGCCTAAAGAACTGGATTGATAGCGAATTTCGTTGTTTCCAGTAACGTAGTCTCTACCTCATGCGGTTGGTATGAGGACTCGTATTTGGAGGACACATTGGGAATTTTTTCTCGTAAGGTAGCCATCAGCAGCGTTGCAGCTCTTGGTGTTGTTGCCCTGTTGGCTGGTTGTGCCAGCGCACCCGCAGACGAAGCAGCCGACGGCGGCAGCCTCGCCCTTCCTTGCATGGTTTCTGACTCAGGTGGATTCGACGACAAGTCGTTCAACCAGTCTGGTTTTGAAGGACTCACTGCAGCTTCTGACGAATTGGGTGTAACCCCCATCACCGTCGAGTCAGCTGCAGAGACTGACTTCGCACCAAACATTCAGAGCCTCGTAGACCAAGGTTGCACCTTGATCACAACCGTTGGTTTCTTGCTTGCAGACGCTACTAAAGAAGCAGCAGCAGCTAACCCCGATGTGAACTTCGCCATCGTTGACGACAGCAGCATTGTTGCTGACAACGTGAAGCCCATCGTTTTCGACACTGCTCAGGCAGCGTTCCTTGCTGGTTACACCGCAGCTAGCTACAGCACCACAGGTGTAGTCGGTACTTTCGGTGGTATGCAGATTCCACCAGTAACCATCTTCATGGATGGTTTTGCTGATGGTGTTGCATACTACAACCAGGAAAACGGCGCTAACGTCAAGGTCGTTGGTTGGGATGTCGCATCTCAAACCGGTTCTTTCACTGGTGGATTCGCAGCTGGCGTTGAAGCAAAGACTGCAGCTCAGGGTCTCATCGACCAGAACGCTGACGTCATCTTCCCCGTTGGTGGTCCTATCTTCCTCAGCGCTGCTGAAGCAATCAAGGACTCCGGCAAGGACATTCCTCTGATTGGTGTTGACTCCGACGCTTACCTCACTGCACCAGAAATCAAGAGCATGTTCTTGACCTCTGTTCTCAAGCAGGTTGGTGTTGGTGTTGCTGATGTAACTCTCGCAGCTGCAAACGGCAAGTTCGACAACACTCCTTTCGTGGGAACACTCGCTAACGGCGGTGTAGGTCTAGCACCATTCCACGACTACGCATCGAAGGTAAACCCTGACCTCCAGAGCCAGTTGGATGCCATTACTAAGGGCATCAACGATGGTTCTATCCAGGTAGTTTCACCTTCTTCGCCTAAGTAATAGAACACTCGTTTGGGGAGGCCCGCTTCGGCGGTTGCCTCCCCAAACTTTTACGTGATGGGCCTTTCCATCGCATTGATTAGACTCAAATTGTTTACTTTCCCCCCTTGAAGTTGTGAGATCAATGAAGCTCGAACTGCGCAATATCACTAAGCGTTTTGGTCAGTTGACGGCCAACGACCACATCAACCTTGTGGCTATGCCTGGCAAAATTCATGCGCTCGTCGGAGAAAATGGTGCTGGTAAGTCGACACTGATGAACGTCTTGTTTGGTCTCTATCAAGCAGACGAGGGAGAGATTCTTCTGGACGATGTCGTTCAGCAATTCTCCGGACCCGGTGATGCCATGGCAGCTGGAATTGGAATGGTGCATCAGCACTTCATGCTTATTCCAGTCTTTACGGTGGCGGAGAACGTAATGCTGGGCCATGAAGAGACTAAGAGGGGTGGGCGCCTAGATATTGATGCGGCCCGAAAGTTGGTGCTTGATGTCAGTGCCCGCTTTGGATTCGATATTGACCCAGACGCGATGGTTGGCGATCTACCAGTTGGTGTGCAACAGCGTGTAGAAATTATCAAGGCGTTGTCTCGTGATGCACAAGTATTGATTTTTGACGAGCCCACAGCAGTCCTCACTCCGCAAGAGACAGACGAGTTGATGGAAATCATGAAGCAACTTCGTGATGCGGGAACTGCCATTATTTTCATCACCCACAAACTCAGAGAAGTTCGCGAGGTTGCCGATGAGATTACCGTGATTCGTCTCGGGAAAGTTGTGGGAGAAGCGTCACCAACTGCCTCAAACACAGAACTCGCAGAAATGATGGTAGGTCGCGCGGTTCAACTCACTGTAGATAAGGAAGAACCACAACTCGGCCCTAATGCCCTCGTCGTTGAATCTTTGTCTGTCATTGATACCAATGGAATTCCCGTCGTGGATAACGTCAGTTTCACAATTAAGGCTGGCGAGATTGTGTGTATTGCAGGGGTCCAAGGAAACGGTCAAACAGAATTGACAGAGGCTATCTTGGGGCTAGCACAGCACGTCACTGGTTCCATCACGCTTAACGGAGAGCAACTACTTGGGAAATCAGTTCGTCACATCCTTGATGCGGGAGTTGGCTTTGTCCCCGAAGACAGAACCCAAGACGGCCTGGTGGGTAGTTTTACAATTGCAGAGAATCTCATGCTTGATCGAGCACATGGTGCCCCATTCGTCCGAGCAGGTGCACTCCAACTCAAAACTCTTTCTGAATTCGCAACCCAAACGTCAGCTGAATTCGACGTTCGCTCTCAAGGGATAACGTCAAAAGCATCACAATTGTCTGGTGGTAATCAACAAAAAATTGTGTTGGCCAGAGAGCTTAGTCGCGACTTAAGCCTCTTCGTTGCAGCTCAACCAACTCGCGGAATCGATGTGGGCTCAATTGAGTTTGTGCATAAGCGAATCGTAGAGACCCGCGACAGCGGTATACCTGTGCTGGTCGTGTCGAGCGAGTTGGATGAAGTTGTTGCACTCGCAGACAGAATCGCAGTGATGTACAAGGGAAAGATTGTGGGAATCGTTCCTTCAGACACGCCTCGAGCAACTCTAGGTTTGATGATGGCAGGCGAAGCACCTTCTGGAGTTGCAGCATGAGCAAAAACACAACCGAAACAGGACTCACACCTGAAGGGGAAATTGCGCCACCTTCGCGTTGGAATATTGCATTGAAAGAAATGCTCGGTGGCAGTGTTGTGATTTCCATATTGTCTGTCATCAGTGCTCTCATCGTAGGCGCAATACTGATCGCAGTAACCGATCCTCAGGTTCACAAAGCGACGACTTATTTCCTCGCTCGCCCAATGTCCACATTCCAAGCAATCTGGGATTCTGTCTTCGGAGCATACTCGTCACTCTTTCAAGGCTCTGTGTATAACTTCCGTCGACCAGCTTTCGCCACAGGAATTAAGCCTCTGACGGAAACGCTCACCTTTGCGACCCCATTGATTATTGCCGGACTAGGTGTTGCCCTAGCTTTCCGAGTTGGTTTATTCAACATTGGTGGTCGAGGTCAGATGCTCATTGCTGCGGCCTGTGCGGGGTATGTCGGATTCACGTGGCAACTGCCCCCTGTTATTCACCTTATTGTTGCCATTGTTGCCGGAATTATTGGTGGAGCTCTGTGGGCAGGAATCGTGGGTGTACTCAAGGCCCGCACCGGAGCGCATGAGGTCATCGTGACCATCATGCTCAATTACATTGCTTTCTACCTAGTTTCTTGGATGCTGAGAACTCAAGGATTCTTGCAAGCACCTGGTTCAAATAACCCCAAGACTGCGCCCATCCTCGAAACCGCTGTTCTTCCTAAATTGCTCGGGCCCAGCTATAACCTCAATTCAGGATTCCTCCTCGTCGTCCTGCTCACTGTGTTCGTTTGGTGGCTATTGTCACGTTCTAGCCTGGGATTTCAATTCCGTGCAGTTGGAGAGAACCCTAACGCAGCACGAGTTGCAGGTATTCGCGTTGATCGGATGTACATCTACGCGATGCTGTTCTCAGGTGGACTTATCGCTGTTGCGGGTGTGATCCAAGTGCTGGGAGTTGTTCCTTCCGGCTTTAGTTCCGGTATTGATGCTGGTATCGGCTTCGACGCAATAACCGTTGCGCTTCTAGGACGCGCTCGGCCGTGGGGAGTTTTCTTCGCCGGTATTCTTTTTGGCGCATTCAAAGCGGG
Organism: Aurantimicrobium sp. INA4; assembly: GCF_027924525.1. Lineage (NCBI taxonomy): Bacteria > Bacillati > Actinomycetota > Actinomycetes > Micrococcales > Microbacteriaceae > Aurantimicrobium > Aurantimicrobium sp. INA4. The sequence goes on along the minus strand of NZ_AP027040.1, from coordinate 1,369,236 downwards.
TGGTTTTGCCATGCAAGCTGCTGAAGGAATTCCCATCGATATTGTTCTGGTTGTTCAGTCACTTATTGTGTTGTTCATTGCAGCTCCGCCCCTCATCCGAGCAATGTTTAGGCTTCCGGTCCCTGCTGGCGAACCTAAGCCTGTATCGTTGCGACGCCCCCGAGTTAAGGCGGTGGCACGATGAGTCAGAGCCTCACACTTAACAATGAGACTGCAAACACAGTGGTGTTGCGTAGTTGGAAAGCACCCATTGCTTTTGCCGCGTTTACTGCTGTCTCCTTTCTCATTTTCATCCTTTTCAATACTGGGGCAAGTACAAATTTCCGTCTTTCAACAGAGTCAGATTTCATTCAACTTCCCTCTATTGATTTGCCGGCTCTGGCAACCGGAATAGTTGTGACCGCTGTGCTGTTTGTCATCACCATGGTCAGCTTCTTCTTTTCTCGAAGAGGAAAGTCATCCCCAGTGTGGATGATAAGTGCATTCGGTTTTTTCTTTATGGTGGGCTTCCTCACCTGGGCCGGTGCAGATGGATCAATCCTCATCCCAGGTCTTCTTCTAGGGACACTTGGTCTGAGTATTCCACTGATTTTTGGAGCACTTGGTGGAATTATCTCCGAGCGCGTTGGCGTCATCAACATTGCAATTGAAGGACAGCTCTTGGCTGGTGCTTTTGTTTCGGCGATGGTAGCTACCCTGACTGGATCGCCTTACCTTGGTTTGGCTTCAGCAATGGTTGCCGGAATGCTCGTTTCGTTTGTCTTGGCAACTTTCTCAGTCAAATATTTGGTCGATCAAGTCATTGTTGGTGTTGTTCTTAATGTTCTCGTGCTCGGCCTTACAAGCTTTTTGTATTCGCAGGTCCTGAGCGCAAACACTCCAGCATTGAACTCTCCTCCCCGTTTTGATCGCATCGAAATTCCCCTTCTCAGCCAAATCCCCATTATTGGGCCGGTGCTTTTTAGACAAACAGTCATTGTCTATCTGATGTATGTGATTGTTGCGATTGTTGCCTATGCCCTTTTCAAAACCAAGTGGGGGCTACGCTTGCGTTCAGTGGGTGAACATCCCATGGCTGCGGACACAGTTGGAATTAACGTTGCCGCGACGAGATTCTGGAACGTGGCACTCGCTGGTGCAATCGCCGGAATCGGCGGGGCTTACTTTACGCTCGGTTCTGTCGGTGCATTCCAAAAAGAAATGACCGCGGGAGCTGGATTTATAGCCCTTGCCGCGGTGATTTTTGGTCGCTGGGATCCCATCCGAGCAACCCTGGCCGCGTTGCTGTTTGGTTTTGCGAGCAATCTGCAAAACGTTCTATCTATCATCGGCTCACCTGTGCCCAGTGAGTTCATGTTGATGTTGCCATATGTCGTCACCATCTTTGCTGTTGCCGGCTTTGTTGGTCGCGTCCGCGGACCCGCAGCAGCGGGGAAGCCCTACGTAAAGAGCTAGGAATAAATATGGGTTCGACAAGTGAAGACATCAAATGGGATGTCTTACGCAATGCTGCAAAAGCAGCAATGAAGAACGCATATGTTCCTTACTCCTCCTTCCCCGTGGGAGCAGCAGCTCTGGTCGATGACGGCCGTATCATCTCTGGCTGCAATGTGGAGAACGCGTCCTATGGCCTCACCCTCTGTGCTGAGTGCAGCCTGGTTTCTCAGCTTCATGCCACTGGAGGTGGAAAGCTCATTGCATTCACCTGCGTGGATGGCAACGGTGAAGTACTAATGCCCTGCGGTCGTTGCCGTCAACTTCTCTACGAACATTCAACCGAGGGCATGGTCCTTGAAACCGTATCCGGATTCAAGACCATAGATGAGGTCTTGCCAGATGCCTTCGGACCTCGCCAGCTCGATGCCTATACTGCACAATCCAAGGACAAGTCATGAGTACCCCCACGATCGAGCCTTTCGACGCTGTTCAACTCATCTCCATCAAACGTGACAAAGGGGAGCTGAGCACCGAACAGATTCAGTGGATGATTAATGCCTACACCCGCGGCTTCATCGCTCAAGAACAGATGTCAGCCATGACCATGGCTATTTTCCTCAACGGCATGACCCGTCGAGAAATCAAAGACATGACCATGGCCATGATTGCTTCAGGAGAGCGCATGGACTTCTCTGCGCTGAACCGCCCCACAGCTGATAAGCACTCCACAGGTGGTGTGGGAGACAAGATCACACTTCCTTTGATGCCCCTCGTTGCTTCTTTTGGTGTTGCTGTTCCACAGCTTTCTGGCCGAGGACTTGGTCACACCGGTGGAACCTTGGACAAACTTGAATCCATTTCTGGTTGGCGAGCACATCTATCCAATGAAGAGATGTTCAATCAACTCGCGAAGCTCAACGGTGTGATCTGTGCTGCGGGCTCTGGTCTAGCTCCCGCAGATGGCAAACTTTATGCCCTGCGCGACATCACGGCAACCGTGGAAGCGATCCCCTTGATTGCTTCCAGCATCATGAGCAAGAAGATTGCCGAAGGAACAGACAGCCTCGTCCTGGATGTGAAGTTTGGTTCTGGTGCATTTCTTAAAGACATAGAACGCTCACGCGAACTTGCCCGGACCATGGTTGCCCTCGGCACGGATGCTGGCGTAAACACCACAGCTTTGCTCACGGATATGAACATTCCTCTGGGTCTCACCATTGGTAATGCAAATGAGGTTCGTGAATCTGTTGAGGTATTGGCAGGCGGGGGTCCCGCTGATCTGATTGAGCTAACCGTGGCCCTGGCTACGGAAATGCTCAACCTGGCTGGCATGCATGATGTGGACGTCGCGGAGAATCTCCGCAACGGCAAAGCTATGGATTCCTGGCGTGCAACGATTGCTGCTCAGGGGGGAGACCCTGACGCGGCACTGCCCACAGCCGCGGAATCACACGTGGTTCTGTCCGAGAGCGATGGCATGCTGTTGCACCAAGAAGCCCTTCCCTTTGGGATTGCTGCCTGGCGTTTGGGTGCTGGACGCGCCCGTGCTGAGGATGCTGTTATCCACGCAGCAGGTATTGATCTTCACGCCAAGCCAGGCGACATGGTTCGCAAGGGTGAGCCGCTGTTCACGCTCTATGCCAACGATGCAGCTCGCTTTGAGCGTGCGCTGGAAGCAGTTGAAGGAGCTTATGTCATTGGTGATGCCAGCACTTTCGTGCCCCGCAACTCGCTCATTGCTGAGCGCATCACCGGCGAATAGAACTTAGAGCCCAAGTAGTTCTTTCATCCCCAGAGAAAGGGCTGAGAGTCTCTGTGAAGCGTCGTTTCTGCGTTCGATGAGCTCACCTTCGCGGCAGACCACATCGATATAGACCTTGAGCTTGGGTTCGGTTCCGCTGGGGCGAACCATGATGCGGGAGCTATCTTCAAGCCAGAACCTCAATACATCACTGGGGGGAAATTCGGAGTTACCTTCGAGAAGATCATCGACTTTTGACACGGCAATCCCACCAACAAACGCTGGCTGCGAAGATCGCAGTCTTGTCATCAATCGAGGAATCTCTGAGAGGTCAGAAACTCGAAGGGAAATCTGATCACTCGCAAAATGTCCAAATGTCATGCTGAACTCATCGAGGTGATCACTCAAGGTCAACCCGCGAGATTTCAGTTCGCTGACGATGCTCAAGAGTGCAACGGCAGCGGAGATGCCGTCCTTGTCTCGAATTGTTCCGGGGTTGACCAGATAGCCCAGTGCTTCTTCATAACCGAAGGTCAAGTTCTCAACCCTGGAAACCCACTTGAATCCGGTGAGTGTCCACTTAAAGCCCAGGCCGTAGTGTTCAGCAACGGCAGAGAGTGCAGGGCTAGACACGATGGAGCATGCCAGGGTTCCTGTGCGCTGTTTAGCAGAAAGTTCACGTGCTGCTCGCCAGCCCAGCAGTGCGCCTAGTTCATTGCCGGTGAGGCGGCGATAGCCTTCGGCCGCTGTCTGATCCGGGATGGCCACAGCCAAACGATCTGCATCTGGGTCGTTCGCCACAATCAGTTCAGCCTTGGTCTTGCCAGCCAGTGCAAAGGCCAAGTCAAGGGCACCGGGTTCCTCAGGGTTGGGAAACTCCACTGTGGGGAAGGTTGCATCAGGAACGTTTTGTTCAGCAACAACTTCTGGTGCAGAGAAGCCAGCACGTGAGATGACAGCTGCGAAAGTTTCAAAGCCCACGCCATGCATGGCAGTGTAAACAAAGTGGGGCTGTGCTGAAGGAACAGGTGCAGAACTTCCTGCAACCAGAGCAGTCTGGGAGATGTAGTTCTCAATGACCGATTCAGGAATGATGTTGAAGGGTCCTCTGGCAAGCTCGCTAACCTTCATCTGAGTGGCAACGAAGTGAATCTGCTCGGCAATGTATGCATCTGCGGGAGAAACTATCTGAGAACCGTGATCTTCACCACCGAGATACACCTTGTAGCCGTTGTCTGCTGCAGGGTTGTGGCTGGCAGTCACCATGACACCTGCGCTGGCATTCAGCTCGCGAACACTGAAAGCGAGGACAGGAGTGGGCACCATTCGGGGCATCAACAAAGCCTGAATGCCGAAACCTGACATGATTTCTGCCGTGTCACGGGCAAACACTTCAGAGTTCTTGCGTCCGTCAAAACCAATAACCACAAGGGGAGTCTTGCCTGTGGGAGCGTGGGAAAGGAGGTAGCGTGCCAAACCAGCTGCAGCTTGGATAACAACAACCCGATTCATTCGGTTGGGTCCAGCAGCGATAGCTCCACGAAGACCAGCAGTGCCAAAGCTTAACCGAGTGAAGAAGCGGTCCGTAATCTCAGTGTGTGCATTTTCATCTCCCTTTTCAGATGCTTCGAGAAGAGCTCGAAGCTCTGCCACTGTTTCAGGATCTGGGTCCTGATCGAGCCAGTCAAGAACATCTGAGTGGAACTCATGCTCCATTTTCATCACCGAAATTTCTATAGCTTGTCGACAATGTGAGCAAGAAGCTCGCTAATGCGACTTTCAGCAGCAGCGCCGGCTTCAAGAACTTCTTTATGAGAAAGTGGATTCTCAGAAATTCCAGCTGCCAAGTTCGTAATGAGAGAAAGCCCGAGAACTTCCATGCCTGCTTGGCGGGCCGCAATTGCCTCTAACGCGGTGGACATGCCCACGATGTGGCCGCCAAGAACCTTGGCCATCTGTACTTCTGCAGGTGTTTCATAATGTGGGCCACGGAACTGTACATAAACACCGTCATCGAGGCTGTTATCTACAGTGCGAGCAAGCTCGCGCAATCGTGATGAATAGAGGTCGGTAAGGTCAACAAAGGTCGCACCTTCGAGCGGAGAATTTGCGGTCAAATTGATGTGATCACTGATGAGAACCGGAGTTCCTGGCTTCCACGTGGGTTTAATGCCTCCTGCACCATTGGTCAGCACCATAGTGGTGGCACCACACGCAGCAGCAGTCCGCACGCTGTGGGCTACGCGACGTACGCCGTGACCTTCGTAGTAGTGCGTGCGGGCACCAATAACAAGGGCACGTTTTCCGCTAGGAAGCAAGATACTCCGTAAGGTCCCCGAATGGCCCACCACCGCTGAAGCACTAAATCCAGTTATCTCTGCCGCGTCAATGGTGGCTGTAGTTTCACCCATCAACTCTGCTGCTTTGCCCCAGCCAGACCCGAGGGTCAGACCAATATCGTGCTTGGATACGCCTGTTTTCTCCGCGATTTGAGCGGCTGCTTCACGAGCCACTTCAAACGGGTCCACGTCAGGGTTTGAGAGGGGGTTGAGAAGTTCTTCTGGGTTTTTCAACGTTGAATCCATTGACTTATCCTAGCTACCAAAATCGATGTAACTTCCTGCTCGAACAGGAGTTTCTCCCAGTAGTCTGGACAGATGCGTTCTATCCCGTCAGTGTCAGATCTCACTGCAGAAACTCTTGCGGACTTCCTTCGCGCTCTTCCCGGCGTTGACGCCGTAGGTCTCGAAGCCAGGGCTGCTGATTTGGGTACACGAAGCATCAAAACCTCGTCCAAAGCATGGGCAATTGACACCATCATTAAGTTGATAGACCTAACCACTCTCGAGGGCGCAGACACTCCTGGCAAGGTGCGGACGTTGGTTGCCAAAGCACTGGTTCCCGATTCGAGGGACCTTTCCACCCCTCGAGTTGCTGCTGTCTGTGTATACGGCGACATGGTTGCAACTGCGGTTGAGGCACTCGGCGACATGCATGGCGACCCAGATAAGGGCAATGTTTCCGTCGCTGCCGTAGCTACAGCATTCCCCAGTGGCCGCGCCTCTCTCGCAATCAAAATCGCTGACACACGCGAAGCAGTTGCAGCCGGTGCAGACGAGATAGATATGGTTATTGATCGCGGTGCTTTCTTGGCAGGGGATTGGTGGACCGTTTTCCAGCAAATTGTTGCAGTGAAGGAAGCCTGCCGTCGCGCAGATGGATCCTTCGCACAACTCAAAGTGATTCTGGAAACCGGCGAACTGGTTACCTACGACAATGTTCGTAAAGCCTCCTGGCTCGCCATGATAGCCGGGGGAGACTTCATCAAAACCTCAACTGGCAAAGTAGCCCCTGCCGCGACACTGCCCGTCACCTTGCTGATGTTGGAGGCAGTGCGAGATTGGTATGCCGCAACAGGTCAAAGAATTGGTGTAAAGCCAGCCGGTGGAATAAAGACCACCAAGGATGCCATCAAGTATCTTATCCTCGTTGCTGAGACCGTCGGTGAAGAGTGGCTTGTGCCTCACCTCTTCCGTTTCGGTGCATCAAGCCTGCTCAATGATGTTCTTCTCCAACGCCAAAAACTTGCCTCGGGTCACTACTCGAGTGCTGATTACGTCACTCTCGATTAGGAATCACATGTCATTCATGGACTACGCACCAGCGCCAGAATCCACTGGGATACTCAAACTCAACGAGCACTACGGCCTCTTCATTAATGGAGAGTTCGTGTCTGGAAGGGGCGAGAATTTCACAAGTATCTCTCCAGCAACAGAGGCACCTATTGCAACATTTAGTTCCGCGAATGAGGCAGATGTTGACCTGGCTGTTCGTGCTGCACGAGCAGCATATGACACTGTGTGGTCAAAGATGACAGGTGCTGATCGTGGAAAGTATCTCTTCCGAATTGCCCGCTTGATTCAGGAGCGCTCACGCGAACTCGCTGTTGCTGAGACACTCGACAACGGAAAGCCCATCAAGGAAACACGCGATGTGGATATTCCTCTCGTGGCTGCATGGTTCTTCTACTACGCAGGCTGGGCAGACAAGCTAGATTTTGCTGGGTTGGGTGCTAACCCCAAGTCTCTGGGTGTTGCAGCACAGGTCATCCCTTGGAACTTCCCCCTGCTCATGCTCGCTTGGAAAATTGCACCCGCGCTCGCCGCAGGTAACACTGTCGTCTTGAAGCCAGCAGAAACAACTCCATTAACCGCGATGTTGTTTGCAGAAATTTGTCAACAGGCTGATCTCCCTGCAGGAGTTGTCAACATCATCACGGGTGCTGGTAATACCGGAAAAGCTCTCGTCAACCATTCGGACATCAACAAGATTGCATTTACAGGATCTACAGCTGTGGGCCGAGAGATCGCCCGTAGCGTTGCCGGCAGTAAGATCAAGCTCACTCTCGAACTTGGCGGCAAGGGCGCCAATATCGTCTTTGAAGATGCAGCCCTTGACCAAGCAATTGAAGGAATAGTCAGCGGAATCTTCTTTAACCAGGGGCACGTCTGCTGTGCTGGTAGTCGGTTGCTTGTTCAGGAAAACATCCACGATGAGGTCATTGAGCGCCTCCAGTCACGCCTGTCCACACTCCGTTTGGGCGACCCGCTTGATAAGAACACCGACATTGGTGCCATTAACTCGCGAGAGCAACTTGACCGCATCATCGCACTGTCATCTCAAGGTGAGAGCGAAGGCGCTCAGCGATGGAGTGCAGCGTGTGAGATTCCTTCGAAGGGTTTCTGGTTTGCACCAACAGTGTTTACGGGGGTTTCACCGAGCAACACGATTGCTCGCGAAGAAATTTTTGGACCAGTCTTGTCCGTGTTGACCTTCCGCACCCCTGCGGAAGCAATTACGAAAGCCAATAACACTCCCTACGGGCTCTCTGCAGGGATTTGGAGCGAGAAAGGCAGCCGTGTCTTGGCTGTCGCAGACAAACTTCGTGCCGGCGTAATCTGGGCAAACACATTCAACAAATTCGACCCATCCAGTCCTTTTGGCGGGTACAAAGAGTCTGGTTATGGACGGGAAGGCGGCCTATCAGGATTGACTTCTTATATGGAAGGTGGTGCAGCATGAGCCGTCTTGCAGTTCCAAAAACCTACAAACTCTTTATTGGCGGTAAGTTCCCCCGAAGCGAGTCCGGACGTGTCTATGAAGTGAAATCAGTGGCAGGTGATTTTGTCGCCAACGCAGCGCAAGGATCACGAAAAGACATCCGTGATGCTGTTGTTGCTGCACGCACTGCTCTGCCAGGCTGGAGCAGTGCGACTGCCTACAATCGGGGACAGGTTCTCTATCGCATCGCTGAAGTTCTCGAAGGACGTAAAGCACAGTTTGTCGAGGAGATCATGCTGGTGGAAGGTTCTTCGCAGAAAGAGGCAACAGCGCAGGTTGAATCAGCAATCGATACCTGGATTTGGTATGCCGGCTGGGCAGACAAATACACCCAAGTTGCGGGGCAAGCTAACCCTGTATCCGGGCCCTATTTCAATTTGTCGGTGCCCGAACCCACCGGAGTTGTCGCAGCGGTTGCACCACAGTCCTCAGATTCACTGCTCGGACTTGTTGCCACCATCGCCCCTATTCTTGTTTCCGGAAACACGGTCGTTGTGGTCCCCCGTGAAGACGCTCCATTGACAGCAATCAGTTTTGCTGAAGTCATGGCCACCAGCGATGTTCCCGGCGGAGTTGTAAACGTCATTTCGGGAAGCCCCGCTGAGCTTGCCCCTTGGATGGCATCACACGCAGATATTAATGCTTTTGATCTTGCCGGTGCTGGGGAATTGGACTGGGCAACTCTTCAGATTGCTGCCGCTGAAACGCTCATGCGTACCAGCGCGCCAGTGGAGGGAATCCCTGGACTGTCCCTGAGCCGGATAAACGCCTTCACTGAACTGAAGACGGTGTGGCACACCAAGAGTGTGATTTGAGTCTGAACTAGACGATTCCGTAGAGACGGTCGCCAGCGTCTCCGAGACCAGGAACGATGTAGCCGTGTTCATTGAGTCGTTCATCAAGTGCACCTAGGACAAGAGTGACATTCTTGCCTGTGCCGGCTGCTTCTACAGCGGCGACTCCCTCAGGTGCTCCGAGGAGGCATACACATGTCACATCTGTTGCCCCGCGCTTGAAGAGAAAATCTATAGCTGCAATCAGGGATCCGCCTGTGGCCAACATGGGGTCAAGTACAAAGCATTGTCTGCCCGTTAGATTTTCTGGCAATCGTTCGGCGTAGGTACTGGGTTGCAGTGTTTCTTCGTCTCTGACCATACCCAAAAAGCCGACTTCGGCAGACGGAAGCAGGGCTACCATTCCATCGAGCATTCCCAAACCTGCACGCAAAATAGGCACGACTAAGGGCCGTGGCTGACTCAACATGACTCCTGTAGTTGTTGTCACAGGTGTTTCAATGTCAACAGGCTCAACACGGACATCCCGGGTGGCTTCATAGGCCAGTAAGGTCACCAGTTCTGTTGCCAATGAGCGAAATACTGAAGAGGGTGTGTTTTTATCTCGAAGAACTGTGAGCTTATGAGTGATGAGAGGGTGCTGAGCAACATGAAGGCGCATTGCACCAATCTAGCTCACCTCCAGTAATTGCTCCCGCGAAATGTAGGTTCCGCCTGGGCAATATCAAGTAAAGAAAACGGATATTCTGGTGGTGGGGGAGCAATAAAGTTCCTGCGTTACTGAGGAGTTTTTATGGCTATCGTCTTGTCAATTTTGAACCTTGCTGTTGCAGTTCTTTTTGTTTTCGTGGGAACGAAGAAAGCTTTTCGACCAATCCCTGAACTAGCTGGTCAGATGCCTTGGGTGAACACCTTCAGTAAGCGCAACGTTCGACTCATTGGATATGCAGAACTTGCTGGTGGTCTGGGATTGGTTCTTCCCGGAATCGTCGGTCTTGGTTTGCTCATCCCACTGATTGCTGCACTGTGCTTGGCAGCACTCATGATCGGCGCAGCGGTGTATCACCTGCGCCTCAAAGACAACAAGGGCGCCATCCCCAGCATTGTTCTCGCAGGAATCTTGTTGATTCTTGCGATGTATATGGTTCTCTAAGCCGAATTTATCTTCGTGGGTCCAAGACGTTTAAGCGTCTGCCACGAACTTCGTTAGGCGAGAATTCCATCCAGACATATTCACTATTCGGTGCGAATTCAACGATGGGAAGCTCGTCGAGAACCTGAGCGGCCTCGGCACTGGTCAGAGTTCTAACAAGGCCTAGGGCAACTGTGCTGGAGAAGTGGCGCATCATTTGGTGTGCAGCTTCAAAGGCAACGAGGCGGCCATCGGTTTCTTTGCGCAATCGTGACTCGGCACCGGTGCGGAAGTAGATCTTCCAGTTATAAGTGACGTATGCGATGGGGTAAATGTCAGGTGCGCCCTCGCGCGCACTGGCTATCCGACCAATGTGATTGGTCTGAATGACGTCCCAGGATTCTTCATCGCTGAGGTGATCAATGGGGTATTCGCTCATTTACTGCACTGCTGTTCTTGCGGGAGGGATTGAGTGAGTCTATCTGTGGTTGCAGCACTTTTCCTGAAGGCTGAGGCTTTCGCGTACCCTGATGTCATGAGCGATTTGAACGAAGTAGGCCAGCGCGACAATTGGATTTGCTGGTTGTGTGACACCGCTGTGGACCCTGATGCATCGGTGAATTCGGACCGAGGCCCCAGTGTTGACAGCTACTCGGTGGCCAAGTCAAAGAAGAACGTTGTCACTGTCGAACGTTTAGCTCATCGCGATTGCAACACCATGAAGGGCAAAAAAGCTCCTGTTGTGCCTTGGAATCCTGAACTCTTAGTTGTTGACCCATCTCCGATTGTGGCAACCGTTGACCGTTTGCAGCGCAAGGGTGGCCGTGAAGTGATAGCTCGGTGCCCTAGCCAAGAGGATGCCGAACAAGCATCCGAGTGGTTACTAGATCGACTCTCGCGATATGCCCCCGATCTCCCAGTGAGTACCCAGATAACTTCTGGTGGAGGTCAATACATGCTCTTCTTAGTCGCGAACTAGTTCTTCCCTTGCTCGTGGGCGATTGCTAGCGTGACACCATGAGCGGTTACGAAATCACAAACATTGGCGCGATGAATACCTGGCGCGACCACCTAGGTGGCTTCGTGCCTCAGACGACCCGTCAGGGTCGCCGCGTAGTCGATCATGAAATGACCAACCAATTCATTGGCATGACTGCCAACGCCTATGAACCCGGTGAAGAAGCCGGATACTGGCACACCCACTCTGAAATCGAAGAGCTCTACATCTTCCTGGAGGGATCAGGTCAGATGGGTCTAGACGAGGACATCGTTGACGTCACTGCCGGCTCCGTGGTTCGGGTAGGACAGGGTGTGTGGCGAACCTGGCGTGCCCTGCCTGAAAGCAACGGCCAATTGCGCTGGATATGCATTCGTGCCGGAGCAAGCGAGCTCACCAACTACCCTCATGATGCCACCAGGGATCACGAGCGCGATTCACCCTGGTAGCGGTTATTTGTACTCGCCTTTGACAACGAAATAGCTGCCACGAATAGTTCCGGCAAGCTTGGATTTCATCCGGGCAAACTTGAACTTGTTCAGTTCTTCAGGAACATCCATGCCATCTGAGAGCTTAAATCCAACAGCACGTTTCTTGTTGTCATTGACGGTGTATAGAACGTTGATAGCAAGACCGCTTTCATAAAAAACATAGGTCCATCTAACGAGGCCATCTGCAGTGTCAACCATCATCTCGGTGACCTCGAGCGGCGTGGATGCCACAACGATGTCTCGCTCGAGTAAAACTGTGGCTACGTAGTCCACGAGCTCCGGCGCTTCGCTGGCAGGGGTTGTTTCAAAAACGAGGTCGTATTTGTTCTTGAAATAACGTGCTTCATTTGCTCGTAGCCCTGCAAGTGCCTCCGCGTGAGGAGAGGACTCTAGACCGTGCGTGGAGACGGTTGTGAAATCAATAGGGGTGGGCATACATGTACCTTCTCAGGAAAGAGGATTAGTCGAGGATGTGATCTGGATTCATCCAGAAAACATCCCATAAGTGGCCATCCAGATCTTCAAAACCCCAGCTGAACATGAAGCCAATATCTTCAGGTTCATTGACTTTGCGCGCTCCCAAAGAAAAAGCCTTCTCACACAGCGTACGAACATCCTCAGCAGAGTCACACGACAGTCCAAAAATAGCTTCAGCTGTGTCTTTGGGAGCGATCTTCTTCTCGATGAAGCTTTCAAACTTTGCCTGTTCGAGCAGCATGATGAAGATGTTGTCATTAACAATCATGCAGGTGGAGTGCTCATCAGTGAACTGAGGATTGAAAGTGAATCCAAGCCCGGTAAAGAACTCAACAGACTTCTTGAGATTTGCGATGGGGAGATTCACAAACAGGGAATTGGCCATGAGGAAACCCTAGTCCTTCTCCCTCTCAGCATCTTTTCTTTTTTGTAGTCGTTCATAAATCTTCATTAATTCAGAACTCAACGTTGAGTAATCGACACCTTCGTATCGAGAGATTGTGTTGAGGAATTCATTCTCCAAGAACTCTCCTGATGCATGCGCTAACTCCTTTCCTTTGTGGGTCAAAGATATGAAGACACTTTTGGAGTCTCCTGGAGTTTGATGAACTGTCACAAAATCACGATCAAGAAACCAAGTCAATCGTTTACTTACAGCGCTTTTCGTAACGCCTAAAGCCTCGGCTAGGCGGGTCACATCGATTTCAACGTGTTCTTCAACATTCACTAGAAATACGAATTGACTGTATGTGATCCGAAATTTGTTTCGCAATAGACCATCAGCCTGGTTGTTCATTTCGCCTACAACCTTGTTGAGCAGGAAGCTGATTCGCAATTGAGGCATGAATATAGTTTACTAGTTAACAATATTTGTCCCAGCGCTCATGAATATGTGTTTCGACGGAGGAAAATGAAAAGCTTGATCTACATCTCTTTGGCAGTGAACATTGTTGTTCTGGCGCCAATTCTCGTTTTGATGATGATGAACTCCCCTGCTGTTGATAGCGCGTGGGGTAGCTTTACTGAATCTCGCGGAATCTTGATGTCGATTTATTTCGCCATCTTTGCCATTTCGGTTTTCTTGCTCTTTTTTCCAGTACCAGCATTCGTGTTTGCATTGCTTTTGGTACAGGTGATTTATAAAGTCACAACTCCCCTCACTGTAGGGACCATTGGAAACCCGGTCGTCATCAGCAACCTTTTGATTGCAACATTTTTCATAATTACTCTGATTAGCATTTACCCTGCAGTAAAAGAGCAAATTGTGAACTGATTTCTAGTCTGTTTCTAATTTTCCATATCGCTTAATTGATAAAGCCCCCAGGAAATCTGGGGGCTTTATCAGTCGCGGAGAATGGGGGATTCGAACCCCCGAGGGCGTTAACCCAACACGCTTTCCAAGCGTGCGCCATAGGCCACTAGGCGAATCCTCCTGATGGCCCGCCTGCTTGCGCAAGTGGACAACTTGAATATTCTAACTGCTCAACACTGGTGCTGACGAACCGAGGATGTGCATCACAGTTACGTGCTTTAGAATGTTGTTTGGCTCCTCGCGTGGCGCCATCCAGGCCAACTCCCCCAGGACGGAAACGTAGCAAGGGTAACCGGGCTCTGGCGGGTGCGCGAGGGGTCCTTTTTATTGCGCTCACAGCGTTGACGAAGTGGTCTGGATGTCGGCTCTGACGCGTACTATTGAACTGTGGCTACCGCACTGTATCGCCGTTATCGGCCTGAATCCTTCGCTGACGTAATTGGGCAATCTCACGTCACCGAACCGTTGATGACGGCGCTGCGAACTAATCGTGTGAACCACGCATATCTTTTCAGCGGTCCCCGTGGTTGCGGTAAGACAACCTCTGCTCGAATTCTGGCCCGATGCTTGAACTGTGCCGAAGGCCCCACTGATACTCCTTGTGGTGTGTGCCCAAGCTGTGTCGAGCTTTCACGTGACGGTGGTGGATCACTCGACGTTGTTGAAATTGACGCTGCTAGCCACAACGGTGTTGACGACGCGCGTGATCTACGTGAACGTGCTGTCTTTGCTCCTGCACGTGACCGCTACAAAATCTTCATCCTCGATGAGGCACACATGGTCACCACGCAGGGCTTCAACGCCTTGCTCAAGCTCGTCGAAGAACCGCCAGAGCATGTGAAGTTCATCTTCGCTACAACTGAACCTGAAAAGGTAATTGGCACGATTCGTTCGCGCACCCACCACTACCCGTTCCGCTTGATTCCTCCAGCACAAATGTTGGAATACTGCGAGAGCTTGTGCGCCTCAGAAAACATCACAGTAGAACCAGGTGTTCTGGCGTTGGTTGTTCGTGCGGGCGGTGGCTCTGCCCGAGACACGCTTTCCTTGCTCGATCAACTCATTGCAGGTTCAGAAAATGATTCTGTCACCTATGAGCGTGCTGTTTCCCTCCTGGGATATACCCACGCTGCACTGCTCGATGAAGCCGTTGATGCACTCGCCGCAGGAGATTCCGCAGGAGCATTTGCTGCCGTTGATCGAGTGATTCAGACAGGTCAAGATCCTCGTCGTTTTGTGGAAGATCTTCTTGAACGACTGCGTGATCTCATTCTTGTTGCCGCTACCGGAGCAAACGCAAACGCGGTATTGCGCGGTATTCCCTCAGATGAACTCGAGCGTATGCAGGCACAAGCTCAGAATTTTGGTGCCGCGGAGCTTTCTCGCGCAGCAGATGTGGTGAACTCCTCGCTAACTGAGATGACCGGTGCAACGTCACCACGTCTTCATCTTGAACTGATGATTGCCCGACTTCTTGTTCGTGCCACAGGTAGTGCTTCTGGCGCGATTGCTGCTCCAGTTGCAACCGCACCGGCTGCTGCGCCTACTGCGCAGAAAAAGGAAGTCCCAGCGCCAGCACCAACACCTGCATCCCCGGTTGCTTCTGCACCATCGCCCAAAGTTGAAAAGCCTGCGCCAGACCCTGAGCCAGTGAAGGAAGAACCCAAGGTGGTTCCAGCTGGGCCAGTGGGAACACGTGAACTTCTTGAAGCATGGCCTGCTGTATTGGAGAAAATCCAGGCGAAGTCTCGTGCAGCGTGGCTCGTCGTTGTTGCGGCACAGGTTCGTTCTCTTGAAGATGAAGTGCTCACACTCGTCTTTAGCAACGAAGCAGACGCTGCCTCTTTCCGACCGCAAAAAGGTGTTCCCGGCGGTGTCCACGAAATTCTGCGTCAAGCAATCCTGGATACCGTTGGTGTTCGTGTGAGCTTCAAAGTTTCCAGTGACTCCAGTGCGACCGCACCTATCGACAAAGTCAGCACAGCATCAGATGCTGTGGCATCTTCTCCCAACGCTCCGCGAGAGTTTGCAACTCCAGCAGCTGCAGACGAAGAACCTCCTCTTCCGGAGGAACCACCGGTTGATCTTTCAGAAGAACCTCCACTAGATGAGTCAGCCGATGACGACTGGGATGTTGTTGCAATCCCATCCGGAACCCCAGCTGTTCTCGATGATGAACCATCCACAAATTCGAAGACCCCGGTTGAGCCTGAAGTGGCTGACACTGGGGCTCGACTCAGCGCCGAGGAAGCTGAGCTGCAAGACCGTCGATATGGCGAAGCAGTAGTTCGGGAAATCTTGGATGCCAAGTTCATTTCTGAAGAGGTCACTGCCCCCACTCCAGTTATTGCTACTGAGGACTAGGCATGTATGACGGCATAGTTCAGGAGCTCATAGATGAATTGGGCCGACTTCCCGGGGTGGGACCCAAGTCAGCTCAGCGCATTGCGTTTCATATTCTGCAGACAGAATCTTTCGATGTGACCCGCCTGTCAGCAGTGTTGTTGGAAGTTCGGGAAAAAGTTAAGTTCTGTGAGATTTGCGGAAACGTATCAGAAGAAGTGACCTGCTCTATCTGCCGTGACCCCAGGCGTGACCCCACCTTTATTTGTGTCGTGGAAGAAGCCAAGGACGTTGTTGCCATTGAGCGCACCCGGGAATTCCGTGGGCTCTATCACGTGCTTGGCGGAGCAATTAGCCCCATTGATGGCATTGGTCCTGACGACCTTCGTATTCGCCAACTCATGACGCGTTTAGCGGATGGGACTGTGACAGAAGTCATCATCGCCACCGACCCCAACCTCGAAGGTGAAGCAACTGCGACGTATCTTTCTCGTTTGTTGAAGACCCTAGAGATTAAGGTCTCGCGTCTTGCTTCGGGGCTTCCTGTTGGCGGCGATTTGGAATACGCCGACGAAGTGACCCTCGGTCGCGCCTTTGAAGGCCGTCGCACCGTCTCCTGAGCGTCAAAAGCGCCCTGAAACTCCCCGTAGAATAGAGTTTCCAGCTCGCGTGAAACGAAGCCGTGAGCATCTTCTTTCAGGAGTTTCAAACCGTGAGCTTGATTGTGCAGAAATATGGCGGATCGTCCGTTGCTGATGCTGAAAGCATCAAGCGCGTCGCCAAGCGCATTGTCGATACTCGCGAAGCCGGAAACGACGTTGTTGTTGTTGTTTCTGCCATGGGTGACACCACCGATGAACTGATGGACCTTGCTAACGAGGTCTCACACGATCACGCACCACGTGAGCTCGACATGTTACTTACTGCTGGTGAGCGAATCTCTATGGCCTTGGTTGCCAT
Source organism: Aurantimicrobium sp. INA4 (assembly GCF_027924525.1). NCBI lineage: Bacteria > Bacillati > Actinomycetota > Actinomycetes > Micrococcales > Microbacteriaceae > Aurantimicrobium > Aurantimicrobium sp. INA4. The sequence goes on along the minus strand of NZ_AP027040.1, from coordinate 1,352,431 downwards.
GGCTGTGCGCTCTCTCGGGCACGAAGCAAAATCCTTCACGGGATCTCAGGCGGGAATGATTACCGATGCTCAGCACGGTACTGCTCGCATCGTGGAAGTAACCCCTGACCGTCTGCGTGACGCGGTGGCAGATGGCGACATTGCCATTGTTGCTGGATTCCAAGGTTTCAACCGTTCCACCGGTGACATCACCACACTCGGTCGTGGCGGATCTGACACTTCAGCTGTTGCCCTTGCTGCAGCCCTCAACGCAGATGTGTGCGAGATCTACACCGACGTGGATGGTGTCTTTACTGCAGACCCTCGCGTTGTTCCTCACGCATCCAAAATTCACCGCATTTCAACCGAAGAAATGCTGGAGTTGGCAGCAAACGGTGCCAAAGTTCTCAACATTCGCGCAACAGAATATGCACGCCGTCACGGGGTGACATTGCACGTGCGCTCCTCCTTCGTCCCCGACGAGGGAACAATCGTGTACAACCCCACGGAGGGAGAAACAGTGGAAGAGCCCATCATCACCGGTGTCGCCGGTGACCTGAGCGAGGCCAAGATCACCGTCGCCGGTGTTCCAGACGTCCCAGGTAAAGCAGCACAGATCTTCACCATCGTTGCCGAGGCAGATGTGAACATCGACATGATCGTGCAGAACGTATCGCCTGCAGGAACCGGACAGACCGATATTTCTTTCACCCTCCCCAAGGCTGAAGCTGACTCCGCTCTAGCCGCATTGAAGTCTGCTCAGTCGCAGATTGGGTTTACTGACCTGGCACTGGATGAGAACATCGGCAAGCTCTCTGTTGTGGGTGCAGGTATGCGCACCAGCTCGGGTGTTTCTGCTCAGCTGTTCACTGCTCTATTTGAAGCAGGTGTCAATATCGACATGATTTCTACCTCCGAGATTCGCATCTCGGTCATCATGCGTGCGGACCAGCTCAACGAGGCTTTGCGTAAGGTTCACACTGCCTTCGGTCTTGACTCCGCTGTTGAGGCAGTCGTACACGCAGGAACTGGCCGATGACCGCCATCGCCCCAGAGGGGCTCCATGTTGCCGTGGTCGGTGCAACCGGCCAGGTCGGTAAGGTCATGCGTCGTTTGCTCGAAGAGCGTAACTTCCCTGTCAAGTCGATTCGTTTCTTTGCCTCGGCTCGCTCTGCCGGAAGTGTGCTTCCCTACGCAGGTCACGATGTTGTTGTTGAAGATGTGGAAACAGCAGACCCTACTGGTATCGACGTAGCCTTGTTCTCTGCAGGTGCCACCGCATCCAAGGCACAAGCGCCACGCTTTGCCGCAGCCGGTGTGACCGTGGTTGATAACTCCTCCGCATGGCGCATGGACCCAGAGGTTCCTCTGGTTGTCTCCGAGGTCAACCCTCACGCTATCAAGCAGGCAGTCAAAGGCATTATTGCTAACCCCAACTGCACCACTATGGCGGCCATGCCTGTGCTGAAAGTTCTCGATGCTGAAGCTGGTCTTGAGCGTATGAACGTGACCACCTTCCAGGCTGTGTCTGGCTCTGGTCTGGCCGGTGCTGAAGAACTTGCTAACCAGGTTCGTGCAGCCGTTGACCAGGGAAATATTGAAGACCTCGTTCACGACGGTTCAGCTATTTCTTTCCCCGCACCTGTGAAATACGTCAAGACCATCGCCTTCGACGTTGTCCCACTAGCCGGCGCCATCGTCGAGGACGGCCTCAACGAAACCGATGAAGAAAAGAAGTTGCGCAACGAAAGCCGCAAGATTCTGGAACTTCCTGAGCTTTTGGTTTCCGGCTTGTGTGTCCGTGTTCCCGTGTTCACTGGTCACTCACTGTCCATCAATGCAGAATTTGGTAAGGCTATCTCGCCAGATCGCGCTCGCGAATTGCTCGCAGACGCTCCTGGTGTTCAGCTAGAAGAAGTTCCCACACCACTTCAAGCTGCAGGAGCTGATCCTTCTTTCGTTGGTCGTATTCGCGCTGATGAGACAGTGGATGGCGGTCGCGGTCTGGCAATGTTTGTCAGCAATGACAACCTGCGCAAGGGCGCTGCCCTCAACGCAGTGCAGATTGCTGAGTTGATTGCAGCTGATCGCGCCTAGTTCTCTGCACCATTTCACGAAGGCCACCAGAAACGCTTCTGGTGGCCTTCACTGTTCCTCCCGGTAGCTGGAAGCACTGAGGGCAGTGCTCAGTGGCTTTGCCCCGTAAACTTGCGGATGTGAATTCAAAGACAGTTGACGTCGCCCTGATTGGTGGCGGAATTATGAGCGCTACGCTCGGCGCACTCATTAAACAGCTGCAACCTGACTGGAGCATCCAGGTTTATGAACGATTGGGCGAAGTGGCCCAGGAAAGCTCAAACCCCTGGAACAACGCTGGCACCGGTCACGCAGGTTTGTGCGAACTGAACTACATGCCTGAAGCGCCCGATGGTTCGGTAGAGCCTTCCAAAGCTGTGGCCATCAATGAACAGTTCCAGGTCTCTCTGCAGTTCTGGGCATACATGGTTGCTTCCAAGATGCTTGATGCTCCCACCACCTTCATCAACTCAACTCCTCACATGACCTTTGTCTGGGGAGAGGCGAACGTGGAATATCTGCGCAAGCGCTATGCAGTGCTCAAAGATCAGCCCTTGTTTGCGGGCATGGAGTACTCAGAGGATCCTGAAGTCATTGCCCAGTGGACACCCCTGCTGATGGATGGTCGCACCGGTGACGAACCAATTGCAGCCACGCGCATCACTTCTGGAACTGATGTTGACTATGGTTCACTAACCAAACAGCTCTTCAACTACATCACCGAAAACGGTGCGAAACTGCGCACAGGAACCCAGGTGACGTCCGTAAAGAAGCTTCACAACGGGCACTGGCGTTTGCAAATGCGTGACATGGTGGGGAACACCCCGCACTCCATCACGGCCAAGTTTGTCTTTGTTGGTGCCGGTGGTGGCGCATTGTCACTGCTGCAAAGCGCGGGAATCAAAGAAGCCAAGGGCTTCGGTGGATTCCCCATTTCAGGACAGTTCCTGCGTACCAACAACCCCGCATTGGTAGCTCGCCACCAGGCCAAGGTCTATGGCAAGGCATCTGTTGGCGCACCACCCATGTCTGTTCCTCACCTAGACACCCGTGTTGTTGATGGCCAGAAGTCATTGTTGTTTGGACCCTTCGCAGGATTTACTCCAAAGTTCCTCAAAGAAGGTTCTTGGTTTGATCTTCCCGGTTCAATTCGACTAAACAACATTTTCCCCATGCTTGCTGTCGGAGCGACCAACCTAGATTTGTTGAAATACCTCATCGGCGAATTAATGGCGAGCCCACAAAAGAAGCTCGATGCGTTGCGTGAATTCTTCCCCGACGCCAAGCACGAAGACTGGGAGCTCATCACAGCTGGTCAGCGAGTTCAGGTCATGAAGTCTGACCCCAAGAAGGTGGGCGTGCTGCAATTCGGCACAGAAGTGATTGCTTCCGCAGATGGCACCATCGCTGGATTGTTGGGAGCCTCGCCAGGTGCTTCTGTGTCCGTGCCCGTCATGTTGGACGTACTAAAGCGCTGCTTCCCCACTGAGTTTGCCGGCTGGGAGCCAGAGATCAAGAAAATGATTCCTAGTTTCGGAACACGTTTATCTGACAACCCTGCGACGGCAAAGAAGTCCTTTGCTGCTTCGGCTAAGGCGCTCAAACTCTCCACATAGGGAAGACTGGTCTTTACGGCCATTTGGGTGAGGGGGAGCGAGAATGCAAATTGGTATTCCTGCCAAACTCGCACCTGTCTTGTTTGCTCAGGCACTCTCTCGCCTGTTCCTGGTGTACTCGGCCTATTCCGTCATCTTTGCTGAAGTTCTACTTCTTCTGGCCGGATGGCATGAGGGCAATGCTGCCGTGTTGTGGGCTGGCTTCTTGGTCGGTTTCCCCGGATTTGTATTGTGGTGGCTCATGTTTTCACCACTGTCACCCTTCTCGGCATCTCTGTATTTAGTTTTCTTAGGCACTTGTTTGGTCATCGTGACGTGGGCAGTGCTCGCCACCATGTCTGATGTTGTTTCTACAAAGTTTCTGCCATTTACTCTCCTCGGCTTTGCTCTTATTACTACCTGTGGTGTTGCTGCTCGTGTTCGGGACAGATTGTTCTGGGCAACCCTGGGATATCTGATTGCCAATGTGGCAATTTTTGTGGGCGCACAGCTTGCCGGTGGTGTTTTTGAATTCGATATTCGCCTGCTCGTTGGCTACCTCATCGTAGTGCTGGCCGTGTCCTTCACACCTGGGCTACTGCGAGCTCAGAGCAAGATTCAGCCTTCCCTCGACAACAGCATGGATTTCATTTCTCAAGATGCTGAGGTCGTCGCTTCAGCGAAAGATATTGCCGCTCATCTTCATGACACCTTGCTCGCTAATCTGGCCCTCATCTCACAAACAAAACCGGGAATGTTGCAGCAGGATGTTCGCGAATCCATCGAGGCGCAACTTGCCCGCCTCGAGAACAGCGAACTCACATCGACCCGGCAAACAACTATTTCCCAGGAATTGAGTTCAGATAGTCGTGAGCGTTTGAGTCCTGTTTCAACTGCGCTCGCTGAAGCGGAGCGAAACGGACTCGTTATCAACCTCAGCGGAGAACTAGCTTCCTTGGAAAATCTGACGAACGATCAAATCTCCGCCACCGCAGCTGCACTGAGTCAGTGTTTAGCAAATGTGTTAGCTCATTCAGGTCAGAAAAATGCAGAAGTGGTGTTGCTGGGAATTCCTTCCAATGTGAGTATCACTGTGATTGATGGCGGTGTTGGTTTCGACGTTGAGGCCATCCCTGCTGATCGTTTAGGTCTGAAGCTTTCGGTTAAAGAGCGAATTGAGCAGGCCGGCGGCACCGTTCGAATTTGGTCGAATCCTAATCATGGTGCGGCCATCATGATGCAGTTCCCAACGGAGGTGAACGATGAGCAATAAAGGCCGTAGCCTGCAACAGATTGATCCGCTCACCGCTGCCACGAGCTGGGAAGCAGCAATCTTCATCATTCTGTTGACCTGGGTATACGTCGTCCTTGCCACAGTTTCATCTTTGGTACATGTTTCACATGTCGCCCTCATGGCCATAGCGGTTACATTTATGACTTTGTCATTTGGGTTGCATTTGTGGTTTGCCGCTCCGCGGCATGCTCCCTATGGCAAGAGGAGCTATGCCCTGGTGGTTTTCTTTGCAATCAGCGCTGCGTGTTTTCAAGTCGGGTCGATGGATAACCATGTCACAGGATATTTCTTCGAATGGGGGCCTATAGCTCTTGCACTTCTCTTTGCCAGTGCAAGTGGGTATCGACCTCTCTCCGATCAGTACTTCGCCGGTTTGGCAGCGGTGCTGTCCGTCGGAGGCTTGTTAGCTTTGACAAGTCTGAGACTGGACATCCCGTTTGGACCGGCATACTTTGCTGTTTCTGGAATTACACTTATCGCCATCGTTGTCCTCGGCCAAGCAAGCTATACCCAAAAAGCAACAAGCGTTCTGAGGGCTTGGAATGCAACAGTGAGCGAACTAACTCAACAACCTTCGCAGCCACGCAATTCTGTGACGGCAGAAGTGACGAAACCTTTCCTAGATGAGGTGAAACATTTTTATGTTGAACTTCTAGAAACGGGTCGCGTGAACGCAGTGGATGTCGAAAAAGCTCGACAACTTTCCGGCGAGATTCGTAGTGAACTCCTGACCCTCTCAACTCGAACGTGGGTTGAACGGATTGGCTGTGAGCTTCACGATCCAGAGAATTTGTTGGGACGCTTTGACCTAGCCTCCCAATCCAGCATTTCTGCACTGATTACTGGTTTGAGAGATAACGGAGTTCGTTCCATCTCTGTGTCATTGCGCTCAGATCCGGTAACGGGTCGGCTCTCCTGCGTGGTGCTCGGAAAAGACGACGGCGGTCGAAGTGATTCGAGCTATCGTTTGCGAACCAAACTGGCCCCCTATCTGCGTGTGATGTACGTAGTGTTTCAGGATGTGCGCATGATTGAACAAGATGGGGAAGTGAAGGTGTTGTTCTACTATGCAAGCTGATGGGGGACGCAGGACACCTGCGACGTTGGCAATTTTGGATGACCACGGACTCTTGGTTGAAAGCATTACGAGTTGGTTTTCTGAAAACGCTCCGGATTTTGATGTGGTCTGTAGTGAAACATCCTGGGCGGGGTGTTTAGGCAACCCTGCTTTTCCTGCCGACATGGTGTTGATGGACTACCAGTTGGCAGAAAATGTCTCGATTGAGGCGCGTGTGTTGACGTGTAAGGCCGCCGGAGCCAAAGTCGTGGTGATAAGTGCTCTTGGCGGGGCAGAACTTGAAGAACGAATTAACGCCGCAGGTGCTGATGCTTACTTCGATAAAGCCACCTCGATGCGTGTCATTGCTTCCACCATGCGCCAATTGTTGGGCATGCCTGCTATGCACGTGGGTACCCCAGGTGAGCCCATTCAACACGCCGAAGAGGTGTCCAAGCCTCGCTTAAGTGCCGGGGAAGAACAGGCATTGATGCTGTATTGCCAAGGTTTAGCAACAAAAGATGTCGCCCAAGCTATGAATGTTCAGTTTGAGACGGCCAAAACGTACCTCAGACGGGTCCGTGAGAAGTACGCTAGAGCAGGAAGACCCGCGTCCCGGCGGGCTGATTTGGTTCGGCGTGCAGCCGAGGATGGATATTTGACCTAATGGCCAAGCTTTATTTCCGTTATGGCGCTATGAACAGCGGCAAAAGCACACTGATGTTACAAGCGGCTCACAACTATGAAGAACGCGGTCACAACGTTGTGTTGGCAAAACCCGCAATTGACATCAAGGGTGATCAAGGAGTTCTATCGCGCCTGGGAATCACTCGCCGCACAGACTTTATCATTGGTAGTGATAGCGATCTCTACGGGCTCTTTCAGCATCAACGAGATGAAGTCATTCGCAAAACCGGTGCAGATGTTCGTTGCTTATTGGTAGACGAAGCTCAATTCCTGTCTGAAGCACAAGTCGATGATCTTCTTCGTATCGCACTTCTGGAGGACGTTCCTGTTCTTGCATTTGGTATCCGCACTGACTTCCAAACGGTTGCTTTCCCAGGGTCTCGTCGATTGCTCGAAATTGCTCATGAAATAGAGGAGCTGAAAACCATTTGTCGTTGTGGCAAAAAAGCAATCTTCAACGCTCGTAAATACAACGACCGATTTATCTTTGACGGCGATCAGCTGGCGATAGATGGCGTTGCAGTCACATATGAGCCTCTGTGTGGTAACTGCTACCTCATCGAGAGCAACGGTGTACTCAACGCTGGCCGTAGACAGTGGCCAGTTGCGTACTCCTTCGAGCCAGACCCCGACTTTAGCTAGTTTCCCACCATGCGCATCTCGGTTATCGGTTGCGGCTACCTGGGTGCAGTGCACGCGGCAGCCATGGCCGATCTCGGGCATGAGGTGATCGCGGTCGATGTCGATGCGGCGAAAGTTGACGCTCTCGCTCAAGGCAAACCGCCCTTCTTTGAGCCTGGTCTGCCCGAAATCCTTGCCACTTCTATAGCCTCTGGGCGTCTACGCTTCACCAAAGATATTAGTGAGGTTGCAGGAGCATCGCTGCACTTTATCGCTGTGGGAACACCCCAAAGTGAGAACAGTGGCGCCGCAGATCTTCGCTATGTCCATGCAGCTGTTGATGCTCTGATTCCTCATCTGGGATCAACCGATGTCATCGTAGGCAAGAGCACAGTTCCTGTCGGCACAGCAGAGGCTTTATCTCGCCGACTGATAGCAGCAGGTAGTTCGGCAGCCCTGGCATGGAATCCAGAATTCTTGCGTGAGGGCTTCGCGATCAAGGACACTCTCTCACCAGACCGGCTCGTCTTTGGTTTCGGTGAAGGCCCTGGCAAACACGTAGCTCGTGCTGCACTCCGGGATGTGTATGCGCAAGCGATTGCTGCTGGAACACCAGTAGTCGAGACGGATCTAGCAACGGCAGAGCTGGTCAAGACTGCAGCGAATGCGTTTCTGGCAACCAAAATCAGTTTCATCAATGCCATGAGCGAGATTGCTGAGGCAACGGGCGCAAATGTGACTGAGCTAGCCGATGCTATTGGTTATGACGCGCGTATTGGCAGGAAGTTTCTCAACGCTGGTGTGGGCTTTGGCGGTGGGTGTTTGCCTAAGGACATCAGAGCTTTCTCTGCTCGTGCCCAAGAACTAGGGTTGGGCTCCTCAGTCGCGTTCCTTGATGAAGTGGATACCATTAACCTGCGCCAACGTGAGCGTGTCATCAACCGCGTCATCTCTGATTCCGGTGGTGAGGCTGCAGGTCTCCGGGTGGCGGTGTTGGGTCTAGCCTTCAAACCCCACTCCGACGATGTTCGTGATTCTCCTGCTTTGGATGTTGCTCAAGGTTTACTTGCTGTTGGAGCAGATGTTGTTGCCTATGACCCTCAAGCTCACGGACCTGCGCTGCTACGTTTCCCAGAGTTGAAGGTTGCCGCCACACTAGAGCAAGTTTTGGTGGGTGCTGATATTGCCGTCTTGGTCACCGAATGGCCAGAGTTTGTTGCCTTAGATCCGCGGGTAGCAGGAGATCTGATGGCACACAAACGAATCGTGGATGCCAGAAATGTCCTAGATGCTGACACGTGGAGAGCAGCTGGCTTCCATTACAGCAGCCTGGGACGTCCCTAACTAGTCTCTGGGACTGAGAGTGACCAGAGAAGCCTCTGGGGGGCAGGCAAAGCGCACAGGAGCATAAATGGATGTTCCCAGGCCCGCAGAGACGTTCAATGCTGCTGTGTGGGCGCCGTGGCGCCACGTGCTCAATCCCTTGACTTGTTCGCGAGGGATATCGCAGTTTGTCACCAACGCTCCAAACCCTGGAACGCAAACCTGACCACCGTGGGTGTGCCCGGCAAACATCACTTGAGCACCTTGAGCAACAAACTCGTTCAGAATGCGCTGATAGGGGGCGTGTGCAACACCAATTGTGAGTTCAGGAGCGGTTTCTTCAAAAATGTCTTCCGACTGCAGGTTCTCTAATGCGCGTTCCATGCGAGAAAGAGAGTCAAAGTTGCGGTGGGGGTCATCAACACCCATGAAATCTAGCCGGCGTTCACCAATCTGGATGGATGCGGCAGTGTTGTTGAGGTTTGCCCAACCTAAATCGTTGGTGAGGAAGTGCTGCAGTCCTGCTGTGTCCAAAACAGTCGCATGGGTCTTCGCGCGTGAGGGGCCAGAGAAATAAGTGAAAGGGTTTTTGAATTCGGGCGCGAAGTAGTCATTCGAACCGTTGACGAACACTCCAGGAATGCTCTGGAAAGCCGATAGTGCCTCTTCAACAGCAGGAAGAGCATTGATGTGACCGAGGTTGTCACCGGTGTCAACAACAAGATCTGGAGACAGCGCAGCTAACGACTTAATCCACTCAATCTTGCCCTCTTGCCATGGAGCTAGATGTAAGTCAGAAATGTGGAGAACACGTAAAGGTTGTGCACCAGGTTCTAGAACTTTCGCTTCCACTTCACGCAAAGTGAACTGGTTCCGTTCGATGAGCGTCCCCCAGAGTAGGGCGCCGGCAGCGGCGACACCAACTCCGAGGAGCGCATCACGAACAAACTTGTCCATCAGAGAGTTATTGCTGAATCGTAATTGTCACAGTGGCACCAGGCTTCACAAACCCTCCCACAATGTCCTGAGCAATTACCTTGCCCACATTAGGACTTGGGGGTGCTGGACAGGTGCTGGGCACCGGTGCAGGGGTAACCGGTGGGTTCACTGTGTTATCCACTGGTGGCTGGCTGAAACACGGCGTTGGTGTGGGGCTTGGAGCCAAGATAACTTGGACAACCCAACCACCAGATTGCAAGCTACTGGTTGCGGCAGCCTGAGTCATGCCAAGCGTTGTTCCAGGACCAGCTACAAGTGACTGGTTACTGGTGTACACCGTGATTTCAGCACCTACCGCGGTGTTTTCACCTGAAGGTGGATCTGACTTGACCACGGTTCCCTTGGGCTTCTCAGAGTCCATCTCGCCGCCGTCTTTGAAGGTCAGGCCGACACTTTCGATGAGTTCTTGAGCTTGCTTGAGGGTCAGGCCGTCAATGGCTGGAACGGCAACAGACTTACCCTTCATCAAGTTTGGATCTGGTGCCGGGAAGGCATCTCCACCATAAATGCTGTTGGCAGTTGCCATCACACCACGCCAAATTCCCTGCACGAAGACATAGGGAGGGAAGACGTATTCACCCACGTTGACGTGGCCGGTGACGTTACCAATCCAGGAAACGGTTGAAACCTTGGTGGTGGTACCCATCATCCAGTTGTGTTCAGAGTTATCCGAAGTACCTGTCTTGGAGATGAAAGGAACACCGTCGTTAGGTGATGCCCAACGTGCCGATCCTTCGATTACTCGAGACATGGCGTACGCAACTGTGTTGGCAATGTTGGGCTGAACTGCCTGATTACATTTTGACTTCGGTGGTTCAATCTTCTTGCCGCTGCGGTCAGTGATTTCATCAATAGCAATTGCTGAACACACCTTGCCCTGGTTTGCGAAGCCGGCAGCTGCCACAGCCATGGTTAGCGGCGCGATTTCATTTGAACCAAGAACTGACATGGGGTTGCTGGTGAGAGTCTTTAGGTCAGCGCGGTGAACACCGAAGCTTTCTGCGGTCTTGCGGATCTTGCAGAGGTCCAACTTGGACGCCATCATCATGAAGTTGGTGTTCCATGAGTTGATCAGTGATTGCAGAGCGGACCAAACCTTACCTGTTCCACGGCCATCGAAGTTCTGCAGGTTCCAGTTGTTGAGGTCACCAACACCTTCACAGCTATTGGTGAACTCTTTACCGGTCCAAATACGGTTCTTACCGTCAACCATTTCGTTGAGACCGTGGCCATTCTTGAGCCACTCTGCAAGGGTAAAGACCTTGTAGGTCGAACCCACAGGGAAGCCAGTGGAGCTTCCATATCGAGAATCAGTGTTGTAATTCACGGAGGTGTAGTTGGCTCCGGTTGCAACAACTTCAGGATCAGCGGAGTAATCCTTGCTTTGGCCCATGGCCAAAATGCGTCCTGTTCCAACCTCTACCGAAACAGATGCTGCGGCGATATTTCCTTCATCAACTACTTTGGCAACACGCTCGTCGATAGCCGCGTTTGTTGCAGCCTGAACATCCAAGTTGAGGGTGGTCATGATTTTGTATCCACCACGCTGGAAGTTGTTCCAACGCTCATCCTCAGTAGCTCCGAAGACCTTGTCGTTCTTGATGACCCAGGTGACATAGTCACAGAAGAAAGCAGCTCCACCAGCAGTCTGACAACCAGTACTCGGAGGTGTAATGACAGGTGTGACAGGTTCTGCAACAGCAGCCTTGTATTCCTTCTGAGTGATCTTTCCTTCGGCAAGCATGCGCTCTAGGACGTAGTTTCGACGGTCAGTGTTTGCCTGAATGTTTTCTTCGTAGTCGATACGAAGGTTGTTCGGGTTATTGACCGTGGCAATCAAACTTGCTGCCTGGGCAAGTGTTAGATCTTTCGCCTTGACGCCGTAGTAGTACTGAGCTGCTGCTTCGATTCCGTAGGTTCGACCACCGAAGGAAGCAATGTTCAGATAACCATTGAGAATTTCATCTTTAGAGTATTTCGACTCGATGCTGATGGCCAGCTTCATTTCTTTGAGCTTGCGCTCAATGCTTGTCTGGGTAGCTGCGATGTAGGCAGCCTTACGAGCGTCTGGATCAGCGAGCTCTTCGGCACGTTGAACCAGAATGTTCTTGACATACTGCTGGCTAATTGATGAACCACCCTGGACATCTCCACCCGAAGCGTTCGACAGGATTGCTCGGGCGGTACCAATGAGGTCAACACCACCGTGCTCATAGAAGCGGGGGTCTTCTGTCGCAATAGCTGCGTCAATGACGTAGGGAGAAATTTCGTCCAAGGGAACCGTGACGCGGTTCTGTGCGTAGAACGAGGCAAGTAGAACATCAGAACCATCTGATGCTTTGGCATAGATGCTGGTCTTTTCCGCGAGCTGGTTAATTTTCAGATATTCGGGCAACTCGTCAAAGACGCCTAAAGCGCTGTTGGTGGTGAGGCCGGTAACCGCGATAGCGGGGGTTACAGCGGCTGCAATAAGTACTGACGCAACGGCACTCATGCCGACAAATGCGAGCAGTCCTCCGACCAGTCCTGACTTCGAGGGCTTCTTGGCAAACATAGACTCTAATTTATCCCGGATTTCTGAGAAACAACCGAACGGAGAGCCATGAGCGCCACAAAATGGGAGTACACGACCACCCCACTTCTGATTCACAACACCACTGCCATCCTCAACACCTGGGGAACTGAGGGTTGGGAACTGGTCCAAATCGTGACCGGACCCGAGGGTGGACTTGTTGCTTATCTCAAACGACCACTAGCTGAATAGACTCAACTCGAGCCACAAACAAAGGACACAACATGGCAAACATTGACGCTCGCCTTGCTGAGCTCGGCATTGATATCCCTGATCTCGTTCCTCCGGTTGCCGCCTACACCCCAGCGGTTATCTACGGCGACCTCGTGTTCACCTCAGGTCAGTTGCCTATGGTTTCTGGTGCACTTCCTGCCACGGGCAAGGTTGGTGAAGGTCATGGTCTCATTCCCGCCTCTGACGCAAAAGAATACGCACGAACCTGTGCACTCAACGCGCTTGCAGCGGTGAAGTCAGTTCTCGGGGATCTCAACCGCGTGACCCGCGTGGTCAAGGTAGTGGGCTTCGTCTCCAGTGATCCTTCCTTCACAGGGCAGCCCGGCGTCATCAACGGTGCCTCTGAGGTTCTCGGAGAGATTTTCGGTGACGCAGGGGTTCACGCTCGCTCGGCAGTTGGTGTGGCGGTTTTGCCACTGGATGCTCCGGTTGAAGTAGAGATCATCGTCTCGTTTAAGTAACTCTCGAATTACAACACTGAACCCCAGGCCAACGGCCTGGGGTTCAGTGTGTTCATGCTTCGTTTAGTGAACTTGAGCACTGATGATGCTGAGCACACCAGTGTCGGTCAGCGTGGTGGTGTCACCAATTTCGCGACCCTCAGCGACGTCTTGGAGGAGACGGCGCATGATCTTGCCAGAACGGGTCTTGGGAAGTTCTTCAACGATGTAGACCTTTGAGGGACGAGCGATCGCACCAATTTGATCCGCAACGTGCTTGCGCAAGATAGCGCTTGCTTCCTCGGGAGTCTGGTCGTTGACGTGGCTCTTCTTCAGGATGACGAAGGCAACCACGGCCTGACCGGTGGTCTCATCTGCGGCTCCAACTACTGCTGCTTCAGCAACTATCTGGTTACCAACCAGAGCAGATTCAATCTCAGCCGTGGAGAGACGGTGGCCTGAGACGTTCATCACGTCATCAACGCGGCCCAACAACCAAATGTCTCCATCAGAGTCAAATCGCGCGCCATCGCCTGCGAAGTATTTATCTCCAAACTTCTCCCAGTAAGTTTCTTGGAAACGTACTGGGTCTCCCCAAATGCCGCGAAGCATAGAAGGCCAAGGTTCAGAAATGACCAACAAGCCACCGGAGTTCTTTTCTTGGGGAACACCCTGCTCATCAAGAATGTCAATAACAACACCGGGGATGGGTACCTGTGCCGAACCTGGCTTGAGTGTGGTTACACCAGGGAGTGCTGCAATCATGATCGCGCCGGTCTCGGTTTGCCACCAGGTATCCACGATTGGAGCAGTTCCTCCACCAATGATGTCGTGGTACCAAATCCACGCTTCTGGGTTGATGGGTTCGCCCACAGATCCAAGTACGCGGATGGTTGAGAGATCAAACTTGGCAGGGATCTCGCGCCCGAGCTTCATGAAGGAACGGATTGCCGTGGGTGCGGTGTAAAGAATCGAGACTTTGTACTTCTCAATGATTTCCCACCAGCGACCGGGGTGAGGTGCGTCGGGAGTTCCTTCATAGACCACTTGGGTGGCACCGTTAGCGAGTGGACCATACACAACGTAGGAGTGTCCGGTAATCCAGCCCACATCTGCGGTGCACCAGTAGACGTCTTTTTCTTCGTGAAGATCGAAGATGTTTTTGTGGGTAAATGCCGCCTGAGTGAGGTAGCCACCTGTGGTGTGCAAGATACCCTTGGGCTTTCCTGTAGTACCGGATGTATACAGAATGAACAGAGGGTGCTCTGCGGGGAATCCCTGAGCTTCGTGCTCTGCGTCAACACCGGCCATAGCCTCGTGTAGCCAGATGTCGCGACCTTCAGTCCATTCAACATCGTTCTCGCCACGCTTGACCACGAGAACGTTGGTCACGGTGCTTCCGCCTCCGTGTGCCTCGAGTGCTGCATCTACAGTGGGCTTGAGAGGGAACACTTTGCCCTTGCGCCATCCGCCGTCGGCTGTCACGACAAGCTTTGCTTCGGCGTCATCGATGCGGCTGCGGAGGCTGTCAGAACTAAATCCACCAAACACGACGGTGTGAACGGCGCCAATACGTGCGGAAGCGAGCATGGCAATCACTGCTTCGGGGATCATGGGCATGTAAATCGCGATGCGGTCGCCAGCCTTGATGCCCAGCGAGAGGTACACATTTGCTACCCGCTTAACCTCTGCGGTTAATTCGCTGTATGTGTATACACGCTGATCGCCAGGCTCTCCCTCGGCATAGAGTGCAACACGGTCACCGTTGCCGGCGAGAACGTGTCGGTCGAGGCAGTTATAGGCCACATTGAGCTCACCGTCGTCGAACCATTTGGCCACAGGAGCATCGCTCCAGTCGAGCACGCGAGTGTAGGGCTTGTGCCAGTGAAGCAGTTCTTTGGCTTGCTTGTCCCAGAAACCAAGGCGATCTTTCTTCGCTGCCTCGTAAAGGTCCGCTTTTCCTACGGCCTGGGCAGTAAATTCTGCGCTGGGTGGAAAGCGACGTTCCTCGTTCATCAAGTTGTCAATGTTGTTGCTCATTTGAGCACCTCACTTCATTGGGTGGTGACAAAGTTCTATCAAAGTCTGATACGAGATTACCCCCAAAATCACACTTTGTATACAAAGTTACTTTTTGTACTAGGGGTACAGAATATTTTCAGAAAAATACCCTAAACTCATAGTGTTCAGAGCTTCGTATCTGACTGGTGGCGCCGCCGATTCCCCCAATCTGGCGTCACGAAGGCGACACCGTTCCCCCCAACTGGTGTCGCCTTCCTCTGTGTGTGAGGTCTTTCGGATACACATAACCTGTCCTCCACAGGGGCAAAAGGGGTACAAATACCCCCAATTTGGTCCAAAAATTCTTATTACATGAATTTTTTCTCTAATTTGAGGCCATGTTTGCTCTGCTGGATGCCCAGATTCGCAATCCCCTCGTTACTGACATCCTCATCTCGAGCAATTCCGGAATGTGGGTAGACCAAGGAACAGGTCTACTATCTGTTTCTCGCTGGGAGGCAACAGAGAAAGAAGTCCGAGCTTTAGCTGTTGAGCTGATTGACCGTGGTGGGCGTCACCTAGATATTGCCCACCCATGTGTGGATGTCCGACTAGAGGGGGGTATTCGTGTTCACGCTGTACTCGCCCCAGTGGCAGCCCATGGGACTTCGATCTCCATTCGTATACCTCGTCACCACGAGCTGACGTGGCAGAAACTGCTGGAACAGGACTATCTCAGCCCAATGCAGCATGACTATCTCCAGGCGGCAGTGTCATCACAGCAGACAATTCTGGTGACGGGCGCAGCAGGAGCAGGGAAGACCTCTTTATTGGGACTTCTGTTATCTGAGGTTGATACTCGACAACGAATTCTCGTGTTGGAAGATGTGGCCGAATTACACATACGTCACCCACACGTCATCACTTTGGAGGCTAGGCAAGCAAACAATGAAGGAGCGGGTGCTCTGACTCTCGAACAGCTCGTGCCGCAGGCTCTACGCATGCGGGCAGACCAGCTCGTCCTCGGTGAATGTCGCGGGAGTGAACTTGGCGCCGTGTTGAGTGCATTGAACACCGGTCACACAGGTGGTGGGATGACGTTACACGCCAACTCATTGAATGATGTACCTGCACGATTGCGAGCACTCGGATTCCTCTCTGGATTGAGTGAAACTTTGCTCACCACATTGGTTCACGGGGCTGTTGATCTAGTTGTTCATGTGGAGCGAGGTGAACATGGTCGACGTATTGCGCAAATGGGTACATTTGCTCGCAACTCTCGTTCGCTCGAGATTCAGCCGCTCCACTTCGGTAGTTTGTGACGATCTGGGCGAGGTCGCTGCACTCTCACAACTGTTAGCAATGTTGCTTGTAGCGGGACTGAGCCCCCAACAAGCACTCATTCATGCGCGGGTGGAACGAGATGACTTCTTCGAAAACAAACCGCCCACACCGCGGGCTTTCTTGGCAGAGGTGTGGCGACTGGGCCTTGAAATGGGGGCACCTCTGAAAAACATCCTTATGTCCCTCTCGCGCGCCCTAGCTCAAGCATCCCGAAATGCTCGCGAAGCTCGAAGTCAGCTAGCAGGGCCTCAAGCAGCGACCAGGCTGGTCATGACTTTGCCGGGAATTGCGATTGTGGGCGGGATGGCGGCTGGCTATAACCCTCTCGCTTTTTTATTGCTTCAACCTGTGGGCTGGTTTTTGCTTGTAGTGGCGGCCGGCTTGATGTGGCTGGCTCATACCTGGTCTGCAACGCTGGTTGCTGCAGCTGAATCCACCACGTGGGCAATTGGAATGCCGACCGAAGTGATGGCAATGGTCCTACGCTCTGGTGCCTCGTTGAGACAAGCGCGACATCGTGCTCAGGAAATAGCCGATAACTATCTCACTGACCACTTCGAGCTTGAACAGTCTGATGAGTTTATGGAGCTTTCTACGCGAACAGGGGTTGCTTTGAGCGACCTGCTGCATGCTCATGCAGAACTGTTGCGTGATCGTGCGCGCAACAATTCACACGAAGCTATAGAGCGTTTAGGTGTCAAACTCATGATTCCTCTCGGGGTGTGCGTTCTCCCCGCGTTTATCGCTGTGGGGGTGCTTCCGCTGGTGGCAAGTGTGATCTCCTCCACAACCTTGTACTAGGGGGATTTTCCACCGCTTATATAGAGGTGTCCTTCTTCAGCAACCCAGTGGGCTCTACTTGATGTCGAAAGGAGATCTCTCATGAAGAAACAATTGAAAAAAATCTGGGCGAACCTCACGCTGGAAGAAGGTGCAGCAACAGCCGAATATGCCATTGCCACCATGGCTGCAGTAGGGTTTGCGGGTTTACTCGTGGCCATCCTTCGCGGAGATGAAGTCAAAGCCATATTGACTGACATGGTTCGACGTGCACTTACGTTCGGAGGGTAGTGTCACCGCGGAGTTAGCCATGGTTCTCCCTGTCATCATCTTGATACTGGGAATCTGCTTGCAGGCAGTCTCAGCGCTGGGCACTCAACTCAGTAATGCTTCGTTAGCTCGGCAAGCTGCTCAAGAACTTGCTCGCGGTGTTGACGGGGCTCTCGTGACGCGAGCACTCCATGCCGCAAATAGCAATGTTCAATTTCACCAGAGTGTGGAAAGCGATGTGATTTGTGTCACGCTGCAACAAAACGTAGGGCCAGGACCACTGGAATGGATTGTTCCAGAGATACGTGTTCGAGAGTGTGTTCTTGATGCCCACTGATCATGGCTCGAGCACTTCGGCCACCCTCATTTTGGTCAGTGGAGTGATTTCGGTGACAAGTTTTTTATTTTTATGCGGAAGTGCCCTCGTTGTATATGAAAGAGGACAGGCAGTTACAGACCAGGCAGCATTGGAAGCAGCAGATGCTGCCGCCGGGCGCATCCCCGGATATCCCTGTGATCGCGCGGAAAGACTAGCCGAGAAACATCAACTCAGTTTTGGAACCTGCAGCGTCGATAACCTCATTGCACGAGTGACCATGAAGGTCACTGTGTTGGGTTTTTTGATCGACACTCGGGCAAAAGCAGGACCAAAAAATATGCTTCGATGATTGACGAACCCGATTTGCCGTGTATCTTGACCTTTTGGAACGCCATAATTTCGGAGGAATGTTTGTCCAGCACCAAAAAGCTCGTCATCGTAGAGTCACCAGCTAAAGCCAAGACCATTGGCAAGTACCTGGGCGACGACTACGAAGTGCTCGCATCCGTCGGCCACATCCGTGACCTACCCAAGCCCAGCGAGCTTCCTGCAGACATGAAAAAAGGCCCCTTCGGCAAGTTTGCTGTCAACGTAGAAGATGGCTTCCAGCCCTATTACGTAGTCAGTGAAAACAGTAAGAAGACAGTTGCTGAGCTGAAGAAGGCGCTCAAGAGCGCTGATGAGTTATATCTGGCAACAGATGAAGACCGTGAGGGTGAAGCCATCTCGTGGCATCTTCTTGAAGTACTTAAGCCCAAAGTTCCTGTGCACCGCATGGTGTTCCACGAAATCACCAAGGAAGCCATTCAGGCAGCTCAAGAAAACACCCGTGAGCTCGACACAGCGCTCGTAGATGCTCAAGAAACGCGTCGAATCCTGGACCGTCTCTACGGCTGGGAAATGTCCGATGTGATGCGCCGCCGAGTAGGACCCGGAACTTCAGCTGGTCGTGTACAAACGGTTGCGCTGCGTTTGGTTGTTGACCGTGAACGTGAACGCATGGCGTTCACTTCAGCCAATTACTGGGACCTTCTGGCAACACTGGGAACCTCGACCGAGACCAGCACGCAGTTTGAAGCCAAACTTGTGCGCATCGGTGGCAACACCATTGCCTCGGGTAAAGACTTTAACGACAACGGTGAACTCACCACTAAAGCCTCACTATTGAGTGAAGAAGCAGCCGTGGCACTTGCTGCCGCGTTGAGAGAGTCCACCACAGAAATCGTTGTCGCAGGCTTGGAAACTAAGCCCTACACCCGTCGTCCCTCAGCACCGTTCACCACTTCGACGCTGCAGCAGGAAGCCTCACGCAAACTTAAGTTCTCATCAAAGCAAACCATGAGCATTGCTCAAGGGCTTTACGAGAACGGGTACATCACGTACATGCGTACCGATTCTCCTTCACTCTCTGGGCAGGCTATTGCAGCTGCTCGCACCCAGGCAACCACCCTCTATGGTGCTGATCAGGTAGCGGATGCTCCTCGTCAGTACTCAGGAAAAAGCAAGAACGCTCAAGAAGCTCACGAAGCTATTCGTCCTGCTGGAGAAACCTTCAAAACCCCGGCAGAGCTTGAAAACGTGTTGCGCGGTAACGAGTGGAAGCTCTACGACCTGATCTGGAAGCGCACCGTTGCATCCCAAATGGCCGATGCCAAGGGGCAGACTGCAACAGTCACCGTGAAAGCAACACCCGCCTCCGGCGAGAGTGTTGAATTCACTGCCAGCGGAACCGTCATCACCTTCCGCGGATTCCTCAACGCGTATGAGGAAAGCACAGACGAAGAACGCAATGCTCAAGATGCTCAAGCAGAAGCCAAGCTTCCTGTCATGACCGAAGGGCAGAAGCTCATCCTCGCGGAGGTTGAAGCCAAAGGCCACGACACCACCCCGCCACCTCGCTACACCGAAGCAACCCTGGTCAAGAAGCTGGAAGAGCTGGGTATTGGGCGACCCTCGACCTATGCATCTATCTTGGGCCTGATCGTTGACCGTGGTTATGTCACTCCTAAGGGCTCCGCATTTGTTCCTGCCTGGGTCGCCTTCTCTATCGTTCGATTGATGCAAGAGCACTACACGGATCTTGTGGACTATGCCTTCACAGCAGAAATGGAAGAGGACCTCGACAAGATCGCCGGCGGCGAAGGCACCGGATCACAGTGGTTGAAGAAGTTCTACTTTGGTGAGCCTGGTCACCACGGTCTTCGTGAAATTCTCGACAACATCGGAGATATTGATCCTCGCGAACTCAACACGTTCCCTGTGGGGGACACTGGTGCCGCAATCCGTGTGGGTAAATATGGTCCCTATATCGAAGTAACCAACCCTGATGCCGCAGAGGATGAAAAGCCTCGCATCGTGAACATTCCACTGGACTTGGCACCCGATGAACTCACTCCTGAAAAGGTGCAAGAGCTCATTGATGCCCCCATCGTTACTGACCGAGTACTGGGAATCAACCCCGAAAATGGGAAAACTGTTGTTTCCAAGGACGGTCGATTCGGCCCCTATGTCACCGAGCTTGAACCTGAACCAGAGGTCGCCCTCGATGAGGCAGAAATTGATCCTTCCACCGGTGAGGTTGTTGAGGTTAAGAAAAAGAAGCGCGTTGCTAAGGCCGAGGTAGTCAAGCCTCGCACAGCGTCCCTGTTCAAGAGCATGGACCCTGCAACGGTTGATCTCGAGACTGCACTGAAGTTGCTGAACCTTCCTCGTGAGGTTGGAGTTGATCCTGAATCTGGTGAGGTCATCACCTCACAAAACGGTCGTTACGGTGCGTACCTCAAGAAGGGTACCGATACCCGTTCTCTCGAAAACGAAGACCAAATCTTTGCCATCGATTTAGCTGGAGCACTCGAACTGTTTGCTCAGCCAAAGTACGGTGCACGCAAGGCAGCAAGTGCCATTAAAGAATTTGATGCAGACCCTGAAAGTGGCAAACCCATCAAAATCAAGGACGGGCGTTTCGGCCCCTATGTCACTGATGGCACCACCAACGCCACCATTCCTCGTGGTGAGGTTCCCGAAGAAATTGACTTCGACCGAGCAGTCGAACTTCTGGCTATCAAGCGCGCCAAGGGGCCCGTTGTGCGCAAGAAGGCTGCTGCAAAGAAGCCTGCCGCCAAGAAAAAGGCAACAAAGAAGGTCGGCGACACCATCGTGGTGAAGAAGGCTGGAGCCAAGAAGGCCGCGACTACTTTGGGCAAATCAGGAATATCCTCTAAGGCCAGCGAGTAGCTTCATGGCCGGCTTGTTCATCACTTTCGAAGGTGGAGACGGTTCGGGCAAGTCCACTCAAGCTGGCCTGTTAGCTCAGTGGTTGACCGAGCAAGGTCGCACTGTTGTTCGCACCCGTGAGCCAGGCGGCTCCGACGTTGGTGTGGAGATTCGCAACCTCGTGCTGCATCACCGTGGACATATTGATCCTCGATCTGAAGCCTTGCTCTATGCAGCTGATCGTGCCCAACATATTGCAACAGTGGTGCGGCCAGCACTTGAGCGCGGTGACGTTGTGATCCAGGATCGCTACTTTGATTCCTCAGTTGCTTATCAAGGCGCTGGACGAGTCTTGGATGCCAAAGAGATTCGGGACCTCTCCTTGTGGGCAACAGAGAGTTTGCTCCCTGACGTCACTGTGCTTTTGGATCTGGACGAGAATGTTGCACGAACCCGCCTTGATGCTGCAGATAAGCCTTTTGATCGTTTGGAAAATGAGAAAGCAGAGTTTCACTCCCGAGTTCGAGCGGGCTTCCTTGCTTTAGCAAACGCTGAACCCAAGCGGTTCCTCGTTCTCGATGCGACGCAGCCTATTGATGAATTAGCGCAAGCTATTCGTTCTCGCGTCAGCCAGGAGCTCAGCTAGCGCACAGGTGCTGTCAGCTACTGCCGGTAGCCTTGAACTATGACAGTGTGGGATGACCTCGTTGGCCAGCAAGAGGCCATTGATGTTTTCCGTGCTGCATCCCTTGCTGAACTTGCCAATTCACCGTCACACGATTCTGCGATGACACACTCGTGGCTCGTGACGGGCCCTCCTGGTTCTGGGCGCTCTAATCTTGCCTATGCGTTTGCCGCGTCCTTGCTATGCCGTGAGGGCGGATGCGGAAACTGTTCTGATTGCACCCAAGTCGCGGCCCGCACCCACCCAGATCTTTCGTCCCTCTCGACCGAACGTGTGATCATCTCCATTGATGAGGTTCGAGCACTGGTGCAAAGCTCACAGTATTCCCCAGCGGTCTCTCGCTATCGCGTCATCGTGATCGAGGATGCTGATCGAATGGCAGAGCGCACCTCAAACGTCCTGCTCAAGGCCTTAGAAGAGCCTCCTGAGCGCACAGTGTGGATTTTGTGTGCACCCAGTGAAGCTGACCTGATTCCCACGATTCGTTCTCGGGTTCGCTCTGTTCGTCTACGAGTGCCCAGCGTCGAAGACGTGGCTGCACTTATTGCTTCACGTGATGGTGTTGATGCACACACTGCAGAGCGAGCTGCACGACATGCACAATCTCACATTGGGATGGCTCACCGCCTTGCCACCAATCCTGAAGCTGCTGCACGACGCGAAGAAACAGTCCGTCTGGCGTTGAACGTGATGACCGTTCGTGAAGCAGTGTTAGCTGCAGCGCGCATGATTGAGATCGCGACAGATGACGCTAAAGCAATCACGGAAGAACGTGATGCTCAAGAACTCGAACACTTGCGTAAATCGATGGGTATTACCGAAGGCGATGCTGTTCCCGCGAATCTGCGCAGTCAAGTCAAAGGTTTAGAAGAGCAGCAAAAGCGCCGCGCTACACGAAGCTTGCGTGATGGATTGGATCGGATCCTGGTTGACCTGCTCTCGGTCTACCGGGATGTGTTGCGGATTCAACTAGGTGTCAACGAAGATCTCATCAATGTTGAGTTTGAAACTGAACTCCGCGCAGCGGCCGCAGCACGGCCCTCCGAGGACACCCTGGCAACTATGGAAGCAATTGCCCAAGCACGAGAACGCATTGACTCAAACGTTGCACCCGCTCTTGCTATGGAGGCGTTACTGATTCGTGCTTCACGATCTGAAGTATCGGCATGAGAGCCTTACTGCGACTAACAGCACTTGTTGCCACGCTGGCATTGACGTTGAGCGCGTGCTCAGCGCCGGTGGTTCCTGAACCTTCGTTACCTCCAGAGAGTATTCCGACAGAGTTAGCCCCGTTCTACAACCAGGACATCACTTGGCAGGACTGCTACGAAGCGATGGAGTGTGCGGTCGCCAAGGCGCCTATTGACTGGAGTAACCCTCAAGGACAAACGCTTGAACTGGCCATGGTGCGGCATGTTGCCTCCAGCTCTGACCGCCTCGGTTCTCTGTTTGTGAACCCTGGGGGACCGGGCGCTTCCGGCGTTGATTTCATTGCAAATTCGTTGGACTATGCGGTGAGTAAAGACGTTCAAAAGAATTACGACGTCATTGGTTTTGATCCTCGAGGTGTCGGTCAATCAACCCCCGTGACGTGTGTTGATTCTGATGCTGAAATGGATGAATATCTTTACGGCTTCATCGATGCTCCACGTGAATCTCCTGAATGGTTTGCAGAGCGGTCGGCAGCAACACAAGCTTTTGCTCAGGATTGTGCGGAAAAATCTGGGGCATTGTTAGAGCATGTGGACACCACCAGTGCTGCACGTGATCTCGACATGCTGAGGTATCTCGTTGGTGATCGTCAGCTGAACTATCTGGGATATTCCTACGGAACCCTTCTTGGCGCGATCTATGCAGAAACTTTTCCAGCTAATGCGGGGCGCATGGTTCTCGACGGTGCACTCAACCCGGCATCTTCCAGTTTTGATGTCACTGTGACACAGGCTCAAGGTTTTGAGAAGGCTTTACGGGCGTATCTTGCCGATTGTTTATCGCAATCATCCTGCCCTTTCCGTGGCAGCGTCGATCAGGCAATGCAGAGTATCTCTGAACTGCTCTCACAGCTGGATAAAGACCCATTAGCAGCTTCTGATGGTCGGCTCTTAGGTGCTGATGCCATGGTCACTGCCATCATTGCTCCGCTGTATGACAAAGAAGCCTGGGGGTATCTCTCCGATATTTTCACCGCGGTCTTCGAAGGAGATGCAGACCCTGCATTTGCGGCTGCGGACTGGTACTACAACCGCTCTGAGGTGGGTGTTTATGGAGATAATTCCACGGAGGCATTCATCGCGATCAACTGTCTTGATTACCCCACAGAAACCGATCAAACACAGTGGGCACTGAACGCTGAAAAGTTGAAATCAGCTGCTCCAGTGATTGGCCCCTATTTGGCGTGGGGCGAGCAGTCGTGTGCTTCATGGCCAGCTCCTGCGGTGCTGAGCCCCGGAGAAATTTCTGCTTCAGGCTCCGGGGACATCCTTGTTATCGGGACAACTGGTGATCCAGCAACTCCCTATCGCTGGGCACAGGAGCTTGCAGCACAGCTCGACCATGGTCATCTCATCACTTATGTGGGCGAGGGGCACACGGCCTATAACAAGTCCAACTCATGTGTGAAGGATGCCGTGGATACTTTCCTGCTCAGGGGAACAGTTCCTGCAAAAGATTTACGCTGCTAATTACGCAGCCGGGCCACTCGTTCTTCAATGAGTGGGGATGTACCAAACGCCGCTTCGAGCGCGTGTACAACGACTTCAGGACCGTACAGCTTCACTGCTTCATCGTCGGCAATAAGCTCCGTTGCGATTCGAGTTGCCTGTGCCATTCGGGCACTTGCTGAGAAACCGGGTGCCACTGCGACCGCTAAGACCCCTGCTTCACGGATGGCCCCATGATGTTCGTTGATGTGTGTTTGTTCGTGAACGAGCGCAGCTCCTAATTCACTCGAAGATAGGGCCTGAATTAATCCCGTGCTCGCAACGATAGTGTGCGCTGAAGGGATAGCCATCAAAATATTTTCTGGTAAATCAAAGACGTGAACGCTATGACCGTCGATTGTGTGATGTTGTGAACTTGTGGAAATCATCTGCCACTGTGACAACAGTTCTGCTCGAGAAGTACGTAAATCACCCACCGCAGCAATGAGCCGGAAGGCCAAGATACCGAGAGCAGCTAACGCAATCCATCCAAAGACCTGATCCAGGATGGGGAAAATGATTCGGGCATAGTCAGGATCTTCGACGTGTTGTTCGAGGGCGCGACTAACTAACCCGCTGAGAGCGAGGATGAGGGAAATACCTGCAATTCCCAGCGAAGCGAGCCAGGTAAACAGTACAAACCGGGGATGCTTGTTCATTAGCTGGGGTGCAACGAGAACTCTCGGAGCAACGAGCGTGACAATGGCGTATACGCCAAAGAGAATCACGATTGCCTGAAGTGACATCTTCAGTTATGAATTATCGATTGCTTTACGCAGGAACGCTCGATCATCTTCAGAGAGTGTGCCCGCGAAATGTAGTAATGCCGCCACATGGTCATCAGCACTGAGGAGAGCATTGTTCATTAGATCAGTGACGTG
Organism: Aurantimicrobium sp. INA4; assembly: GCF_027924525.1. NCBI lineage: Bacteria > Bacillati > Actinomycetota > Actinomycetes > Micrococcales > Microbacteriaceae > Aurantimicrobium > Aurantimicrobium sp. INA4. Next base: position 1,327,362 of record NZ_AP027040.1, on the reverse strand, counting down.
ATCCACTTTGTTGGTTGTTGCAGAGAAAACGAAACTGCGCCCACCTGATGCTGATTTGGTGACCTGACCTTTGGCACACATTCTGTCGAGCACGGTAATCAAAGTTGTGATTGCAGGAACATTCTCGGTAAATGTCGCCTGAACTTCTTTTGCGGTGAGAGCAGTTTCAGATGCCCAAAGGATGTCCATGATTGCTGCTTCGAGCTCTCCTCGATTGCGAGAAGGGGTCATTGTCTCTCCCACATTGCTAGTTCTACGTTTTGTAGAATAATATGAATATTCTACGTTACGTAGAATACACCCATCACAAAGGAACTCGAGTGAGCACAACAACTTTCCCCATCAGGCGTGGTCTTTCTCTGACCAGCATTGTCGTTGCGGCTTTGGCTTTGGTGGGCTGCGCCCCAGCAACGCCTCAACCTGTCGCCCCAATGGCGACTGATGCATGGGTCAAAGCAGTACCTGAACTCATGGACGGTATGGCAATGACAGGTGTGTTTATGACCTTAGAGAACTCATCCGATGAAGACATCACGCTCGTAGGTGCCACAAACACCACCGATGGTCTAACCCAGTCTCCACTTGAAATTCATGAAGTAGTCAAGAACGATGCCGGTGACATGGTGATGCAAGAGGCCAATGGTGGAATTGTTATTCCGGCAAAGGGCTCCGTTACCCTCAAGCCAGGTGGATATCACGTGATGTACTGGGATCTTCTCAAGCCAATTCCTGCTGGAAGCACCATCACTTTGACATTGGAATTTTCCAACGGAACTTCTCTTCCTATCGAGGCAATAGCTCGTGAAATAGCAAACGCAAATGAAACCTACGACCCAGAGGCTGACGCCGAGGGTTCGATGGAAATGAGTCACTAACTCTCAGATAGTCCTGATAGGCAAATTACATGTCAGAGTTTTCTCAATCAGAAACACAGGAACCTCGCCCTGCCGTATCGCGGCGAGGTTTCCTCGTTTCTGCTGGGCTTGCCACCGGAGTTGCTGCAATTGGGGTGGGAACGGGGTATGCCGTAGCTCAAGCTGAGGCTGCGCAGAAAGCCGCATCCGGGGATTTAGGCCAACAAAAAGTTCCGTTTTACGGAAAACACCAAGCTGGAATTGAGACACCCTCACAGGCGTATGGAACATTTCTGGGTTGGAAACTAAAGCCTTCGACGGATCGTGAAGGCGCTATTCGGATGATGCGTTTGCTCACCGATGACGCCGCGCGCCTAACGCAGGGCGTACCGGCATTGCCAGAAAACGATCCCTATCTCGCACTCAATCCAGCTCGCCTCACAGCAACTTTTGGTTTTGGCCCGAGCTTCTTTACCAAGCTGGGCTTGGACTCCAAGATTCCTGCTGGCTTTGTTGAACTTCCAACTTTCTCCATTGACAAGCTGAAGCCCGAATTCTCAGGCGGAGACCTGGTGATTCAGGTGGGGTCAGATGATCCTCTCTCGCTCTTACACGCTGTGCGTCAGCTCACGAGAACTGCGCGTAGTTTTGCCACGATCCTCTGGTCACAAAGTGGTTTTACCTCCACACCCGGGGCAAAACCAGAGGGTCAAACAGGGCGAAATCTCTTCGGCCAAGTTGATGGCACCGTCAAACCCCGAACTCCTGAAGAGTTTGACGCACAAGTTTGGGCGCAGGGGTCACCTCGATGGTTTGACGGTGGAACCTCGATGGTATTGCGGCGTATTGCAATGAACTTGGATACCTGGGACAAGCTGGATGACGGAAGTAAGGAACTCTCAGTGGGGCGAAAGCTGTCAAATGGGGCCCCGCTCACAGGAGTCAATGAATTCGACCCCCCAAACCTTGCCGCAAAATCAGACAATGGTTTGCCGGTCATTCCTTCTTTCGCACATATGCGCCGTGCTCGAACCGATGATGTAACTCAGAAGTTCCTTCGCCGACCATTGAACTATGACGAAGGAATCAACTCCGATGGCTCCCCAAATGTGGGGTTACTCTTTGCGGCGTATATGGCAAACGTCAGTCACCAATTTGTGCCGGTACAACAACGGCTTGCTGATTTAGACTTACTAAACACCTGGACTACCCCCATAGGCTCAGCAGTGTTTGCATTACCTCCTGGCTGTCAGCCTGGTGGATTTATTGGAGAAGGATTACTGTCATGATTCGTCGTTTTCGCGCAGTGTTAGCAGCCATGCTATTGAGTGTTGCTGCTGTTCTCGGTTTCTCAAGCGTGGCCAATGCACACAGCGATGAATTTCTCTCTGTCCCCGCAAACGGGGCCGTTGTGTCGGATGTCAGCGAACTACAGTTCACCTTTGTCGAGCCTGTGGAGCAAAGTTTTCCACCTGAGGTTGTGTTGACTGCATCAGACGGAACAGGCTTTGAACTCGGAGCTCCAACCTTTGACGCATCGGGTGCAACGATGACAGTTCCGATCGTTCAAGGTGCACTGCCCAACGGAAGCTATACCGCGGTCTATCGCATTGTTTCTATCGATGGCCACCCCGCCACGGGCCAGATTGACTTCACGGTTGAGGGTTCTGCTGTTGAACCAGCACCGGTTGAAACCCCTATGCCCATTGAGGAGCCTGTGGTCACTGAAGACATGTTGCGCACTACTTCGGTTCACGATCCTGCCGTGCCTCAAATGCAACTCTTCCTTGGCATCTCCGCGGCAGTAGCTGGCTTGCTAGCTCTTGTCATTGTGATTATTGCGCTGCGCGGTCGACGCAACTCGCAGAGCAAATAAACAAGCTACTAAGCTAGGTACTTGTTCCGCCTGTGGCGGTTCACGCCGCCTTAGCTCAGTTGGTAGAGCGATTCCCTCGTAAAGAATAGGTCGCGGGTTCAATTCCCGCAGGCGGCCCCACCTAAAGTCAGATCTTCTCGTGCACTGCGTCTTTTTGTGGTTTGCGGGGGACAAAATCCGGTCGATTCTTGTATTATCGTTTGAGTCCTAACGACCTCTTTATTTCGTACCCAATTTGGGAATAGAATAAGGAATTCGTAGAAAAGGTGAAGAATGTCAACGATTTCCGAATCAGAACTGCTTGCACAGGTACCAACTCAGTTGTACATCAACGGTCAGTGGGTTGATGCAGAAGGAGGCAAGACGGTTGCCGTGCACGACCCTGCAACAGGTGCTGTACTGAAAAACATTGCCGATGCATCTCCGGCAGACGGAATGAAAGCTCTAGATGCTGCCGTTGCAGCACAGGATGCATGGGCAGCAACTCCTCCACGTGTTCGCAGTGACATTCTCCGCAAAGCTTTTGATCGCGTTCAGGAGCTCAAGAACGAGTTTGCACTTCTCATGACCCTCGAGATGGGTAAGCCCCTTGCTGAGGCCATCGGTGAAGTCAACTATGGCTCTGAGTTCCTTCGCTGGTTCAGTGAAGAGGCCGTCCGCATTACCGGTCGCTATGGAACTAACCCTGAAGGCACCGGTCGCACCATTGTGACCCACATGCCCGTTGGCCCGAGCTACCTCATTACGCCCTGGAACTTTCCACTGGCAATGGCTACCCGCAAGATTGCTCCAGCGTTAGCGGCAGGTTGCACGGTCGTCGTGAAGCCAGCAACTCTGACGCCACTGACCACGTTGTATTTCGTGAAAATCTTGGAAGAAGTCGGTGTTCCCGCAGGTGTGGTGAACGTCTTCACCACCTCCACCACCGCAGCTGTATCTGATCCCATTGTGACCGATAAGCGTCTGCGTAAGCTTTCCTTCACCGGTTCCACCGGTGTGGGCCAATCATTGATGAAGCTTGCAACTGAAAACATGCTGCGCACCTCCATGGAACTGGGCGGAAATGCACCATTCCTGGTCTTTGAAGATGCAGATCTTGATAAGGCCGTCGATGGCGTCATGATTGCAAAGTTCCGCAACATCGGTCAGGCCTGCACCGCAGCCAACCGCGTTATTGTTCACGAGGCAGTTGCCGAAGAATTTGCCAAGAAGGTTACCGAGCGCGTGAAGGCAATGAAGATTGGCCGCGGCACTGAAGAGGGCGTCAGCATTGGTCCCCTTATCGATGAAAAGGCTGTGGCGAAAGCAAACGAACTCGTTCAAGACGCTGTCGCTAAGGGTGCAACCGTGCTCACCGGTGGTAAAGCCATCGACGGTGCAGGAACCTTCTATGAGCCCACCGTTCTCACCGGTGTCAAGCCTGGCGCAGACATCATGACAGAAGAAATTTTTGGACCTGTTCTCTCGATTACTACTTTCTCCACCGAGGAAGAAGGCATCAAGATTGCTAACGACACAGAATACGGTCTTATCGGTTACGTCTACACCGAAGATTTCCAACGAGGTCAGCGTCTGATTGAGAAACTACAGACCGGCATGATGGGTCTCAACGCTGGAGTGATCTCCAACGCTTCAGCACCATTTGGTGGTGTCAAGATGTCCGGTTTGGGCCGTGAAGGTGGTTTTGAGGGTATCAATGAGTACCTCTCTGTGAAGTACACCATGACACCCAACCCTTTCGCCTAATCTTCCCAACACATAAAGAATCCCCCTCCAATAGGAGGGGGATTCTGTGTTTGCAGGCCTAGACCAACAGCTGGTGTTTGGCCAAGTTTTTGTACAGAGGGGTTGTCTTCACAAGTTCAGAATGTGTTCCCGTTCCCACAACAGCACCGTTTTCCAGAACAATAATCTGATCACTATCAACGACGGTGGAGAGGCGGTGCGCGATGATGATGAGCGTGCGATCTTGTGCAACACGGTCAATTGCCTCACGCATGAGTTGCTCGTTCGCCCCATCCAAACTTGAGGTGGATTCATCCAGCAACAAAATGGGTGGCGCAGCTAACAACGCACGAGCGATAGCCAACCGTTGACGTTCACCACCGGAGAGCATGACACCCTCTTCACCGACGGGAGCATCCAAGCCAAGCGGGCTGCGCTCAAGGACAGAGGTGAGGTTAACATCCGCCAATACGGCAATGCATTCCTCATCTGTTGAGTTGGGTGAACCCAGCAGGAGGTTATCTCGTAAGGAGCCAGCAAGCACCGGTGCGTCCTGCTCGACATAACCAATCTGCGCACGCAAATCTTCACGCCCGAGTGCCTTGATGTCGATACCACCGACACGAATCTCGCCCGAGCTGGGATCATAGAATCTTTCGATCAGACCCAGAATGGTTGATTTGCCGGCACCGGAAGGCCCTACGAGTGCGGCACGAGTTCCGTGCGCAACGCTGAAAGATACTCCCTTGAGAATCTCGGGAGCCTCGGTAATGGGCTTCGCTTCCTCGGCGAGAGCTTCACCTGCGGCACCGCCAGCTTTGATCCGCGCTTTCTCCGCACGAGACATTTTGGCGGTGGGATCGGTCGTGCTCTCATCTTCCTCAACCGGAAGAACAAGAACTGGATATGAGAACCGAACGTCGACGAACTCCACCGCTACTGGGGAACTCTTCACTGCGCCGCGGGCGCCGTTATCCAGTTTGGCTAAGGGGGCGAGATCACGGTCGAACTCGCCTTCGCTGGGCAGGGCAATGATTTCTTGAATACGCCCGAGAGCACCGAGTGCTGAGTTCACCGAGGTGATCGCACCAAACGCTTGACCTAAGGGCATGATCATCATGAACAAGAACAAGATGAAGGTGACCAAATTAGCTACCGTGATGGCACCAGAGGCAACGCGGAAACCGCCCACACCTAATACGGTGAGGAAAGCTACCTGCATGGCGATGCCGGCAACAGGGACGACCAAAGCAGAAATCTTGGCAACCTTGATTCCCATGCGCCAGGCGCCCTCGGCCTCGTCATCAACGACCTTGATTTCTCTATCTGTCGCATTAGCGGCACGCACAGTGCGCACGGCAGAAATGGCACGCTCGACCGATGCAGCGAGCTCGCCCACTTTGGCTTGCGCTTTTCTGCTTGCCACGCGAATGCGGCGAGAGAGAACGGTGACGATGATGATGGCGCTAAAGACCACCAAGACAGTGAGTCCGAGCAGGACTGGGTCAATGATTGCCATCGCGATAATGGCACCAATGAACGTCAGCGAACCACCAATGGCTTCAACAAGTCCTTGGGTCAAAACCGCACGAAGCAAGGTCGTGTCACTGCCCACGCGGGAGACGAGGTCACCGGTCCGCCTGGTATCAAATTCGCTAATGGGCAAACGCAGAATTCGCGCCACGAGTCGACGCCTGGAGGAAAGAACTACACCCTCACCGGTGCGCTGGAGCAGGTAGTGCTGGTAGCCATTAATCAGCGCAGATGCCACTACGAGTCCGATAAGCAACCACACGAGGTTGCCCATAAGTTCACCAGCACTTACACGGTTGATGACCTGTCCCACCAACAGCGGTTGAGCCAATGACGCGGCAGCACCCAACACGCTGAGCACAATGACGAAAGAGAGAACCTTCTTGTGTTCTAGCAGGTAAGGCATCAACTGCCCAAAGCTGGCTTTGGGTGCGGTTGAAGAATTTTCAGGGGCCGATGAACGACGACCCATGCGGGGTGAGCTCATCAGGTCCTAGTTACCAGGCGACAGCGAGAATAACGTTGAGCAGGGTCAGTCCACCGATGGACCACAGTGCCCACGAAGGTGCAACCTCGCGCTTGCGGAATACCAGGGCCAAGACAATGATCACGATGAGCACAGAGAGCTTCACGGCAATCTTGGTGTTGTTGACCTCTTCGCCTTCAATAAGGCCGGCAGAGTAGATACCAGTCAGTGCGACACCGGTAACTAACTGAGTGTAAGCACCATCGAGCATGCCGCGAACAACGCGACCCTTACCCTTTGCAATGTCCTTGATCTGGAGCAGGAATGCACCCAAAAGATAAGACAGACCAATGAAGTGAAGGATGACGAGGATTGTGACTATAAGTTCCATATCCTCAGCCTAGCTACTTGTTACGAATCTTTCGAAGGGTAACAGCTGTTTCTAAGGCAGCGAGTGCTGCTTCTTCACCCTTATCTTCTTTGGAATCGGGCAGTCCAGCACGGTCGAGACCCTGCTGTTCGTCATCTAGGGTGAGCACTCCGAAGCCAACAGGCTTACCTGTGTCGAGCGCAACGCGGGTCAATCCAGAGGTGGCTGCATCTGAGACAAACTCAAAGTGTGGTGTGCCACCACGGATGATGACGCCGAGAGCAACAACGGCGTCTGCGCCTGCTTCCAGGACAGCTTTGCACACCACCGGAAGTTCGAAACTTCCTGCAACGCGAACGAGTGAATGAGTTGCACCGCTTGCATCAATGGTGCGCTGTGCGGATGCAATCATCGCGTCGGTGATGACGTCGTGCCATTGCCCGGCAACAATAACGATGTTCAGCCCTGTTGCATCAACTGTGATTGTGGGAGAGCCTGCTCCACTCATGCGGTGACCTCCTTGGCCGTTACTGCGGGTTCAATTGCGGGGAGGATGCCAGGTAACTGGTGTCCCATGCGGTCACGCTTCACGTTGAGGTAACCGGTGTTGTATTCACCCAGGCCCACGACGAGGGGAACAAGATCATTGATTTTGATGCCATATTGCTCAAGCTGGCGCTTCTTCTCAGGGTTGTTGCTGAGCAGACGCACCGAGCGAATACCCATGTCATCGAGCATGCGGGCTGCTGCGGTGTAATCACGAGCATCGGCAGGGAAGCCCAGCGCAAGGTTGGCGTCGAGGGTGTCGAAGCCTTGCTCTTGCAGCTTGTAGGCCTTAAATTTGTTGACCAAGCCAATGCCACGACCCTCTTGGCCGCGTAGGTAGAGAACAACCCCGCCATTAGGGTCAGCCTCAATCATGCGCAAAGCCTCATCAAGCTGGGGGCCACACTCACACTTGAGTGAGTGCAAAGCTTCACCGGTGAGACATTCGGAGTGCACGCGCACGAGGACGTCTTCTCCGTCGGGGTTTCCGGCGATGATTGCCACGTGATCCGTGCCTGTTGCGTGGTCACGGTAACCGCGCATACGGAACATTCCGAGATCAGTGGGAACAGTGGTCTCGACCTCGAAAGCAACTCGGTGCTGATCGAGTTCACCTTCAATGCGAGCTGGCAGAGGGTGTGCTTCGAGGTAATCAACCAGCGCAGCAACTGTAGTCAACGGTAAGTTCTCGCGTTCAGCTAGCTCTTCCAGGCCAGGCATGCGCATCATGTCACCGTCTTCAGCAACAATCTCAGCGATGACGCCGACAGGGTTCAACCCAGCCAAGCGGAGAAGGTCAACCGTTGCCTCTGTGTGACCTGCGCGCTCAAGAACACCACCGTCGACAGCACGCAACGGCAAGATGTGTCCGGGACGAATCAGGTCCATGGGGCCTGCTGTGGGGTCAGCTAAAACCTTGACGGTGCGAGCACGGTCACTGGCGCTGATGCCGGTGGTCACATCAGAAGCAGCGTCTACGGAGATTGTGTAGGCCGTGGCACGTGTGTCTTGGCTGCGCTCAACCATGATGGGCAGGTTGAGGCGGTCAGCCACATCACGAGGCATCGGAGCACACACCAGACCAGAGGAGTGCTTCACGATCCAGGCCATGGTTTCTTTGGTCGCGAACTCTGCCGCCATGATGGCGTCGCCCTCGTTCTCGCGACCTTCGTCATCGGCAACGAGCACGATGCGTCCAGCCTTGAGCGCTTCAAGAACTTCGGGGATAGGGGTGAGAGCCATGTTAGGCACCTGCATTCTGTTGGGGAAGGAAGGCCAGCATGCGTGCGACCTGTCGGGCAATAATGTCTGTTTCGAGGTTGACCTTGTCGCCCACGGCACGATGGCCAAGCGTGGTCACCGCGAGTGTTTCTGGAATGAGAGAAACCTCAAACCACTGGGCAGATTCTGAAGGGTCACTGATGTTACTCACGGTGAGCGAAACACCATCAACAGTGATGGAGCCCTTATCAACAAGAAGAGGAGCTAGTTCTCTACCTAGGCCAAAGCGAATGACTGTCCAGTCTTCACTGGGCGTAATCGACAGAACCTCGGCGGTCCCATCAACGTGACCTTGCACGATGTGGCCGCCTAGGCGGCTACCCAGCTCTGCTGCGCGTTCAAGATTGACTGCCAACCCGACCCGCGCATCACTGAGAGTGGACATGTCTAAGGTTTGCTGCATCACATCTGCGGTGAATGAGGTGGCATCGTGTTCGATCACTGTCAGACACACTCCGCTGACGGCAATGGAATCACCTTGCTGTGCTCCGGAGAGTGCTTTCTGTCCGGAGACTGTCAGCCTCACGGCATCAGGCAAAGTTTCAATTGCGGTGATTGTTCCGCGTTCTTCAATTAGGCCAGTGAACATGGATTAGGCCCCTTTCCTGATTGGTTTAGCGGTGATCAAAATGTCGTCACCCAGGTTTTCGACTGAGCTGACCTCGAGATCAATACGTTCAGACAGGGTGGAAACACCAAGGTCGCCCAGGGCAAGTTTGTCTCCGCCTAACAGAACGGGAGCTTGGAAGATGTAGAGACGGTCAGCTAAACCTTGGGCGATGAACGCACTGGCTAAGGTAGGACCGCCCTCGAGATACACAGTTCTAATTCCCTGATCAAACATCTCGCTCAGAGCCGCATGCAGGTCATTGTGACCGATTACGAGAGGCTCGAGGGGGTGCTTATGAACCTGGGCATCACCAGGAATCTGGCGTTTTCCAATGATGACGGGGATGGGCTGGTGATCGTGAAGATCCCCAGAGGTGGTGCGCGCAGTCAGGGAAGGGTTATCTGCCAAAACCGTTCCTGTTCCCACGACGATGGCATCTGCTGCTGAACGCTGCAGATGAACACGCTCACGCGATTGAGGACCAGAAATCCACTGGCTTGTTCCGTCTGTTGCCGCAGCACGGCCATCAAAACTCGAGGCCCACTTCACTGTGACGTGAGGACGGTGAAGGCGTGCGGCAAGCATCCACTCTTCAAGGAGCTCTTCCACCTCATCTTCGAGCAGGCCGCCAACAACCTCGATACCGGCATCGCGCAGACGTTGTGCCCCGCCAGAGGAGGCATGACCGGGGTCAGTAGCGGCGTAGACAACGCGTCCAACCCTAGCCTCAATGAGGGCTTGTGCACACGGACCTGTGCGGCCGGTGTGGTTACAGGGCTCTAAGGTGACCACAAAGGTTGAGCCTTGCGCCTGTTCAGGTGTGAGTTGACTCAACGCATCTACTTCAGCATGAGCTGTGCCGGCACCACGGTGCCAGCCTTCAGCGATAGTCGTTCCTTCAGCATTCAAAACGACGCAACCCACCTGTGGGTTGACGCCAAAATGCGGGCCGTTCCCGGCAAGCACGATGGCACGACGCATAGCGGCCTGTTCGGCCTGCGTGGTGTCTAACTCGTTCATCTACCGGTGCTCTCTGTTGTGGAGGCATGCTTCGGGTAGACGGGTGCCGAAATGACAACCGAACTCGGCAGGCGTCACTAACTACACCTGCCGCGCGCGTTCTCCCATCCGGACTTTAACCGTCGGTTTCGGAATTTCACCGAATCAACCTCATCCTCCAGCCGGGTGGCTTTTGCATGAGGGTCGCGGACTTTCACCGCCGGCTCAGATTTTCACTGACCCCGAAGCGCGTTGCTCTAGATAACAGTCTACTGCCCGGAGTTATTCCCACCTAAGACTGGGGTGTGAATTCGCTGAGAGCGTGCGGGGTTAGCCCTGGTGACGGGGGAGCAAACCGATAGCGTCATAGACCTTCGCTAAGGTCTTATCTGCCACCTCAGAGGCACGGTCAGCACCCTGGCCCAGCAGTCGATCCAGCTCTGCTGGATCAGCCAAGAGTTCGTTGGTGCGCTCCCGGATGGGAGTAAAGCTTGCCGTCACCTGCTCTGCAAGGTCTTTCTTGAGAGCTCCGTAACCACCGCCTGCATACCCATTGACGAGGTCATCAATACTGCGGCCGGAAAGTACAGAGAAAATGGTGAGCAGGTTTGCAACACCAGGCTTGTTCTCCCGGTCGAAGCGGATTTCACCATCAGCATCGGTGACAGCACGCATGACCTTTTTTGCTGTGACAGCGGGGTCATCCATGATCTTGAGAAGTCCTGCTTCTGTATCAGCTGACTTGGACATCTTGGCTGTGGGGTTTTGCAGGTCAAAGATTTTCGCGGTTTCTTTGAGAATGTAACCCTCAGGAATCGTGAAGGTCTCACCAAAACGTGCATTGAAACGGGTAGCGAGGTCGCGGGTGAGTTCCAAATGTTGTCGCTGGTCTTCACCCACGGGAACGACATTTGCTTGGTAGGCGAGGATGTCGGCTGCCATCAGGATGGGGTATGTGAAAAGACCAACCGAAGCTGCATCAGCTCCCTGTTTGGCGGACTTGTCCTTGAACTGGGTCATGCGGCTTGCTTCGCCAAAACCGGTGATGGTGTTGAGCACCCAAGCGATTTGAGTGTGTGCCTGAACATGGGACTGAATAAACAAAGTTGATTTGTCGGTGTCTATCCCGGCAGCAATGTATTGCGCGGCGGTGGAGCGGGTGCGCTCGCGAAGTTCTTTTGGGTCTTGAGGAACCGTGATGGCGTGGAGGTCAACAACGCAGTAGAAAGCATCAAATTCATCCTGCATGGTGACCCAGTTACCCAACGCACCAATGTAGTTTCCCAGGTGCAATGAATCGCTCGAGGGCTGCATGCCAGAGAGAATGACGGGTTTGATACTCATGATGTCCTAGAGGTTGTAGTCGACAACAACGGGGGTGTGATCTGACCAGCGAGTGTCGTAGGAGTCTGCGCGGTCAACACTGTAGTTCGAGGCAAGAGCAGCCAAAGCTGGGGTTGCCAGATGGTAATCAATACGCCAGCCAGCATCGTTATCGAATGCTTGACCACGCCACGACCACCAGGTGAAGGGGCCAGGAACATCCCCGGCTGCCTGGCGTCCCACATCAACCCAACCTAGGCCAGTCCCGGTGGAACCGTCAGGTCCGGTGACGGGCTCGCCTTTGGGGCCCATAAATCGATAGAAGTAGGCACGCTCTTCGGGCAGGAACCCTGCGCGCTTGACATTGCCTTTCCAGTTCTTGATATCAAGCTCGGTGTGGCCGACGTTGAGATCTCCCACGACCAGTGCGTAGGGAGTGTGTGCTTCGAGCTCAGGAAGCCGTTCTTGCATTGCTTCTAGGAACTTGAATTTCTCCACCTGCTTGGGGGTGTCGACTTCGCCCGAGTGAACATAGGTGCTCACCACGGTAAGAATCTTGTCGCCAATTTTGTAGTCCGCTTCAAGCCAACGACCTGCCGTATCAAAATCATCAGCACCGAGGCTGACGCGGTGAATTTCCGCACTGCTGCGACTAGCCAAGGCAACTCCTGCACGGCCTTTAGCCGTGGCAGCATCGTGCAGAATGTTCCACTCAGGTCCTAGAAGCTCTTCCAAGTCTTCGGTCGATGCGCGGACTTCCTGCAGGGCAAGAATGTCCACGTTGCGCTGTGAAAGCCACTGGTCCATTCCTTTACGGAAAGCGGCACGAACGCCATTGACATTGACGGTGGCGATGCGAACGGACATGCTTTCAAGTCTAGGGCTACTCATTGGGGTGACGGTGGGGAACAATCCAGCCCAAGTCGCGAACTTCGACCTGGTCATCCTGCATGCTCAATGCAACCCAGCTGGTAGCAAACAAATAGATCCGTGATGCGAAGTTGAAGTAGATCAGCAAACCGATAAACACGGTGAAGCTGGCTAAGAGGGGATTACTTTCTGTGCGGGTCAGAATGTAGGACCCCGCAATTTTCAACAATGTCAACGCGAGTGCTCCCAAAAGCACACCATCTCTGAGATTCCGAAGTGGAATGGGAACACCGCTGAGAACATTCATCACCAAGGCAAGCATGATGGCATCAAAAATGAAGACGATAACCAACCCAGCAATCTCAAAACCAATCTTGCCCCACCCAGTGCTATCAATAATTCCTAAAGCAGGGAAGATCACATTTGCCAGATTTGTTGCCACAACCGTGAGTGCTGAGGTGAGGATGACGAAGAGACCGTATCCCAACGCCAGAACCAGGTCATAGAGCTTGAGAAGCACAAAATTCAACCGAGAAGGTGGCAGAGTGAAGATTGTACGCACAGCAGTGCGGATGTAGTTCAGCCAATTAATTGCTGTGTACAGAACAACAACAACCGCGATTCCACCAGTCCACCCCAAGTTGGTGGTTGTGTCCAAAATCCCTGGATCAATCACACCACCCTTTTGGATGAGATCAGGAATTTGGGTATTAATGAAATCAATAATGGCGTTTTTGAGTTCTGGGCGCTCGCGAAGATAGATGCCACTGAGGCTGAAGCCAAGCCACACAGCTGCAAAGGTGGCAAACAATGCTTGGAATGACATACCTGCGGCCAGCAGGTTTCCACCTGCGGCACTGTAAATCTTGTAGACCCGATACGGGCGACGTTCTTGCGCCCACACCAATGCCTTTTTCATATCTGTCAGCTTAAAGGGAAAGGCCCGTGGATTCCCTATCGGAACCCACGGGCCAAAGAGCCCTGCTAACGATTAGTCAGCATCGAGGTCAGACGTGAGCAGGCTAGCCAGCTCGTCTGCAATCACCTCAGCGTTGTCACCTTCAACATCGAGCACGATTTCTTCACCGTGTCCGACAGCGAGAGCGAGCACCGAGAGGATGCTTGCACCGTCTGCGTCGTCACCGTTTGTTTTGGTAATCGTTACGTTGTGACCTGTTGCTGCCACTGCCTGCACAAAGGTGCTGGCAGGGCGAGCGTGCAGTCCAACACGCGAACCAACGGTGACTGTTCTCTGAGCTTTAGGCAACTGCTTCCTCCAGCTCCTCGTCAGATACACCAGGCTTGATGTTCTTTGCGACGAGAACGAGGAGAGCGGTAACGACGGTACCGATAGCGATAGCTACCAGGTACAGAGGCCAGTTACCAACGAGGCCGAATACCCACAGACCACCGTGAGGTGCACGGAGGGTGCAGCCAAATGCTCCAACGAGAGCACCTGCAGTTGCAGAACCGATCATGATCGAAGGAATCACACGGATGGGGTCAGCAGCAGCGAAGGGGATAGCACCTTCAGTGATGAAGGATGCACCAAGAACCCAAGCAGCCTTACCGTTCTGACGCTCAGCGTTCGAGAATGCGCTCTTGCGGAGAACAGTCGCGAGTGCGAGACCCAGAGGAGGTGTCATACCTGCAGCCATAACGATAGCCATAACAACGAAGCGAACGTCGTTGTCAGCAGCGGTTGCGCCAGCCTCAGTAAGACCAGCTGCAGCGAAGGTGTATGCCACCTTGTTGACGGGACCACCCATGTCGAATGCCATCATGAGACCGAGAACGATACCCAGGAGGATAACGCTTCCACCGGAAAGACCGGTCAGCCATGCGTTCAGTGAGTCCATGAGAGCCTTCAGTGGACCACCGAGGATCACGAGCATCAGACCACCGGTGACGAAGGTTGCAATCAAAGGAATCACAACAACAGGCATCATGGGGCGGAACCAGCCAGCAACCTTGAGGCGGCTGAGCCAGAGTGCTACGAAACCTGCGAGGAAACCGGTGATCAGACCACCGAGGAATCCGGCGCCAACGGTACCAGCGATGGCACCACCAACGAAACCGGGAGCAAGACCTGGACGGTCAGCAATTGCGTACGCAATAAAACCTGACAGAACGGGTACAAGGAAGCCGAAGGTTGCTGCACCAACGGCGAACATTACGTAGGCCCAGTCGTGTGCCGACAGTGGGTTGAAGCCCGCTGCCAGGAACTCGCCCTGGTCCTGGTAAACGATGTCATAACCACCGATTGCGAACGACAGAGCGATAAGGATACCGCCGGCCGCCACGAAGGGGATCATGTAGGAAACACCGGTCATCAGCCATTGGCGGATGCGTGTTCCTGTTCCTGAATTACTAGACAATTGTGGCCTCCAATGCCTCATTGCATTTTTATTGGTGTTACTGAACCTGCCGTCTCAGCAGGAACTCTGTGGGGAATCTACTACTTGCTTCCGAAGAGGCGACCGAAGAACCCAGGCTTGTCGCCGGAGTCCTTTTTGGGTGCTTTTTCGGCTGCAGGAGCAGCTTTCGGTGCTGCGGGTGCAGCTCCGCCATCCTTGGGGAGGGTGGCGATGGATGAAACAGCCTGAGCAACGACGTTGTCTGCGTCTGCAAGAGCCTTGCTCACGCCAATCTGAAGGAAAGGCTTGCCGTTGAAACGTGAACGGTCCTTGACCTCAAGATCGGTGGCGAAGATGACAACGTCCGCTTCGTCGATGGTGGATTGCTTCATGGGGGATGAACCTGCAGAACCCTGGGTTTCTACAGTGATCTCGTAGCCAGCCTTCTTGGCTGCCTGCTCGAGAGCTTCAGCTGCCATGTAGGTGTGGGCAATACCGGTGATGCAGGATGTTACTGCGACAATTTTGGTCATTATTGCTGTACCTCTCGGGTGATAATCTCTGCGATCTCGGCGCCGGAGTTAGCGTCGCGCAGTGATTGACGGAAGTCTTCGTGCACGAGCTTGCGAGCAAGTGCAGCGAGGATGTGGAGATGCTTGTCATCTGCACCATCTGGTGCAGCGATCAAGAAGATGAGGTGTGCGGGACCGTCGGCAGCGCCAAAGTTCACGCCGTCAACGCTGGTTGCCACAGCAACTGAAGGAACCGTGACGTGAGCTGAACGTGCGTGAGGGATACCGATTCCACCGGGAAGACCGGTCGCCATCTGTTCCTCACGTGCGCGAACATCGGCGAGGAAACCATCGAGATCTGTTACACGTCCGTCATTAGCGAGCTTCACAGCTAGCTGACGCGTTGCGTCTTCCTTGGTCTCTGCTTCTAGACCAACGATGACGATGTCCTCGGTCGTTAGTGCACTCATACGTGGAGCTCCTTAATTGCGGTTTGTGGTTCTGGGTTAACAACAGTGTGAACTGCCGTAATAGTAATGTCTTTTGGACCTGGAACCGTGGTGGCAGGCAATTGAACGGCAGCCGAGCCCCATGCCACAGCAGTTGAAATCCGAGCAATATCGCCAGACTCAGACTCAGAATCCTCTTCGGAAAGCGAGACATCAGCACTGAGGTAACCGGCGAGGGTGCTGTCTCCGGCACCGACTGTGCTCTCTGGACTGACAGGCTCGTGACCGGCCCAGATGCTTCCCCGGTTGTTGACCAGAAGTGCTCCGTTTTCTCCGAGGCTCACCACGATTGCGGCGCTGGGGTTACCGAGCATGGACTTAGCAAAATCAACAACATCCCCGACGGTGGGAAGTTCACGGCCAGCTAATTCTTCTAACTCTTCGTGGTTGGGTTTCATCACATCAGCAACACCCGCGTGTGCTACATCTTTGAAAGCAGAGCCGGAACTATCGACAGCAAAACGAACACCGTGCTCATGAGCGAGTTTGCCGAGAGCAACGTAGAAGGATCCATCAAGACCTGGAGGCAAACTTCCTGCAGCAACGAGCCATTCTGGTTGGGTCTCAAGTAGGCCAGCAATCTGGGCCAGAAGTGATGAGACTTCGTCGGCGCTGAGTAGGGGGCCTGTCTCATTAATCTTTGTGGTGTCGCCCTGAGCATCAACGATGGTGATGTTCTGGCGAACCTCATCGGTGATACGAGTCGTGATGGTTTGGATTCCTGATTCAGTGAGGGCCTTTTCAATCCAGACACCCACAGAGGCATCTGCAGGGAAAACGGCGGCAGTGTCGACGCCGTTTTTGTGCAGAGCGCGAGAAACGTTAATTCCTTTGCCCGCGGGGTCTTTGTGCTTGCTGGTTGAACGGTTGACTTCACCCTGCTCGAACTTCTCAACCTCGAGGGTGAGATCCAGACTGGGGTTAGCGGTCACAGTGATGATCATGCCACCACCACATCAGGGCCGGACATCTCAATTTCAAGCAAGTGCTCGTGGTCGATGTCGCTATCGGTGATGACCGTGTCAATACGACTCATTGGTGCAACATGACCAAAGTCTTCGCGGCCAAACTTGGTGTGGTCAGCAAGCACGACGGTGCGTCGCGCTGCATCGACGAATGCACTCTTGATGCGGGCTTCTTCCAAATCAGGAGTGGTGAGTCCGCGTTCTGGGGTGAGGCCATTGATGCCTAAGAAAGCAACATCAACGGAGAGGGACTTCAAAGCGTCTTCAGGCCAGGAGCCCACCATGGCCAACGTGATGGGGCGGACGTGTCCGCCAAGGAGATGAAGCTGAATGTTGGGGCGGGTGGCCAGAACAGCAGCAATGGGGATGGAGTTGGTAACAACTGTGAGCTCAATGTCTTGGGGCAATAATGCAGCAAGGCGTGCTGTAGTTGTTCCGGCGTCCAGGATGATGGATCCGCCTGCGGGAACCTCAGAGAGAGCCATCCGCGCAATGCGTTCTTTCTCTGCGGAGAGAACACCTTCGCGATAGGTAACGTCAGGTTCAACACTGAGGCGGTCGACGGGGATAGCCCCACCGTGTGCACGGTGCAAGAGGCCACGTCGTTCTAGGACAGTGAGATCACGACGAATAGTTTCTGGAGTGACATCGAGTTCTTCCGCGAGAGTGCGGACTTCCACACGACCTGCGTGACGCGCCTTGGCCAAAATGGCCTGGTGGCGTTCAGGTGCGTACATGGGACTCCGTCGTCGTGATATTTCTGTCAGAAAACCAACAGAAATGTTTGTTTATCTTTTTTTACTCCCGATTCCACTTGTTTGTCAACCTAAAACGGGGGTATCGTTGTGTTTGTGCCCGTTTTTGTGTGGGCCGCCCACATTATTTGGCACGACGTGCCTCGTTATCCTTAATGCTTGAGGGTGACAACTAAGGTCTTTATCCCTCTTGATCAGTAGGAGCAGCAATGGAGCTCACCGGAATTGGCGTCGGACGCGGCATTGCCGCAGGCCCCATCAAACGGATGCCCGAGCCATTGGCAGAGCCAGCTGATATCCAGCGCACCGCAGATGCTGAAACAGAAATTGCCGCCGCACAACACTCTCTTGCTGAAGTAGGACAGTGGTTGCGTGAGCGGGGCGTCAAAGCCGGTGGCGAAGCCAAGGATGTTCTTGACGCCCAAGCATTGATGGCGGGCGACCCAGCATTGGCAAAAGATATTGCCAAGCGGATCGAATCGGGCAAAACCGCAGAACGTGCCGTTTTCGATGCGTTCTCTTCATTCCAGAAAATGCTCGAAAGCATGGGCGGCTACATGGGAGAACGCGCTGCTGACTTAGCTGATGTGGCTCAACGTGTGATTGCCTCGCTGCGTGGAGTTCCAGCACCGGGTGTTCCCGAATCCGACGAGCCTTTCATTCTTGTCGCTCATGACCTCGCCCCTGCCGACACAGCACTGCTGGACTTCACCAAGGTGTATGCCCTCGTCACGCGTGATGGTGGTCCCACCTCGCACACCGCCATCCTTGCTCGAGCAAAATCTATTCCCGCCATCGTGGGTGTGGGCGCCGGCGCTGAAGAACTTTCTGACGACACTCTCGTTGTCGTCAATGCGGGAACCTCCACCATCACTGCGGGTGTGAGCCAGGCAGAAGTTGAGGCGGCATTAATCAAGCGTGCCGAATGGCTGGAGGCATCTAACGCTCCCATTACTGATGGAGCCCTCAAGGATGGACACAAGGTTCCACTGCTGGCTAACTTGGGCTCTCCCAAAGAAGCAGCTGGAGCAATTGCTCTAGGTGCTGAAGGTGTTGGCCTGTTCCGCACAGAGTTCCTCTTCCTTGATTCTCAAACTGCACCTACCGTTGCCGAACAGGAAGCCCAATACACTGAACTTCTTGAAGCATTCCCGGGCAAGAAGGTTGTTGTTCGTGCACTGGATGCTGGAGCAGATAAGCCCTTGGCATTCCTCAACGCAGACAAAGAAGAAAACCCAGCACTGGGACTTCGTGGTCTTCGTGCCCTGCGTGTGAAAGAGAACATTCTTCGCGATCAACTCACTGCATTGGTCAACGCTCAAAACAAAACAGAAGCAGATTTGTGGGTCATGGCACCCATGGTTGCCGATGCGGAGGAGACCGACTACTTCGTTGGGCTGTGCCGTGAACTGGGACTGCGTGTTCCAGGTGTGATGGCTGAAGTTCCTTCCTTAGCCTTGGTCGCTGACCAGGTCTTGGAGTCTGCAGACTTCGTCAGCATTGGTACTAATGACCTCACGCAGTACACCATGGCAGCTGACCGCATGCTCGGCTCGGTAGGTTCCTACCAAGACCCATGGCACCCTGCAGTGCTTCGATTAATCAAGCAGCTCGGTGACGCCGGCAAAGAAACGGGCAAACCTGTTGGCGTCTGTGGCGAAGCAGCAGCAGATCCCAACCTGGCCATCGTGCTTGTTGGTTTGGGTGTCACCACCTTGAGCATGACTCCAGCTGCACTTGCTGATGTTCGTGCTGCGCTGTTGACGGTGACCTTAGAAGAAGCTCAGGCGCGTGCGACTCGAGCACTGAATGGTCGAACAGCAGCACAAGCACGCAAGCTCGGCAGCGAATAAAGCTTCTGCAGGGGAGACGACCTGCAGAAATACAAAAGACCCGGCTTTGGAAAAAGCCGGGTCTTTTTTGTCATGCTTTGCGTCGAAGTTGAATAAGTCCAATGCCTAAAAGGATTGTCATTATTCCTGCGAAGTAAAGAGTGAAATCACTACCTGTTCTGGCGAGTTCAGACCCCCCGCCATTATCGGGACTTGGTGTATTTGGAGTCGCCCAGAATACGTTTGAGCTTTGGATAACCAAATGGGGTGTAGCAGAAATTTGTTGAACAAAATTCACAATGAGATATCCGGCCGAGTCGACAGCAATTCTTGGGTTATCTGCGCTGAAGGTGAGGTTTGGGTCTGACAATATGTCAGGAACATCCCATGTAATTCCGTTATCTTCAGAGGTGTTTACACTAACAAAGTTAACCTGAGATCCAACACTGTATTCACTCCAAGTAGCAGCAATATTGCCATTTGTATCCATCACAACGTCGAAATCAAATATGTCTTGGCTGGACTGGTCTGAAACAAGTGTTGGGGTAGACCACGACACTCCGTTGTCATGTGATGTGCTCGATTCAACAACTTCACCGAAACTGTAGACGATAGTTGATACGCCTGTGGGAGTTGAAACAACCTGGGCGGAGCAGTCACACAATAATATATTTGCTATGGCAACAGTACGAGGAGCAGACCAGGAAGCTCCGTTATCGGTTGAACTTTTTGTTAGAACCCTTACATCAACTCCGTCCGCATAGGCCCACGATGCAGTAACTGTATTGGATGCGCCAAATGCCACGGAAGGTGTCGAAGCTGTTCCTTGCCCTGTGAAAGTTGTTGGGTTTGACCATGTGTTTCCACTCTTAGATGAAATTTGAGCAAAAACATTTTGGGATGCGTCTTCTTGAACCCAAGAAAGAAATGCCACACCTGTTGGACTGTAGTTCAAGGATGGGTTTTGATTATAAATTGAGTTTCCACTTGTTGATGCAGCCACTTCAGAAGACCACGAAGCACCCGAATTTGTTGTTGTGCTAGAAAGAATGTCGCTGCTTACTCCATTATCAATCGTTCGCCAAGCAACAGTAACTGTGCCCGTTCCATGACTAGCAATTACAGGCCTTCTGTTGAGATCCGCGTTGGAAGAAAGATCAATAGGAGTGCTCCAAGATGCACCAGCATTACTGGATTTACTGGTTTGAATCTTGTCAAATGACCCATTGGTGCTGTACCAAGCAACGTAAATTGTGTTTGCTTTATCGATAGTAATTACTGCTTGGGTTGAATTTTGATTAGCAGGAGAAATCGCAGTGGGAGTTGACCACGAAGTCCCATGATTAGAGGATTTGCTAATCCATACTCGTTGGAAACTGCCGTCTGTTTGGTTCCAAACTGAGAAAAGATTCCCGTTCCCATCAGGGGCGATGTCTAGCCCAACTTGAACACTATTTCCAAAGGGAGTAGGTGAAACAACTACTGGGTTAGACCAGGTGCCAGAAACCGCCTGGGCAGGGGTGGTAATGAAAACCAGCAGAAACACAGAAAGCAGCGCTGCAAGGATTTTGCGCATGAGGTATGCCAATCAAGAAGGAAACAAAGCTCCTGATTATTGCACGATAAAGAGGGTTTTTCCCTACCGTGAAGATGCTTTACGCCCTAAGGACGTCCACGCAATACTGCCTGCTTGACATCCGCAATCGCCTGCGTAACCTGAATGCCACGAGGGCATGCATCGGTGCAGTTGAAGGTGGTGCGGCAACGCCACACGCCCTCTTTGTCGTTGAGAATGTCGAGGCGAACCTCGGCAGCATCATCACGAGAGTCAAAGATGAAGCGGTGTGCATTCACGATGGCGGCAGGACCAAAGTACTGACCGTCAGTCCAGAACACGGGGCAGCTTGTGGTGCAAGCTGCACACAAGATGCACTTCGTGGTGTCATCGAAGCGCTCGCGGTCTTCAATGCTCTGGCGACGTTCCTTACCAGCCTCAGGGGTGGTGTTAGAGATGAGGAAGGGCTTAACTTCGCGGTATGCAGCGAAGAATGGCTCCATGTCAACGATGAGGTCCTTCTCGAGGGGCAGGCCCTTGATGGCTTCAACGTAGATGGGCTGGGTAATGTCCAGGTCTTTGATCAAGGTCTTGCAGGCAAGACGGTTGCGTCCGTTGATACGCATTGCATCAGAGCCACAAATACCGTGAGCACAGGAACGACGGAAAGAGAGCGAACCATCCTGATCCCACTTGATCTTGTGAAGAGCATCAAGGATACGGTCAGTTGAGTAGACCTCTACGTCGAAGGATTCCCAACGAGCCTCTTCATCTACTTCGGGAAGGAAGCGACGAATAATCAGGGTGATGTTGAAGGCCTGTACCTCGGGTACTGCTGCCTGTGTTGCGACTGCGGTAGCCATTCTTAGTACTTCCTTTCCATGGGCTGGTAGTTGGTGATAACAACAGGCTTCCAATCAAGCTTGATGTGATCGCCAGCGTCGTCACTGGTGGCGTCACCGGTGAGGTACGCCATGGTGTGCTTCATGAACTTCTTGTCGTCGCGGTTCGGGAAGTCGTCGCGCATGTGGCCACCGCGGCTTTCCTTACGATTACGAGCGGAGTAGACAACGACCTCGGCCAGATCGAGCAGGAAGCCCAGCTCAACAGCTTCGAGTAGGTCGGTGTTGTAACGCTTGCCCTTGTCGTGGATGGAAATGTTCTTGTATTCCTCGCGTAGCTTCTCAATGGTCTTGGTGACCGACTTGAGTGAGTCTTCGGTGCGGAATACCTGAGCGTTCTTGTCCATCTCTTCCTGCAGCTCTTTACGCAGTGCAGGAACACGCTGAGTGCCATTGGCGTTGCGGATGCTTTCGATCATCTCGCGCACAGGACCTGCAGGGTCCTTAGGAAGTGGAACAAAGTCTGCCTTCTTGGCGTATTCGACGGCGTACTTTCCAGCGCGCTTTCCGAAGACGTTGATATCGAGCAGGGAGTTAGTTCCCAAACGGTTTGATCCGTGAACAGAAACACAGGCACATTCACCGGCTGCGTAGAGGCCAGGAATAACAGTGTCGTTGTCGGAGAGTACCTCTGCCTTGATGTTGGTGGGGATACCACCCATGGCGTAGTGAGCTGTTGGCATCACGGGCACGGGCTCAACAACGGGGTCGACACCCAGGTAGGTGCGAGCAAACTCGGTGATGTCTGGAAGCTTGGTTTCGAGAACCTCAGCACCCAGGTGGGTGCAGTCCAGGAGAACATAGTCCTTGTTGGGGCCAGCGCCGCGTCCTTCAGCCACTTCCTGAACCATGCAACGCGAGACGATGTCACGAGGAGCGAGGTCTTTGATGGTGGGAGCGTAACGCTCCATGAAGCGCTCACCAGATGCGTTACGCAAGATGGCACCTTCACCACGAGCACCCTCAGTCAAGAGGATGCCCAGGCCAGCGAGGCCGGTGGGGTGGAACTGGAAGAACTCCATGTCCTCGAGCGGAATACCCTTGCGCCAAATGATGCCAACGCCATCGCCGGTGAGGGTGTGAGCGTTCGAGGTGGTCTTGTAGATCTTTCCGAAACCACCAGTGGCAAAGACGATGGACTTGCCTTGGAACACGTGCAGGTCACCAGTTGCCAGTTCATAAGCAACGACACCGGCAGGAACCTGCTTGCCCTTGACCTTGGTCATGACCAGGTCAAGAACATAGAACTCGTTGAAGAATTCGATGCCGAGCTTGACGCAGTTCTGGAAAAGGGTCTGCAAAATCATGTGACCGGTGCGGTCTGCTGCGTAGCAGGAGCGACGCACAGGAGCCTTACCGTGGTCACGAGTGTGGCCACCGAAACGACGCTGATCGATCTTGCCATCGGGTGTGCGGTTGAAGGGAAGACCCATGTTTTCGAGGTCGATAACCGCGTCAATAGCTTCTTTGGCAAGAATCTCTGCAGCATCTTGGTCAACCAGGTAGTCGCCACCCTTGACGGTGTCGAAGGTGTGCCATTCCCAGCTGTCCTCTTCCACGTTCGCCAGCGCTGCAGCCATACCGCCCTGTGCAGCACCAGTGTGCGAACGGGTGGGGTAGAGCTTGCTGATCACGGCGGTGCGAGCGTTGGGGCCTGCCTCGATCGCCGCACGCATACCGGCACCACCAGCACCCACGATGACAACATCGTGCTGGTGGTAGTAGACGCCATCGATGAGTTTGGTTTCTTCGTATGTGTCGTTGCTCTTAGTTGCCACGAGTGAAACTCCGTATGTAGGTGTGATCTAAAGAATTACTGGGGTGGGCAGAACGAGGGCAGCAAGTCGAGCTGATCTGGACTGACCGAAGGGCAAGGATCGAAGGTGAAGATCACCAGCGTGCCCAAAATGATGAGAATGACGGCAGAGGCATAGATTGCTCCGCGGAGAATCTTGCCCAAGCGCACCGAGCTTGAGTAGTCATTGACAATTGTGCGCATACCGTTTGCACCGTGAATCAGTGCAAGCCACAGCATGGCTAGGTCCCACCACTGCCAGAAGGGGGTGGCCCACTTTCCAGCGACGAAAGCAAAGTCAATGGCCTTGACACCTTCACCAACCATGAGGTTGACAAACAGGTGACCAAAGATGAGGACAACAAGAATCACGCCCGAGGCGCGCATGTAGACCCAGCCCCACTTTTCCCAGTTGGTGCCAGAGCGGGGAGAGCGTGCGTAAGGAGAACGAGGTTCAGCAATAGTCGTCATGATTAGTGCCCTTCGCTAAAGACGTTCATGAGGTGGCGTGGCAAGAATCCAGCCATGAGAACCACCCACACACCAATGACTCCCCAGAACATGTAGCGCTGGTACTTGACGCCCTTGCTCCAGAAGTCCACCAAGATGATGCGCAAACCGTTCAGAGCGTGGAAGACGATAGCTCCCACGAGAACTGCTTCGCCTAGACCCATGAGGGGGTTCTTATAGGTGCTCATCACAGCGTTGTAAGCCTCAGGGCTCACGCGGACAAGTGCAGTGTCCAGGATGTGGACGAGCAAGAAGAAGAAGATGGCAACACCGGTAATTCGGTGCAAAACCCAAGACCACATGCCGGTGTAGCCGCGGTACAGCGTGCCACCTGGGCGGGGCATTTTTTCAGAGCGTGGTGCCGAGATCGTAGACACGAACAACCCTCCTTGGTTGTGGGCAATAACTGCTCATAACTTTACGCCCGATAGTCTGGTCTCATGGCACGACTATCGACCCCACTGAGCGACTTCTACGCGGTTATTCCGGCCGGTGGAATAGGTTCGCGCCTGTGGCCACTCTCTAGGGCAGATGCGCCCAAGTTCCTGCATGACCTCACAGGTTCAGGTAGCTCTTTGCTCAAAGACACATGGGATCGTTTGACTCCACTTGCCGGGGAACAGCGCGTCATGGTTGTTACCGGTCGTGCCCACCGCGCAGCTGTCGAAGAACAGCTTCCAGAACTAGCCGATCTCAACGTGGTGCTCGAAAGTGAGCCCCGTGACTCCTCTGCCGCTATCGGTTTAGCAGCAGCCATTTTGGAAAAGCGTGAACCCGGCGTCATCATCGGATCGTTCGCTGCCGACCACGTCATCAAGGGAACACGATTCTTCAACATGGCCGTTGCCGAGGCTGTTGAAGCAGCCCGCGCCGGCTACATCGCTACTATCGGCATCGTCCCTACCGAGCCCGCCATTGGTTTTGGCTATATCCACGCAACGGAAGAAACTGAGCTCGAGGGTGCTCCATCAGCGCTGAAAGTGGATTCCTTCGTAGAAAAGCCCAACGCCCACACCGCTGAGGAGTACGTCAACAGCGGGGACTACCTGTGGAACGCGGGCATGTTCATCACCAAGGCCTCTGTGCTGTTGGAAGAACTGGCAAAGACCCAGCCTGAGCTACACGCAGGCATCATTGCGCTCGCTGAGGTGTGGGACGACCACGCCAAGCGTGGACCAGCCGTAGACAAGATTTGGCCCACGCTCAAAAAGATTGCCATCGACTACGCAGTTGCCGAACCAGCCGCTGCTGCCGGCAAGCTCGTCGTTATTCCCGGAGAGTTTGATTGGGATGACGTGGGAGACTTTGCCTCGATCGCCAAGTTGCACTCCAGTGGATACAAAAAAGACCTTGCCATCTTGGGTGAAGGAGCCCGAGTGCTCTCGGATGCCTCCTCGGGAATCCTGATTACAGACACCGGTCGCACCATTGCACTGGTGGGCGTCAAGGACATCGTGGTCGTGGACACCCCAGATGCACTGTTGGTCACCACCACAGCAAATGCTCAAAAAGTGAAGTCGGTCGTTGACGCGCTGCGCATCTCCGGTCGAGATGACGTTCTATAAAAGACAAAGAAAGAATTTATGACCAGCTCATTTCTCGTGGACGGTGTTGACGTCACCACACTTCCCAAAGTTTCACTTCATGATCACCTTGATGGTTCACTTCGACCAGAAACCATCATTGAACTTGCTGAAGCTGATGGCATTGACGTGCCTGTACTGGATTCCGAAGGGTTAGGCGAGTGGTTTGCTGAGCAATCCAACTCTGGTTCCCTCGTTGAGTATTTGAAGACCTTTGATCTGACCTGTGCTGTGATGCAAACTCGCGAGGGTCTCACACGCGTTGCACGAGAGTCCGTGATTGACCTGGCACGAGATGGTGTGATCTATGGAGAGCTCCGCTGGGCTCCTGAACAACACCTCACCGCTGGCCTCACGCTTGATCAGGTCGTCGAGTATGTCCAAGAGGGTATTGAGCAGGGCATCGTTGATGCCGCCGCCCAGGGTCAGTCAATACGCATTGGACAGTTGGTGACAGCCATGCGTCACGCAGATCGTTCGCTCGAGATTGCACAACTAGCCGTGCGCCACCGCAACAACGGAGTAGTTGGTTTCGATATTGCTGGCGCTGAACTCGGATTCCCTGCATCCAAGCACAAGGCTGCCTTTGACTATCTAGCTCAGGAACACTTCCCCGTCACTATCCACGCTGGCGAAGCAGATGGTCTACCTAGTATCGAAAGTGCACTCTATGACGGTCGTGCACTGCGTCTTGGGCACGGCGTGCGCCTGGCAGAAGACATCACCATTGACGGATCGGATGCTGAGGCCACTTTCGTCACCCTGGGCACCCTTTCACAATGGGTCAAAGATCGCGGCATCACACTAGAGCTCAGCCCCAGCTCAAACTTGCAAACCGGTGCTATCGCAGCTTGGGGAACAGACATTCTCGATCACCCCTTTGATCTGCTGTATCAACTGGGAATGACCGTCACCGTCAACACCGACAACCGTCTCCAAAGTGGAACAACCCTGTCTAAAGAACTCTGGCTCGTTGCCGACGCGTTCTCTTATGGGCTCAGTGACCTGGAAGCATTCCAGCAGAATGCTGCTGCTTCTGCCTTCGTGCCGCTGGAGGACCGCGAAGCGCTCGCCGATGCCATAACTGAGGGTTTTATTGAAGCGGTGCAGAACTCTCGCTAGATCTTCTGCATAATCTGCGAAAGAAGCTTGCCGATGACGGGTTCTGCTGCCGCGCCGGTCTCGAGAACTTCTTTGTGAGACAGAGGGTGGTCAGAAATACCGGCAGCAAGGTTTGTCACGAGTGAGAGCCCCAGGACATCCATGCCTGTCTGTCGTGCTGCGATTGCCTCTAAGGCAATTGACATTCCGACGAGATCCGCACCTAAACCACGCAGCATCTGCACCTCGGCGGGAGTCTCGTATTGAGGTCCTGGAACCTGCGCCAGCACACCCTGGCCCAATGACGGGTCGACGCTGAGGGCAATATCGCGCAGGCGAGAACTGTAGACCTCAGTGAGGTCGAGATACTCGGCTCCCTCAACAGGGGTGGTCCCTGTCAGGTTGAGATGGTCTTTGATGAGCACTGGCGTTCCAGGCTTCCAGGCAGGGCGTATTCCGCCCACACCACTGGTAAGAATCATGGTGGTGGCGCCTGTTGCTGCTGCAGTGCGAACGCTGTGCACCACGCGGCGGACAAAACCGTGACGGCCTGTGCCCTCATACAAATGAGTTCTGGCTCCAATAACCAACGCACGTTTGTTGTTCGGAAGGAGAACGCTGCGAATTGTTCCTAAGTGTCCAGCAATCCCTGAAGCACTAAAGCCGGTGATTTCTTCGGCAGGGATCTCCTCGGTTGTTTTGCCGATGAGCTCGACTACTACGCCCCAACCCGAACCGAGTGTCAAGGCAATATCGTGGTGGCCAATACCGGTAGCGACCGCAATTTCGAACGCAGCCTGTTTCGCAATATCCGAAGGATTTTGCGTGGGATCTTCCAGTGGGTTGAAACCCCACTCACCAGAGCTGAGCATAACCAAAGCCTATTGCCCCTCTACTGGCAGAATGAGCGTATGTCTTTTGAGTTTGAACGTAGGCAGCGTATTGCGATTTTGGGTGGTGGCCCCGGAGGCTATGAGGCAGCTCTCGCTGCAGCACAGCTGGGTGCTGAAGTCACCCTGATTGAACGCTCCGGTATTGGTGGCGCCGCCGTGCTCACCGATGTTGTTCCCTCGAAGACTCTCATCGCCACAGCTGAGTTCACCTCAACGCTCGAGCGTTCCTCTGAACTGGGTGTGACCTACTTCGTCACGGGTGAAGATAAGAAAGCTCAAAAGCCTGAGATTGCTATCAACCTCGCCACCGTCAACAAGCGTTTACTCAGCTTGGCTCACGACACTTCAGAAGACATGAAGCTAGCTCTCAAAGAAGCTGGAGTGAACGTTATTCCAGGCCATGGCCGTCTAGATGGCACCCATGCGGTTATTGCGTCAACCGGACCTGGCGGAACAGATTTTGATCGCGTTGAAGCAGACACCATCATCGTGTCGGTGGGGGCAAGCCCTCGCGTGCTGGAAACTGCGAAACCAGACGGTGAGCGCATTCTCACCTGGACGCAGCTTTATAACCTCACCGAGCTTCCCGAACACATGATCGTGGTGGGTTCCGGTGTCACCGGTGCAGAGTTTGCTTCTGCCTACAGCTCATTGGGTTCTAAAGTCACCTTGGTTTCCAGCCGTGACACGGTGCTTCCTGGTGAAGACGCTGATGCAGCTGCGGTTTTGGAAGATGTGTTTGTCCGCCGCGGCATGACGCTCATGTCCAAGGCGCGCATGCAGAGTGTGGAGCGCACCGACACCGGCGTAATCGTGACCTTGGCTGATGGCAGAACAGTCGAAGGAAGCCACTGTTTGATTGCAGTGGGTTCCATTCCCAACACTGCCAACTTAGGTCTTGAAGATGCCGGGGTTGAACTCGATGACGCAGGGCGCATCGTGGTCAACCGTGTTGCTCGCTCGAGCGTGCCAAACATTTATGGCGTGGGGGACTGCTCTGCAGCACTGCCGCTAGCGTCTGTGGCCATGATGCAAGGACGCACAGCTGCCTTCCACGCCCTCGGTGATGCTGTCACCCCCTTTGACGAGCGCAACGTTGCTGCCAACATCTTCACTCAGCCTGAGGTGGCCTCGGTGGGATGGAGCCAAGCAGAGATTGAACAGGGCATCATTCGAGGCACGATATACAAGCTTCCTTTGACGGCCAACCCCCGCGCCAAGATGCAGGGTATTCGTGATGGTTTCGTTAAGCTCATCACCACCACAACCTCACGCACAGTCATTGGTGGTGTGGTTGTGGCACCGCGCGCATCGGAGCTGATCTTCCCCATCGCCTTGGCAGTGGAGCATCGCCTCACGGTCGACGATGTGGCAAAGTCTTTCGCTATTTACCCGTCCATCTCGGGAAGCATCGTTGATGCGGCTCGTGCACTCCACCAAGTGGAGCGCAAGTAGCAGCGAGGCAAACGTTAAACGTTACTCGACGTCGTCGATGTTGAGCAGAACGTGACCGCTGGAGACGGTCTGGCCCACCTCGGCGTTGACGCCAGAAATGATGCCGTCCTTGTGTGCTTCAACGGGCTGTTCCATCTTCATGGCCTCAAGAACCAAAATCAGATCACCCTTGACAACTTTCTGTCCTTCTTCGACGGCGATCTTCACAACAGTGGCCTGCATGGGGGCTTTCACTGCGGAACCGCTGGCGCCACCGACTGCGTGAGAAGCAACCTTGCGCACGGGGGCAGGACCCTGAGTGGCCAAATCTGCTGCATTCGCGCGCAACAGTTTGGCAGGAAGAGAAACCTCGATACGACGGTCATCAACTTCGATGGTGACGTGTTGGCGCTTTGCCTGCGAGGGGGTTTCTTCCGCCTCACCACTCCACGGTTCGATGTCGTTGACGAATTCAGTTTCAATCCAGCGGGTGTACACCTGGAATGGCTTGTCACCCTCTGGAGCAAAAGCGGGATCACGCACAATCTTGCGGTGGAACGGAAGCACGGTGGGAAGACCGGCAACCTCGAACTCATCGAGTGCACGGCGCGAACGCTCGAGAGCTTCCTCACGGGTGGCACCGGTGACGATCAGCTTGGCAAGCAACGAGTCGAAAGATCCAGAGATCACATCACCTGCAGTAACACCAGAGTCAACGCGAACACCAGGACCGCCAGGGGCGCGGAAGACGTGCACGGGACCTGGTGCTGGGAGGAAGTTGCGCCCACCATCTTCACCGTTGATGCGAAACTCGAAAGAGTGGCCAGTAACAACGGGGTCTGGGTAATCCAGGACGCCGCCTTCGGCGATGCGGAACTGTTCACGAACCAGGTCAATTCCTGTCACCTCTTCGGAGACAGGGTGCTCAACCTGGAGACGAGTGTTGACCTCGAGGAAGGAGACAGTGCCGTCCTTACCAATCAAGAATTCACAGGTGCCGGCTCCGAGGTAGCCAACCTCTTTCAAGATCGCTTTGGATGCACGGTATAGCTCATCAGTTTGTTCTTGGGTGAGGAATGGGGCGGGTGCTTCTTCCACGAGCTTTTGGTGGCGACGCTGGAGTGAGCAGTCTCGTGTGGAGACAACGACGACGTTGCCGTGAGCATCTGCAAGACACTGGGTTTCTACGTGACGTGGCTCATCGAGATATTTCTCCACGAAACATTCACCGCGGCCGAAGGCTGCGATGGCTTCACGGGTAGCGGAATCAAAGAGCTCCGCAACTTCTTCTCGGTTGCGTGCCACCTTGAGGCCGCGACCACCGCCACCAAAGGCAGCTTTGATGGCAACGGGGAGTCCGTGAATGTCAACGAACTCGAGAACTTCTTCCGCGCCAGAAACAGGGTTGATAGTTCCTGGGGCAAGAGGAGCGCCCACTTTTTCTGCCACGTGACGAGCAGAGACTTTATCTCCCAGTTGCTCAATAGCTTCGGGACTGGGACCGATCCAGATCAGACCTGCATCTTGAACGCGGCGAGCAAAGTCTGCGTTTTCGGCAAGGAATCCATATCCGGGGTGAACAGCGTTAGCACCAGACTTGCGTGCAACGGCAAGCAGCTTGTCAATGACCAGGTAGGTTTCAGCGCTGGTGGTTCCATTGAGGGCGTATGCCTCGTCGGCAAGCTTGGCGTGTAACGCATCGCGATCCTGATCAGCGTAAACAGCGACGGAACCAATTCCATAGTCTCTGGCTGCTCGGATGATACGAACGGCAATTTCTCCACGGTTCGCAATGAGGACCTTTGTAATGCGCGACATAGCCTCCAGCCTAGTAAGGCATGGGGCACTTCAGTTGGGCATCTTCAACAAAAAAGTGCGCGAGTCGTAGACGATGCCTACAACGACCTAGTTATTCCATAACTGGGGCCAGAACACTCCCAGTTGGTTTGCCATCCTGCGAACAGCAGGAACGGAGACCCCGACCACGGTCGAGGGGTCTCCCTCAATGCGTTCAATGAACGCAGCACCGAGGGAATCAATTGTGAATGCCCCCGCAACTTTCAACGGTTCCCCCGAGGAAATATATGCCTCAAGCTCCTGATCAGAAATATCTCCAGAGAACGTCACATCAGCAACGGTGACTTCGCCAATAGCTGAGCCTGTGCTGCCGCCGGTGTGGTCGATGAGCCAATGCCCGGAATATAACTTGCCAGTGCGACCACGTTGAAGCTGCCAGCGTTGCCACGCAACATCAGGGGTGTGTGGCTTGCCATAGGTCACACCATCGAGAACAAAAGCAGAATCTCCGCCAAGCACCAATCCATCAATCTCTGGTGTCAGAACTGCTTCAGCTTTAGCTTGGGCCAACAACAACACCATGTCTTCGGGGGAGAGGGGGCCGCTGGCTTCCGCTTCCGCGGCAGCCACAGCGGCCTCCTCGTCGACCTCGCTGGGGACAACCACCGGCTCAATACCCGAACTTCGCAAGGTGGCTAAACGTGCCGGTGAGGTAGAAGCAAGGTACAAGCGCACGCGGAAGACCCTTCAGGTATGGAATGCTCGAATGATGGCACAGAGAACAACACCCAGAAATTCTTCCCCCCAGCGAGGTTCCGAGTTCGTGGGCACACTCTGTGAGCTCGACATTACCAACGTTGCTCATGGCGGTGTGTGTGTTGCCCGCCACGAAGGTCGTGTCATTTTCGTCGCAGATACGATTCCTGGCGAACGGGTTCGTGCTCGCATCACGGATGCCTCGCAGAAAAGTTTCTGGCGTGCCGACACCGTCGAGTTACTCGAGGCTTCCGAACACCGCCAAGAACACATCTGGTCTGCTGCCAGTGTTGAGCGCGATCCTGCCCAGCGTGCCGGCGGTGCAGAGTTTGGCCACATTGACCTAGCCTTCCAACGCGAGCTCAAAGCTTTTGTGCTGAAAGATTCACTCTCACGCATGGCCAAAATAGATCGTGATGTCGAAGTTGAGTCATTGCCTGGCGATGACGAATCACGGGGAACACAGTGGAGAACCCGCGTTCGGCTGCACGTCGATGCCGAGGGAAAAGTTGGACCCTATGCAGCTCGCAGCCACAACGTCATCGAAGTCGAAGATCTCCCGCTCGCAGCTCCACGCATTGCAGAACTGGCGCCCTTCGGACAACGTGTTCAGGGCATTGACTTCATTGACCTCGTTGGACCCAGTGGAGATTCCGCCAGGGCAATTGCAGGCAATGTCGACACCGCAAAAAATATGAAGCGTCCGGCGGCAGAACCCATCACCGAGATTGTGGGCACGCGCAGTTTCCAGGTGGACGTGCGCGGCTTTTGGCAAGTACACCGCCATGCTGCCTCCACACTCTCGGATGCTGTGAGCTCAATGGTTGATGAGGCACTCTTTGATCCTCGTGCAGCAAACCTTGACCTCTATGGCGGGGTCGGCCTTTTTGCTGCGGCTGTAGGAGATCGTTTCGGGTCAACTACGCGCATGATCTCGGTTGAGTCTGATGGGATGGCAACGGAGTATGCCTCCGACAATCTTGTTGATTGGGTTGGCGCACGAGCAGTTACCGCTCGCGTAGACCTATATCTCCAGTCGGTACTTCGAGATCTCAACGCAATCGAGAAGGCACGCTTCGAAGCAGCCACGATCATTCTGGATCCTCCGCGTGCAGGAGCAGGCAAGGATGTTGTGAACTCCTTAGCCGAACTCTCGCCTGCGCAGCTTGTCTATGTTGCGTGTGACCCCGTTGCGTTGGCCCGAGATGTTGCTTTGCTGGCAGAACGCGGCTACCAACTCCAGGAACTGCGTGCCTTTGATTTGTTCCCGAACACGCACCACGTGGAAGCAGTCGCCCACTTCACTAAGGGCTAATTAGCGACCGAAATCCCAGCCGAAGCGACGGGAGCCACCCTTGATGTCTTCGCGGATTCCGCGTTGAGACTTTTGCCACGCGTTCAAACCAGCGCCTTGGATTTCGTGCTCAATAGCGGACTCTTCTTCGATGTGTGCATCGAGAACAGCGAGCACGGCGGCTTTCTCCTCGGGGGTAACACCCCGAGTGAGAAAACGAACGTTGTCCAAGGTCATAGTGGGATGTTTCCGTGCTTCTTTGGAGGCAGTGAGGCACGCTTTCCACGCAAGGCACGCAGTGCCTTGACCACAGCTACACGAGTTTGTGCAGGCTCAATTACGCCATCGAGTTCACCACGTTCAGCAGCCAAGAAGGGGCTGGCCACGTTGTAGGTGTATTCGTTGGCCAGCTTGGTGCGCACGGCGTTGACATCCTGACCAGCTTCTTCAGCCTTCTTGATTTCACCGCGGTAGAGAATGTTCACAGCTCCTTGACCACCCATTACAGCGATCTCAGCGGTGGGCCAGGCGAGGTTGATATCTGCACCCAGTTGCTTCGAGCCCATCACAATGTAGGCGCCACCATATGCCTTACGGGTAATCACCGTGACCAGAGGAACAGTTGCTTCGGAGTAGGCATAAAGCAACTTGGCTCCACGACGAATCACACCAGCCCACTCTTGGTCGGTTCCGGGAAGGTAACCAGGAACGTCAACCAAGGTCAGGATGGGGATGGAGAACGCGTCACAGAAGCGAACGAAACGTGAAGCTTTTTCACCGGCTTCAATGTTGAGAGTTCCGGCCATCTGTGACGGCTGGTTTGCAACGACTCCGACAGTGCGGCCTTCTACTCGAGCAAAACCAATAACGATATTGGGGGCAAAGAGTGCTTGAACTTCCAGGAAGTCTCCATTGTCAGCAATGCCACGAATCACTTCGTGAACGTCGTAAGGCTGGTTGGGGCTATCTGGGATCAGAGTGTTGAGCTTCTTGTCTTCGTCGGTGATCTCGAGTTCAACCTCGGACTCGTACACAGGAAGCTCGGCCATGTTGTTATCGGGCAGGAAGCCAACCAAGGTGCGGGCGTAGTCAAGAGCATCACTCTCGTCTGCTGCTAGGTAGTGAGAAACACCAGAGACGGTGTTGTGGGTCAGTGCGCCACCGAGCTCCTCAAAGCCCACTTCTTCACCGGTGACGGTCTTGATCACGTCAGGACCGGTGACGAACATGTGGCTGGTCTTGTCCACCATGATGACGAAGTCGGTCAGTGCGGGGGAGTACACAGCACCACCAGCAGCAGGACCCATGATGATAGAGATCTGAGGAATAACACCAGAAGCAGCGGTGTTGCGACGGAAGATTTCTCCATACTTGCCCAAGGCGACAACACCCTCTTGGATACGAGCTCCACCGGAGTCCAAGATGCCCAAGATAGGAACACCTGTCTTGATGGCCAGGTCCATCACCTTGATGATCTTTTCACCGGCTACTTCACCCAAGGACCCACCAAAAACGGTGAAGTCTTGCGAGTAGACCGCAACCTGACGGCCGTGGATAGTTCCGGTACCGGTCACAACAGCGTCACCGTAGGGACGGTTCTTATCCATGCCGAAGGCGGTGGTGCGGTGACGCACGTATTCATCGAGCTCAACAAAGGAGCCGGGATCTAAAAGTTCTTCAATGCGTTCACGAGCAGTCATCTTGCCTTTGGCATGCTGCTTCTCTGCCGCTTTAGCACCGCTGTCAATAACCGCTTCGGTGTAGCGAGCCTTCAGATCGGCGAGCTTTCCAGCGGTAGTGAAGGGGTCAATTGATTTCGCGTTTTCAGTCACGCTTTTCACTCTACTTGCCATAGGTATCGAAAAAGGGTTGGAGCTTCTCTACAAAAATGAAGTGGCAAACTGTTCTTATGGACCTTTCTTTGAGCACTGCTCTTACTTCGCGCCTGCTGTGGCTGGATGAAGTGGGCTCGACCAACTCTGATCTTGTTGCTCGAGTCAATAGCGAAGATGGCAGTTCGTGGCCGGACTTTTCCGTCATCGCCACCGATAACCAAGTTGCCGGCAAAGGGCGCTTAGGTCGTGACTGGTCTGCACCCGCAGGAGCCTCACTCGCCGTGTCTGTGTTGTTGCGCCCACATACTCCTGCAGGCAGACCATTGCCTCCAGAATCGTTGGGCTGGTTTGGTTTATTGGCTGGCTTGGCCATGACCAGAGCGTGTAACTCGGTCCTTCCGAATGGGAAAAAGGCCATGATCAAGTGGCCCAACGATGTATTGATTTCCGGCAGAAAAGTTTGTGGAGTTCTCAGTGAACTCGTCACGACGCCTGATGGCATTGCATTGGTTGTGGGTACCGGAGTCAACATTGCGCTCGCCGAAGACCAGTTACCTGTCCCCACGGCAACCTCCCTGGCGATTGAAGGAGCTCACACATCCATGGATGAACTTCTTGCCGCCTATCTCACCGAGTTTTCTCGGATCACCAAAGTCTTTGTTTCTGCTGGGGGTAATGTGCGCAGTTCTGGATTGTTGGACCAGATTCGTGATGAATGCGACACGATTGGCCGCTCAGTGCGGGTGGAACTGCCCACCGGCGACAGCCCGGTAGGCGCCGCGATCGGCATCAACGAGGAAGGGTCACTGGTGGTGGAGATGGCCAACTGTGCAGAACCACTTGTGGTTTCTGCCGGCGATGTGACCCACCTGCGAGTGATCTAGCCTCCATAATTGCAAGTGATGTCCCAACCCACTATTGCTTTTGACCCTGCCCCCACTGAGGCTGCTGAGCCTGTCGTCGTGCGCTTGCGCCGACACGGACGTGTTCTGTTCATGCCCACCATGGCATTGATTGGTATTGCCACCGCCTGGGGTTATTTCTCGATGGGGTTCCCCGAGTTTTGGATGACACTGACCTTCTGGCTTTTGAGTGCCCTCCTGCTCATAGTGTTGTGGGTTTTCCCGCTGGTGACCTGGCTAGGTAACCGCGTTATCATCACCACCCGACGGGTGATTATTTATCGAGGAATCTTCACCCGAACCCGCCAAGAAGTTCTCTTCGGTCGTATCCACGACGTGACGGTGAGACAAAACGCGGTGCAAGCAGTCTTCGGTGCCGGAGATTTACTGCTGAACACCGGAGCAGAAAAGCCCATTCGCCTCTACGATCTGCCCAAGGCAAACCTTGTGCTCTCAGCACTGACCGAACTGGTTGATAAACAGTCGCCGCTGTCTGCGCAGCTGCGCCGTGACGATCAGCGCTTCACGCAGGACTATTAAACCGTCGAAGTTTTCTTCGCGCCAAAGCGGCGCTGCCAGCCCCAGCTGGTCACACTGCGCATCGCCTCGAAAACGATGTTCTTGCTCATCTTCGACTGACCTACGGTGCGCTCGGTGAACTCAATGGGTAATTCCACCACGGTGTACCCGGCATCAAGCACCCGCAGCGTCAAATCAATTTGGAAGCAATATCCGTGAGAGTTCACTTCCTCTAGATGAATCCCTCGCAGCACTTCTGCACGGAAAGCTCGAAAGCCTGCCGTGGAATCTTTGATCGAGATTCCTAAAGCCAGGCGGGCATAGGCGTTTGCTCCGCGGCTGAGAAGAAGCCGGTGAGCTGGCCAATTCACTACCGATCCACCATTGACCCAGCGAGAGCCAATGGCAAGGCCAGGGAAGTGTGCACCCGGAACAGTCGGAGCAGACACCGCACCCAGTAAAGCTGGCAGGCGGTGTGCAGGGTGGGAGCCGTCTGCATCCATTTCGACCAAAATCTCGAAACCACGCTCCAGCCCCCAGTCAAAACCAGCCAGGTAGGCATCACCTAAACCGGTTTTTTCTCTGCGATGAAGCACATGAACAAAAGGGTCAGCGCCGGCTAATGCGTCAGCTTTCTGGCCCGTCCCGTCGGGAGAATTATCGTCCACGATGAGAATGTTGGCCTCAGGGACTTCGTGGCGAACAGCAGCAACGACCGTGGGAAGATTTTCAATCTCGTTGAAGGTGGGAATGATAACTAAGGCACTCATCGCTTCACACTCCACACCCACCAACGATAAAGCGCAAAGCGCACAAGAGTGCCCAAGCCGAGGCCGATTATGTTGGCAGAAATATTGTCGGCAAGTAGCGAGTCAAAGCCGAGAACATAGTGCGTGAACCACAGCGTGGCGAGGGTGACCAACATGCCTGCGACGGAGGCGACGACGAATTCAACGAATTCCTTGGCAACATCTGAACGCTTATCTCGGCGGAAGGTCCAGTAGCGGTTGCCCAGCCAGTTGACAACAATGGCGACCGAGGTGCTGATGAACTTTGCCACCAGGGGTTCAGACCACCAACCAGCACCGGAGAGGGAGAGTAGATTAAAGAGAGAAACGTCGACAACTAAGCCGACTAAACCGACCAGTCCGAACTTGACGAAGTAGCCCACCAGGCCCAGACGCAAGCGAGTAAACAGGCTCGGGGAAGCAGCGGGTGCAGATATCTGCTCCGATGTTGTCATGTTTCTCCCGGTGTATTGCACTTCACTAACCCGTTCAACCACGCGAAAGATGAGCTGTTGACAACTGTAGTTGGCGTTATAGGCGGCGGCCAATTGGCACGCATGATGGTGCCCCCAGCAATCAATCTTGGACTAGATATCCGGGTGCTCGCTGAGAATGAGGGTTCTTCTGCGCAGATTGCTGCCACGCATGTAGGCGATTACACCGATGTCGATACGGTCGTGTCTTTTGCTACTGACTGCGATGTCATCACCTTCGATCACGAACATGTTCCTGCCCACGTACTTGCCGAGCTGATCTCGCGGGGAATAGCTGTACACCCCGGACCTCACGCACTTCAATTTGCTCAAGACAAACTGCGAATGCGTGAGCGTTTAGCAGAATTAGGCATCCCCGTTCCTGGCTGGATGCGTGCTTCCGAGAAAGCTCATGTGGATGCTTTCCTTCAGGAGTGGGGCGGTAAAGCTGTAGCCAAAACTGCTCGCGGCGGATATGACGGCAAAGGTGTTCGCGTCATTACCTCTGCTGCCGATGTGAGTGATTGGCTAGAGAAACTCGGGCCGGGTGAATCCATCCTGCTCGAAGAGTTGGTCGATTTTCGTCGCGAACTTTCCCAACTGATTGCCCGTCGCCCCAGCGGCGAGATGGCGTTGTGGCCTGTTGTTGAAAGCATCCAAACAGATGGTGTGTGCAGTGAAGTGATCGCCCCGGCGCCGCTTTCCCAGGGCAAGATTGCGAATATGGCTGGCTCAATCGCAAGTCAGATTGCGGCAGAACTGGGTGTCACCGGCGT
This sequence comes from Aurantimicrobium sp. INA4, assembly GCF_027924525.1. NCBI lineage: Bacteria > Bacillati > Actinomycetota > Actinomycetes > Micrococcales > Microbacteriaceae > Aurantimicrobium > Aurantimicrobium sp. INA4. The sequence continues at coordinate 1,289,066 of NZ_AP027040.1, read as the reverse complement.
CATGGCCGTGGAACTGTTTGAGACAACCGACGATCGCATTTTGGTGAACGAACTTGCCATGCGCCCGCACAACTCTGGGCACTGGACACAAGATGGCAGCACCACCAGTCAGTTTGAACAGCACTTGCGTGCTGTCTTGGACCTGCCGTTGGGTGCAACAGGATTGACAGCACCCCACACGGTTATGGTCAACATTCTGGGGGGACCCTCCTCGGGAGATATGCTCGCTCCCTACCCTCGCGCTATGGCAGATCACCCCACCGTCAAAATCCACACCTATGGCAAGGAACCTCGGCCAGGACGCAAAGTTGGCCACGTGAACGCCAGCGGAGATGATTTGCCTGAGGTTGTGTATCAGGCGCGTGGCGCAGCAGGGTTCTTTCAGGTCTGAGCTCTACCCTTGAAAAATGGCCGAAAAGCACGCACTAGTCGCCGTTGTAATGGGTTCTGACTCTGACTGGACAGTCATGAGTTCGGCCGCCAACGTTCTCAACGACTTTGGCATCCCCTTTGAAGTTGAGGTGCTTTCTGCGCACCGCACCCCCGAGAAGATGATTGCCTTCGGTAAGGCGGCAGCTGGTCGCGGTCTCAAAGTGATCATTGCTGGTGCCGGCGGTGCTGCCCACTTGCCTGGCATGCTCGCCAGTGTGACACCACTTCCTGTCGTGGGCGTTCCTGTCCCTCTGGCCAAACTTGATGGCATGGATTCACTGCTGTCTATCGTTCAGATGCCCGCTGGAGTCCCTGTTGCCACGGTGTCTATTGGCGGCGCAACCAATGCGGCACTTCTGGCCGTCAAGATTTTGGCAACCAGTAACCCAGAGCTCCTTAAGGCTGTTGAAGCATATGCTGCAGGCCTCGCTGATCTGGTCGAAGAGAAGAACGCGGCGCTCAAGTCTCAGCTATGAGTCAAACCAGTCCTCTGCGTTATCCCGACACCAGTTCGCAACAGGTGATGACCACGCGTGCGTGGTGGTTAGTCATACTCAATTTCCTGATCCCTGGATCTGTTCAAGCCCTGGCTGGAAATAAGCGTCTGGGAAAGATTGGTCTGGGCGCGACGCTCACGCTGGTTATTTTTGCCGCGCTGGTTCTTGTGTTGGGATTACTCTGGCCAACGGCTGTTTTCTTTATATTCACCTGGGGGCCGACCCTCTTTGTGGGACAGATTGCTCTGTTCTTTTATGCCATTTTGTGGCTGGTACTTACTTTGGACACCCTGCGGCTAATTCGCATCGTCAAAACGGGACCACGTGCCAGGTGGTGGGTTGCCAGTGTGACGGTCGTCATGATGGTTCTCGTTTCAGGCGGCGCTGCATATGCTGCTTCTCTGACCGGAAGCCTCAACAGTGCTCTGGGCAAGATCTTTGTAGCGGGTCCGAGTGTTCCTCCTGTTGATGGTCAATACAACTTCTTGCTACTTGGTGGCGACGCTGGTGAAGACCGTGACGGATTGAGAACAGACACCGCACAAGTTGTCAGCATTAATGCTGAAACAGGGCAAGCAACCATCATCGGTATGCCACGTGATCTTCAAAACGTCCCCTTCAATGAAGACTCACCCATGTATTCGCTCTACCCTGGCGGCTACAGTCAAGAAACTGGCGAATACTGCACCCGCTGGGCATGTTTGAACACGGTCTACGTCGCTGGTGAGCTCAACCACCCTGACCTATATCCCGACGCAGCTGCAAACGGTAGTTCGCCCGGTATTGAAGCCATGCGTGAAGCAGCGGAGGCCATCACTGGTCTAGATATTCAGTACTACGTCCTCATCGATATGCAAGGTTTGCAAAACCTCATTGACTCACTCGGTGGTGTCACTATCACCGTTGAGGAGCGCATCGCTATTGCTGAACCTGGAACACCTGAGGATCAGGTTCCTGAGTGGATTGAAATCGGTGAGCAACACATGGATGGCTACCACGCCATGATGTACATGCGTTCTCGCTGGTCTGGCACCGGTGACTATGACCGTATGAAGCGTCAGCAGCAGGTTCAAGAAGCGTTGCTTCGCCAAATGAACCCCGCCAACGTGTTGGCAAAGTTCCAGGAGATTGCTGCCGCAGGAACGCAGGTTGTGAAAACGGATATTCCACAGTCCATGCTCGGTTACTTCGTTGATCTGGGTTTGAAGACCAAGGAACTTCCGGTGACACACATTGAGCTCACTCCGTATTACGAGCCATTCCCTGTGGACACCGAATACCCTGACTACCCCGGTATCAGAACATACATTGACTCGGTGATTCACCCACCAACGCCAACAGCTACCCCGACTCCTTAGCTGGTTTTACTCGGTACGTCGCCAGCTCAGTTCCGCTGAGCTGCGGGCGACAATCAATACAACAAGGAACCAACCCCACTCAGTGATTGCTGCACTTTCTGCCAGGCCGGATACCAGCAGTGCCGAGAGCACCAGTGGTGCCCAAATATAGAGCTCACTCTTCTTAGACACAGCAAGTGTCCAACTTCGCACAAAAGCAAAGCCAATAAGAATCAGGAATAAGGCCAAGCCAACAATTCCTAGTTGGAGCCAGACGTCCAGGTAAATATTCAAACCTGAATTGTGAATGTCACCACTGCTGGAATTCATCACGGTGAACGGCTGTGTTTTGCGAGGCCATAACCCAACCCAACCCCAGCCTTCTAAGAGTTTCATCTTGGCCAGGCGTAATTCTTCAGACCAGAGCGAGAGGCGATATTGCAGCACGGGGGAGCCACTAAGCCACTCCAGTACTGAGTTCCGGATAGTCCACACCACAAGCATGAACACACCTAGAGCACTGACAGCAGCTATCTCGGTACCCCGGCGCAGGCCAGCTTCCATCTTGCGCAATAGGGAAATAAAACCTGCTAGCAGCACCACAATCAATGCCGTGACAAAACCAACCGGAGATGCCCCCAACACCACACACACTGCAGATCCTGCCAACGACCACAGCGCAAGCTGTCGTGACACAGATTGGGTGCGCCACTCAATAAAAAACGTGATGGCGGCGATGAGCGAAATCATCATGAACGCATTGCGCGAACCAAAGATTCCCTGAATACCCGAACCTGAAATGAGGTTGCCTTTGATCCCTAAGAAAGTGATGGGGCTATCAATGAGCACTCCGGCAATAATTTCCAAAACTAGGGAGGTGGCCAAAAATACTCTCAGCACATCCCCAACTGCACGAATGAGTTGAATCGTGTCACGGGATGCCGAGATTCCTAATGCAAGGGCCGTAAAACTAATCTGAGATGCCAACCCAGTCGCGCTGGCACGCGGATAGTAGGACCAGAACCAGCTGGCGATTGTCCAGGCAAGGAACACAGCCAAGGTGATCGGGACAAACACATTCCACCGCACCACTCGACGGCGTGCAATCAACATGAACGTCAGCAACACAAGCTCAGCTGCAATGAGAGCGGTCAGCCCAGCGGTTCCTAACAGTGCGCGCAGTGCATGCGTGCCGAAGGCTGTTCCGATGAGCATCAGGCTGAGCGCTTGAGCAAAGCGGGCGTGAGAAAAGAAAGCGTATGCCGCCTCAGCCACCGGTGAGTGTGTTTCTTTCACAGTCCAGGCCTTAGCGCAAAGCTTTCGTGATGCGTGTGGGAACCATCACCGTCAGCGACAACGCCACCACTAGTGCCCAACCTGATTGAACAATGAGTTGGCTCTCAGCAAAGCTTTGCGTGAGCAAGGCGGCCGTGATCAATACGGGAACCAGAGAGTTAGCACTGTAGGGGCGTTCTTCAACCAAATCCCAGCGGGGGCGGTCTACGGCAATAAACCAGGACCGCCACAGCAGTCCAATCATGGCAAACGCCAGAGCAATCACACCGATATAGCCAACCTGCAGCCACACGTCTAACCACGTGTTGTGTGCTTGCAGGTAGTGAACTCCGTTGTGCACGGCCAAGTTGTTGAAGGGTTCAAGCCAGGGAACCCAGGGGCTAAGCCAACCCCAACCAAAGATGGGTCGTTGCTGAGCTAGCTCGGCCACCGCTGCCCAGGTGTCACTGCGGCCGGTGAGATCTTCACTCTTGCCCAGCAGGTTCAGAAGGAATCCTTGGGCGAAGGTGATGAAGACCGCAGCGAAGAATACTAATCCTGCGGCAGTGAAATACAAGGGGCGACGTTTACTTTGCGGAACGGCTCGTGCCCACAGCGCAAACACAGCGACAACCATCACCACAACGAGTGCAATGAGGTCCGTTGCTGATCGGGTGAATGCGATTGTGAACAGGGAGAGCCCAACCCAGATGAAACCCCAGCTTCGCCACACAGTCTTGTCTGCCAATTGGACAAAGAAGATGATGAGAGCGATAACTGCAATGAAACCGAGCTGGTTACGGTTTCCCACTATCCCTTGGATGGGACCACCTTCAAACAGCAGGTTCCGGCTCCATTGGTATACAGCAGGGATTTTTCCTTCGCTGGTATCTACCCACACCGGATAAATCGCGTGACCGACAAAAACGGCAACCCACAGTTCAAAGACCAGTGAAAGTCCAAGTATCCAACGCAGGGTTGTTCCCAGGGCACGCACAAAATCACCCCACGGCAGGGTCAGGGCAATACCCACACCAGCAATCGTGACCTCAACAAAGGGCCACAACGTAAGCGCAGTGTTGGGTGGCGAATACGCCCACAGCAGGGATGCCACCGCCCACAACGAGAAGAATGCAAGCCAGAAGGGGATGCTTCTCCAGTGAATAAGGTGACGAGCACGGAAGATGACCACGATATAAATCAGCGTCAAAACGACGCTGAGGCCCATGAAGATATCCCAACCAACCAGGTTGCGAATAGCTTCCCCGGCAAAGAGCATGAACAGCGCAACGACGGCAAGGCCAGTCTTAGCTTTTCTATATTCTTTGGCGGGCATGTATCAAGGCTAGACGAAGTAACGAACGGATGCGCAGTGCTGTTCTAGGCAGGGCCTCGCTTTGAGAATTGTCAGGAAGTCTCCAGCTCGAAATTCGGGACAGAAACTAGGCTCACTTATGTGATGATTCGAGTCGATAACACTCCACGCGACTATGCCTGGGGCTCGTTGACCGATATTGCTGAGCTCAGGGGAGTAGAGCCCACCGGAAAGCCAGAAGCAGAATTGTGGCTGGGCACACATCCAGGCTCACCCACCCAGATTCTTGACGTGGCACAGGCCGATGGTGCAGGCACCATTGTAGATTTTCTTACCCAAAGAGGTGATGCACCGCTGCCATACCTGCTGAAGATACTGGCTGCAGCACACCCTCTGTCTATTCAGGCACACCCTTCACCAGAACAGGCACGTGAGGGATATGCCCGCGAAAACGCGGCAGGAATTGCCCTGGATTCCCCGGTACGAAACTACAAAGACGACGCCCACAAACCAGAGTTGATCTTTGCCTTGAGCGAGAGATTTGAAGCTCTGTGTGGGTTCAGACCAATAAGTGACACCGTTGCTGAGCTGGAGCGTCTCGCTGTAGCGAATGCGCAGGCTTGTTCTCCCACTTCGGCACTGACGGAGTTTTCTCAGCAGCTACTTGATCGTGGTGATCGAGCACTTGCCTGGGCTGTTGAGTGGGCATTGAGCGGGGAGAAAGCACGGGCCCTGGTGTCCGAAATTTCTACCGCCGGTGCACTTACCAAACACGAGCTGCTCATCGAGCTTGCACGTGACTACCCCGGAGACCCCGGCATCGTGGTTGCTCTGCTACTTAATCGTGTGACACTGTGCCGAGGCCAAGCACTGTATTTGCCCGCTGGAAATATGCACGCCTACATTCGAGGCCTGGGTATCGAGATCATGGCTGCCAGTGACAATGTCCTTCGTGGAGGTCTCACCTCAAAGCATGTTGATGTTCCGGAGTTGCTCTCTGTCGTCAAGACTGATGTGCTTCCTGTGCCCTTGCTTGAAGCAGTTCAGGTGAGCCCTGGTGTTGACATCTTTGAACCAGATGTTCCTGATTTTTCTCTGGCACACGTCCATCTCGAAGGCGACATCTCGCAGACGAAAGCCATTGTGTTACGCCGTCACGCAATTGTTACGTGCACCTCAGGAAAGCTCATCATCACCGGACATGAGTCCGATATTGAATTGTCTCAAGGGCAACATGCCTTTATTTCTGCGGAAGAACAGGCAATTACGGTCCGTGGCGTCGGCGAACTCTTCATCGCGCTTTAGGGGATATCCCCCGATTTGTGCGCAAACTCTCCAGCGCGTCTTCAAAGTTTCAATATCTGGACTTGACGTATACGAATGACAACGGTGTAATTACATAGACACGCCATGGTGGCGTGCGGAAGAGACACCGGGGTGGGAGTTCTTTATGGCACCGGAATATCGCGCAAGCGTTCCAGAGAATTGGTTTGTTGATCCAGTTCGTTTGGGAGTTCCAGGAACCCCTTCTTCTCGCAACATCGACCTCGATGACAACCCTCTCGCGTGGCAGGCTGACGCACTGTGTGCACAGACTGACCCAGAATCTTTCTTCCCTGAAAAGGGTGGTTCGACCAGAGATGCAAAGAAGATTTGCACCTCGTGCGAAGTTCGCAGTGAATGCCTCGAATATGCGCTGTCTAACGATGAGCGATTTGGCATTTGGGGCGGGCTGAGTGAGCGTGAGCGTCGCAAGCTGCGTCGCCGCGCATAACGCGTTCGAAGAAGTAGTTCTTTCCAAGCCACGCCCACCCATTTGGGTGGGTTTTTGGCATCCCCTGCCTAGGCTGTGGGGAGGATGAAAACGAGAGTTACAGCGGTAATCGTGGCGCGCCAAGGAGGCGAGCATCTTGCGCGAACCCTTGATGCACTCTCGAAGCAAACTCGTCAGCCAGATGTCATTCTTGCGGTGGATAATTCCCCCAAACAAAATGCGTCAGCACAGTTTCAAGCCTTCGGGGTGAGCCAAGTTCTTGTCGGCAAAGGCCGATTGAGTTTTGGTGAGGCACTTGATGTTGCTGCCCGAGCTTTTCCAGCGGTGACCGGCCCAGATGATCTGCTGTGGTTCTTAGCTCAAGACAGTGCTCCAGAGCCCACCGCACTGTCTGAACTGATTGGTGCTCTCGAAGTAGCCCCTTCGGTGGCAGTGGTGGGACCCAAACAAATGGATTGGGAACGTCCTGACTACATCCGTGAATACGGATTGACGTTGGCTCAAGGTGGCCGAACTATCTCCCTCGTTACCGATGAACTCGACCAGGCACAACACGACCAGATGAGCGATGTCATGGGTGTTGGCGGCAACGGCATGCTCGTTCGCCAGCAAGTCTGGAGTGAACTGGGCGGATTCGATCACCAGCTTCGCGTTGTCGATGACGCCCTCGATTTCTGTGTTCGCGCTCGTCTTGCAGGCCACCGCGTCTCTGTCGTCCCCACCGCACGCGTGCTCAACGCCGGAGATGGCGTTATTGGTGCTGTGGGAACAGACAGCTACCGCGCTCGTAAAAAGCGTGCACGTCAGTACCGCTCTGCAGAGCTTTATCGTCGCCTGGTTTACTCCGGTTCTGGAATGTTGATGTGGCACTGGCTGGCGTTGATGCCGGCTGCTGTCATTCGCTCCCTCGGTCAACTTTTGGCGAAGCGTCCTGGTGCTGTTTCCGGCGAATTCCGTGCCGCTCTCTTTGCTGCATTCTCGGGAGGAGCCGTCGGTCGGGCACGCAAGAACATCAAGCGCATCCGCCAAGCTCCCTGGTCTGCACTGGCCCCCTTGCGGATTTCCCGCGCTGATGTTCGTCGCCGGGAATCTCTTGCGCGTGAGGCAATCCAGATTCGCATGCACGGAGAAAAGAAGCCACTGCATTTCTTCTCTGGTGGTGGAGCATGGGTCACCCTCATCCTCACGATTGTGTCCATTGGTGCGTTCTCCACCTTGGTGGGCGCTAACGCTATTTCAGGTGGTGCTCTGCTTCCCTTGGGTGCTCAGGTCTCAGATCTGTGGGCACAAACACTGTGGGGTTGGCGCGAGGGCGCATTTAGTATCGTCGGTCCAGCTGACGGCTTCTCGGTTGTAGTTGCCCTGCTGGGTACTCTCACCTTTTGGCAGCCTTCGTTCTCGTTAGTGCTGCTGTGGTTCTTAGCCATGCCCCTGGCAGGTCTCGGTGCTTGGCTTCTTGCCGCAAGACTCACACAGCGGGCAGGCATTCGCGCTTTTATCGCTGTCGGTTATGGGCTGAGCCCCGCACTTTTGGGAGCACTTCATGATGGCCGCCCTGCCGCCGTGATGACGCACATTCTGCTGCCCTTCCTCTTTTTTGCAGGTATTCGTGCCGCCCGCTCGTGGTCTGCTTCTGCGACAACGGCACTGTTGTTTGCCGCAGTGGTGGCATGCTCACCGTCCTTGACTCCAGCCCTGCTGGTGGTTTGGATTGGGACACTGCTCTTGACTGGTAGGTATGTGCCTCGGTTCTTGGCCATCCCCATTCCCGCAGCTGCGTTAGTTGCACCCATCGTGGTGATTCAAGTTTTTGGTCTCAATCTCTTTGGGCTTGCCGCGGATCCTGAACCAGCTGCAGCCAGCGCTGTTGCGCCCCACTGGCAGCTCGCTCTCGGCTTCCCCACCGAAGGCCTTGGAGGCTGGTTGCAAGCTGCCAGTTTCCTTCCTTGGGCTAATCCGGTTGCCAGCGTCTGGGTCGCCATCTTGGTGGGTGTCCTTGTCGCGTTGGCTTTCGTGGGACTGTTCTCGCAGTACCCCATCCGGGCGCAGCTTGCTGTTGCTGTGATGGTGCTAGGTATTGTCACCGCAGTATTCGCCTCAGGCTTGCAGGTGTCTTTCAACGGGTCCGTAGCGGTCAATGTGTGGCCAGGTAGTGGTTTGAGCCTGGCGTGGCTGGGATTGATTGTGGCAGCAGGTACTGGCGCCTCTATTCTTCGGCGCTTCTCCTACTTCCCTGCCCTGGCCGGTATCGCTGCCGTGTCCCTTTTGGCTCTGCCCGCGTTGGCTGCATCGAGCCTGGGTAACTCTCGAGTTGCCCCCAGCAACGGACAAACACTTCCTGCTTATGTTGTTGCCCAAGCAGCCATATCTCCTCAGGTGGGAACTCTCGTCCTCACGCCACAACCTGACGGCGGTCTGGGCTCGGTGTTGGTGCACGGGACCGGCATGACCTTGGAAGCTACTTCCACCTTTGTCACCACCGGAGCTGGTTTTGCTGCCCAAGAGAAGCTTCTTGCCGAGACCGTGAGCAACCTCGCATCGGTCAGCGGCAATGATTCAGCCAAAGAACTCTCTGCGCTGGGTGTGGGCTTTGTTGTTCTCACTGATCCTCTTGCCGAACTAGGGGAACAGCCAACACCACAGTCTCAAGCAATGTCTGCTCGAGTGAAAGCAACCTTGGATGCCAATGCGGGTATCGAGATTGTGGGAAATACTGATGCAGGTTTGCTCTGGCGCTACCCCGGTTATTCCCCCGACGCAGTTGCTCCTCTTCAATCGGTTCTCCCGGTTGAACCGTGGCGCATCATCATCGGTTCCGTTCAGGGCCTCATTATTCTCCTGACGCTCCTGCTCGCCATTCCCACCGGAAGCGTCATGCTCGATGCACGCCCCAAGCGCTATCTGCCCGGCTTGATTGAAAGCGAAGAGGAACTTGCCTCGATAGACCCGTTGGCAGGTGATCAAGATGACGAACAAAACTAAACTCGTCCGCGCTGGTGTAACCGGTGTCACCGGAATTGTGAGTGCTGGGGCTGTTGCTCTGGGAATTGTTGCCCTCGTGACGTTGCCGATTCCAGGCTTTGTGGGAACACCGCCAGCGTTAAGCATTGCTCCTGTTCCTGCTGTGCAACAAAGAGTGTGTCCTGGTCCTCTCGTTGACGTTCTCTCGCAAGGAACCGCAGACATTACGTTCACTTCAAATGGTCAGCCCGAATATGCACAAGCCTCGAGTGAAGACAATTTTGAAAATTCCTGGCTGAACGCACCAGATAACCAAAGCGGTGTTGTCTATGGTGCACCACAGGTTATATCTGTGCCGCCTGCCGCTAGCGCAGAGCAGGCGCCTCTGCTTGCCGGAAACCAGGAACAACTCCTGGCAACCGAATCTCTTTCTGGTTTAGCTGCTGCAGCGTGTACAGAGCCAGCTAATGATTTGTGGCTTGTGGGAGGTTCGACGGAGGTTGGTCGCACAACGCTGGTGATGCTGGCTAACCCCACAGATGTCACAGCCACCGTCACTCTGGAAGTCTTTACCGAGAATGGTTATGTCGAGGCGGCCAACTCTGACGGAATCATTGTTGAACCTGGTGAGCAACGTATCGTCTCGCTGGCAGGATATGCCCCCGATGTGTATTCACCAGTTGTGCGGGTGATGAGTAATGGAGGCCAGGTCCTCGCCACCTTGCAGCAATCGGTTACACGCACCCTCGTTCCTTCCGGTGTTGAATGGGTTGTTCCCGGAGCTGGACTTGCAACACAGCAAATCATCACTGGAGTGTTTGTCACCGGTCAGGCTGATCACGAACGATCAGAGATCGGTGACGTGATCAGCGACCTTGATCCGGGTATTCGTGTTGTTGCTCCTGGTGACAAAGACAGCAAAGTCACGGTCACTCTGCTTTCTAGCACAGGAGAAAAGACCGAATACTCAGCACAGCTCAAGGCAAAGAAGGCAGTGCAACTGCCTCTAACCGGTATTGCCGATGGCACCTACACCGTGATTGTCACCAGTGAGCAGCCCATCGCAGCTGGTGTTCGAACAGTCCAGGATTCCCTCACGGATGCCACTGCTGCCCCAGGCACCCCCATTACTGGCGGTGACTTCGCGTGGATGAGTTCCAGTTCTTTCCTCACTGATGAAATCTTGATTCCTATCCCACAAGGAACTGCTCCGACGGTGACCTTCTACAACCCAGGACGCGACACAGCTGAGGTCACCCTGTCTGCTCAAGGTCAAAAAGACATCGTGCTGAGCGTGAAAAAAGGTCAGATGGTGACAACACCTTTGATGGCAGCCACCAACTACACCGTGACCGGCGCCACAGGCTTGCTGGGTGGACTCAGCTTCAGTGGTCCTGGCCTTGGTTCAGCCATCGCATTGAACCCAGCTAACGTGCTCGGTTCTCCCATCACGGTTTATCCGCGTTAAACCGATCTGCTTAGGGGCGTAAGCGTTCTGGGCCTAAATCCCAGGGGTCTTTGCCCAACAACTCGGCCACGGCCCGAAAGACAACACTTTCGACCATCATCTGGCGGTGGAGTGGATCGTCTTTGTGCAGTTTGCTCATGCGTTGAATCGGCACACGATAGAGCACTATCCGTCGGCGCTCGTGATCAACCTTCCAGCGTTCCACCACACCGTTAACGGATACACGAGGGGGTGTGGGTGCTACATCGAAATGAACGTCGGCTAATTCTTCAGCCCACATGCTGCGCAAATAATCAACCGTGTGTGCCACGGTCATCATGAATGTTTCATACCGCCCCCGCAACTGTGGCAGGTGGGGGCCCGTCACCGGGCCGCGCATTCCGCGGCCATGACGGTCACGACTAAGTCCCCTGTTGGGCACTGACGTCGCGAACGGGCTATCCATGCGCCCATGTTAGCTCTTCGATAGCCTGAACGCATGGAACGTCTGTGTACGAAGGGTCGCTGCAAGCAGCCAGCAGAGTTTTCACTCACCTATGACTACGAAGACAAACTGGCCGTCTTGGGACCACTCTCGCCCCACCCAGAGTCCCTCGCGCATGATTTATGCCGTAAACATGCAGTGGGCTTTGTCCCGCCTCAAGGGTGGCAGCAACTGCGTCACATAGACTTAACCAATGACTAAAAACGCAGTGGAGAGCCTCCGTTCTATCGTGAAGGCCTATGACGTTCGAGGCCTTGTGGGGGAGCAGCTCACCGAAGAAATGGTGGAAGCACTCGCTGCCGGTTTTGTTGATGAGATTGACGGTGCAGGGGCAGATATTGTTGTTGGTCACGACATGCGTGACTCGTCTCCCGGTTTTGCTCAGGCTTTCGCTCGTGGTGCCCAGGCCCGTGGTGCCAATGTTGTGAACCTTGGTTTGTGCTCTACAGATGAGACTTATTTTGCCTCTGGTTCGTGGAATGCTCCAGCTGCGATGTTTACGGCCAGCCACAACCCAGCTGCTTATAACGGTATTAAGTTCTCGCGGGCGGGTGCTCAAGGTATCAGCCTTGATACTGGCTTGGCTGCCATTCGCGATCGGGCCTGTGACTACCTCGAAAACGGAATTCCAAACGTTGAAACTTTAGGAACCTATCGCGAAGTTGATGTCCTGGCGGAATACGCCGGATACCTGCGTTCCCTCGTTGATCTTTCAGGTATTCGCCCCATCCGTGTAGTTGTTGACGCAGGTAACGGAATGGGCGGAATGACTGTTCCTGCCGTGTTGGGTACTGCAGCAGGTTTATCTGCTTTGCCTATCGAGATCATTCCGATGTATTTCGAACTGGATGGGAACTTCCCTAACCACGAAGCCAACCCGCTCGAGCCTAAGAACTTGGTTGACTTGCAGAATGCAGTTGTTGAGCATGGTGCAGATCTAGGTCTCGCATTTGATGGAGATGCAGACCGGTGCTTCGTCGTGGATGAAAAGGGTACCCCTGTCACTCCTTCTGCGGTTTCTGCCATCGTTGCATTGCGTGAGATTGCACGAGCTAAAGCTGCAACACCCAATGAAGAAATCTTTGTCATTCACAATCTCATCTCCTCGAACATTGTGAAAGAAACCATTATTGGTGCTGGAGCAACCCCAGTTCGCACCCGAGTTGGCCACTCTTTGATCAAGGATCAAATGGCAGCTACTGGTGCTGTCTTCGGCGGTGAACACTCGGCTCACTACTACTTCAGTAACTTCTGGGGTGCAGACAACGGCATGCTTGCAGCAATGCATGTGCTGGCAGAGTTTGGCCACCAGGATAAGCCCCTGTCCGAGTTTGCAGCGAAGTTCATGCCTTATGCCATCAGCGGTGAAATTAACTCCACCGTGAGCGACGTGGCAGAGGCAACAGAGCGCGTTCGCACGGCGTTTGCAGCACGTGGCACCGAAGACTCCTTGGATGGCATGACCATCACCGGTACCACTGCCGAAGGTGAACCGTTTTGGTGGTTCTCTGTGCGTCCCTCCAACACGGAGCCCTTATTGCGCTTGAACGTTGAGGCAGGGGATGAGGCAACCATGGTTGCGATCCGTGATGAAGTTCTTGCGCTGATTCGCGCCCAGCATTCCACGCCTAAACTGTAAGGCATGAGCTCATCAATTTCTTCTGCCATTTCTGCTGCTATGAATCTTGAATTCAAAGTCGCAGACATCTCCCTTGCTGAAGCTGGACGTCACCAGATTCGTCTGGCAGAAAATGAGATGCCCGGTTTGATGGCACTGCGTGAAGAGTTTGGGCCCACCCAGCCCCTCAAGGGTGCTCGCATTGCAGGAAGCCTGCACATGACCGTGCAGACAGCTGTGTTGATTGAAACGCTGGTGTCCTTGGGTGCACAGGTTCGTTGGGCTAGCTGCAACATTTTCTCCACCCAGGATGAAGCCGCTGCAGCAATTGCTGTAGGCCCCACCGGAACCTCCCAATCTCCAGCAGGTGTTCCTGTGTTTGCCTGGAAGGGCGAGACCCTCGAGGAATACTGGTGGTGCACCGAGCGCATCTTTGACTGGTCGGCAGAAGCTCAGGCCGCGGGAGAATCTTGGATTGGCCCGAACCTCATCCTGGATGACGGCGGGGATGCAACCCTTCTCGTTCACAAAGGTCGCCAATTCGAATTAGCAGGGGCAGTCCCCGCAACCACCTCCCAGGACAGCGCAGAATACGCCGTCATTCTTGATCTCCTCCGTAAGACACTGAGCGAAACTCCAACCAGGTGGCAAACCACTGCAGCTGAGATTATTGGCGTCACTGAAGAAACCACTACCGGTGTTCACCGTCTCTATGAACTCTTCGCACAGCAAGAACTTCTGTTCCCCGCCATCAACGTCAACGACTCGGTCACCAAGAGCAAGTTTGATAACAAGTACGGCATCCGCCACTCATTGCCTGACGGTTTGAACCGTGCCACCGATGTTCTCATCGGCGGCAAGGTTGCCTTCGTTGCTGGCTATGGAGATGTGGGCAAGGGATCTGCTGAAGCGTTACGCGGACAGGGCGCTCGCGTGATTGTCAGCGAGATTGACCCCATTTGTGCCCTGCAGGCAGCCATGGATGGCTACCAGGTGGACACGTTGGAGAATGTGGTGGACCAGGTCGATATCTTCGTCACCACCACCGGAAACAAAGATGTCATTCGGCTTGAACACTTGCTTGAGATGAAGCACCAAGCCATTGTGGCCAATGTTGGTCACTTCGATAACGAAATCGACATGGTTGCCCTGGAAAATCTTCCGGGGGCCGAGAAGGTCGAAATCAAACCTCAGGTGCACGAATGGCGCATGCCTTCCGGGCGAAGCATTCTTGTTCTGTCTGAAGGTCGATTGATGAATCTTGGCAATGCCACAGGCCACCCTTCCTTCGTCATGAGCAACTCGTTTGCGAACCAGGTGTTGGCGCAGATGGAACTTTATGTTCGCCGCGAAAACTATCCCGTGGGCGTTTTTGTTTTGCCCAAGCATCTGGATGAGAAGGTGGCACGACTGCACTTGGACGCACTCGGGGTCAAGCTGACTTCCCTCACACCAGAGCAGGCTGCCTATATTGGTGTGCCCGTTGAGGGTCCCTACAAAGTTGACCATTACCGCTACTAAGCAACGAAGACTAGGCTCTAACCCATGAGTGCACGCATTCTGGTAGTCGATGACGACGCCGCACTAGCTGAAATGGTCGGCATCGTGTTAGAAGGTGAAGGTTTCACGCCCACCTTCTGTGCTGATGGTGCCGAAGCGCTCGCCGCTTTCCGGGAAAGCAAGCCTGACCTCGTGCTACTGGATTTGATGCTTCCAGGGTTTGACGGGATTGAAGTCTGCGGTCAGATCCGTCAAGAATCGGGAATTCCCATCATCATGCTCACTGCCAAGGGTGACGCTACGGACGTGGTTGCTGGTTTAGAAGCCGGTGCAGATGACTATATGGTCAAGCCGTTCAACCCGGGTGAACTAGTGGCACGTATTCGCACTCGTCTGCGCTCCATGGCGCCTGCAGCTGCCACAGCGCAGACCCTGCGTATTGGTGATCTCACCATTGATGTCGATGGTCACGAGGTCAAGCGTGAGGGCAAAGCAATCAACCTCACGCCATTGGAGTTTGATCTGCTCGTTGCCCTAGCGTCCAAGCCCCAGCAGGTTTTCACTCGCGAGATGCTCTTAGAAAAAGTGTGGGGATACCAATACAAGGCAGACACGCGTTTGGTGAATGTGCACGTGCAGCGCCTGCGCAGCAAAGTGGAATTTGATGCAGATAACCCCACCATCGTCACGACCGTGCGTGGCATTGGTTACCGTGCCGGAGCTGTGATCTAACGGTGCGATGAAGGTTCGACGTTTCGACTTCTTTGGACTGCCTTCGCGAGTAGCGCGATTGTGGCGACGTTCACTGCAGCTTCGAACCGTGGTGGTTTCAATGGCACTCTCGGGACTTGCCATTGTGCTGGTGGGACTGTACATGTCCTTCTCCATCAGTAATGACCTTTTTGCTTCCCGACTTGACCAGGTGCTTTCAGAGTCTCAGCGTGCACAAGTTGCAGCTCAACGCATCTTTGACTCAGCTGATGCAACCGATCAGGCCTCGATGCAATCAGTTATGAATGCGGCCAGAACCGCCATCCGTGATGCATCATCGAGTGGTTTGGTGGCGGTTTATCGAGTTCCCGACCAAGAACCTAACCCTCTGGCTCCGCAGAACTTTTCCAGTACGGAACTCACCGGTGGTGTGATCAGTCAGGAACTGCAGGAGAAAGTGATCTCCAACGCGGACCAACAGTTTTGGCAGTCTGTCGAATTAACTGTGGCGGGAACGAAAGTTCCCGGCGTTGTCGTTGGCTCACAGCTCGATATTCCTGGTGCTGGGCTCTATGAACTCTTTATCGGCTACGACTTTGCCCAGTCTGAACAAACCCTTCAATTCATCCAGCAGGTTCTGTGGTTTTCTGGACTAGGTCTGTTGATCATGGTCGGTGCTATCGCCTGGGTGGTCTCGCGCATGGTGGTTACACCCTTGCAAAACGCTGCTGAGACTAGTCAGAGACTTGCTGCCGGTGATTTGGAAGTGCGTATTCCTGTTCAGGGTGAAGATGTTGTTGCCACACTGGCAACTTCCTTCAATGACATGGCCAGCAGCATGCAACGTCAGCTCACAGAGCTCGCTGACCTATCGGTTATGCAACAGCGGTTCGTTTCTGATGTTTCTCACGAACTTCGCACCCCGCTGACCACCATCAAACTTGCTGGCGATGTTCTCTTCCAAGAGCGAGAGAACTTTGACGATAAAACTCGGCGCAGTACTGAACTTCTCAATGCGCAGGTAAACCGCTTCGAAAAGCTGCTTTCGGACCTGCTCGAAATTAGCCGTTACGACGCAGGAAGTGTCAACCTCGAGCCAGAACCCACCAACGTTGCAGGTCTTGTTCAAGATGTGGTGGGAACCATGACCACCCTGGCGGAGCAGCACGGCTGCGACCTGTCGCTGATGGCACCCGGAGGTCACTTCGATGCCGACATTGATCCTCGTCGTGTTCGTCGCATCCTGATGAACCTCATTGGTAATGCCATTGAGCATGGTGAGAGCAAACCTATTGAAGTTGCCGTGGACAGCAATGCCACCGCGGTTGCAATTAGCGTGCGCGATCACGGTGTGGGTATGACCACCGAGCAGTTAGAGAATGTGTTCAGCCGATTCTGGCGCGCAGATCCGTCCCGCCAGCGAACACTCGGTGGAACAGGTCTCGGGTTAGCTATCTCGCTCGAAGATACCCGCATTCACAATGGTCAACTGGATGTGTGGGCAGCCCCTGGCGAGGGTGCAATCTTCCGCCTAACGCTGCCTCGAGATGTAGATGTCCCCATTGCGGTCTCGCCACTGCCTTTGAACCCTGATGAACGCCACGACGGGGAGGAGCAATGATGTCTTCCTCGCTCAAGCGTTCATTAGCGGCGCTGTTGTCGTTGTTGTGTGTTGTTGTACTCGCTGCCTGTTCGGGCATTCCCCGCTCGAGTGGAGTCAATCAGGGCTCTGCCGTGGTTCCTGTCGAAAACGACGCCATCGAATTCCTTCCAGCAGGTCCCATCCAGAACGGCAGCATTGAGCAAATTCTGCGCGGATTCATTGAGGCATCCTCGTCACCAGTGAGTGATTATGCGATTGCTCGACAATTCCTTACCCCGGAGTTTGCATCAGCCTGGGATGCCACCACCGCGGTGAATGTTGACTCAGGGCTGCGCACCGTTTCACAAACCGGAGAAAACACAGGTCGACTGGTCTTCGCCCTGACAGCACAAGTTGGTGCTCAAGGTAACTACGCCGAAATCAATCCTGCTGTTCCCACCACCTTTGAGTACACATTCCAACAGGTTGATGGTCAATGGCGTATTAGTGCAGCTCCCAACGGAGTGGTCATTGACCGTTTCACTTTTGACCAGGTGTATCAATCACACCCGCTCTACTTCTTCGACTCCACCAACACCATGCTGGTGCCAGATGTGCGATTCTTCCCTGCCGGTGCTTCGGCCAGCACGCGCATCACGAAAGCTCTGCTTGCGGGGCCCTCACAGTGGTTAGCGGCCAATGGTGCCGTGCAGACTTCCTTTCCTGAAGGAACGGCCCTCGTTGCCGACACAGTTCCGGTCACACGCGGCGTGGCCAAGGTTGATTTGAATGCTGCTGCATTGTCAGCGGATCCTGCGGTGATTCGCCGGATGAAGCAGCAAACCTTAGCAAGCCTGCAATCAGTTGCCACCATCAACTCGGTTGATCTACTTGTTGATGGAGCGGTGTTGAATAACTCCATCAGTGACTCTGCCAGTGATGTCATGCCACCACCTATTGATTCACGTCCTTTGGTTTTGACTTCCAAAGCCTTCGGGTATTGGGATGGCACAAAGATTGACACCTATGGTGCTTTCGCGAACGTCATGATTCAGAGCCAACCCAGCGCCATTTCCATTGGCACAATGACAAACATTTCGGCCACGCTAACTTCCCAAGGTGTTTCCCTCGTTCGCAACGGAACTGCTCAACTCGTGGATTCACGCTCCGGCTTGATTGCCCCCACCGTTGATAACTTTGGTTACGTCTGGTCTGTTCCTGCCGATCAACCCAGCAAACTGCAAGCCATCAGTACTGATGGAAAGATTCAACAGGTCGACACTTCCTGGGCATCTGCAGACCGAATTCTGTCTTTAGCGCTTTCCCATGACGGAACTCAGGTTGTTGCCCTACTGGAGACCAATGGCAGTTATCAACTAGTTGCTAGCGCCCTAGTCAGGGGTGAAAGATCAATACCTGTGGCCTTAGGTCCACTCTTTACACAAACCCTCTCAGATGGGACTCCTGTCAGCGTGGCTTGGGTGGATGCCACCACCATTGCGACTGTCACCATCAACTCTGCCGGGCTGGGACTGGTTCGGGCCCAAGAAATTGGTGGACAGAGTAAAGAGCTCAGCTCCATCACTGAAGGGACTCCACAATCCATGGCAGGAGCCAACACAATTTCTGGTCTACGCGTTCTCACCTCGAGCGGAATACTGCTCTCACTGCGTGGTGGAACGCAGTGGCAAACCGCTGTGAGTGGTGTCACTACCCTCGCTGTTCAGCAGTAGCCTCAACTTATCCACCGGCCAGTGTCCGGGACACAGTGGTGTATCGCTAGAAGCTCATACTCCAAGGTATGAGCAGTGGAACAATCCGTGAATGGGTAGCTAACGCGTGCAGAGAGGCACTCTCGTTAGTTCTGCCGGTAAGTTGCGCGGGATGCGGTGAACTCGATTACAACCTCTGTCCTGCGTGCCAAGCTGTGCTAGTTCCAGAGCTTCAATACCGTGAACTGTTCGACCCAGTTTCGGAGACCCGGCTTCCGCTGTGGTATTCCTTGGAGCTCACGGAAGTGTCCAGTTCTGTGCTGCATGAATTCAAAGAGCAAGGCAGAACCTCTGTGGCTAAACACTTAGCCAGGCCTTACGTGTCAGCACTGCAGGCTGCGTATGCAGATGGCAGAGCTGAAAGCTCAAGCACTGCTGCGCACATCACCTGGGTGGTTCCGCCCAGCAGCAGGGCAAACTTCAGGCAACGTGGGTATGTCCCCATCACGGTCTTGACGCAAGCAGCTGGTGTGAGAGCTCAGCGTTTGCTGGTGAACACTCGACGACGCGTCGATCAATCCGTGTTGGGCAGGATAGAGCGCTTCGAGAATATGCGCGGCTCATTTCGGGCAGTAAAGAACCTTAACGGACGCTCCGTCATCATCCTGGATGACGTTCTGACCACAGGGGCAACCCTGCTGGAATGTGCCCGGGCACTGCGTGCCGAGGGCGCCAACGTCATTGGTGCAGCTGTGCTGGCTTACACGCCAAAAAACTTTCAGGACACTCGCAGAAAAATTGCGTGACATTTTTATGCAAACAGGACTACATTTTCAACAACATCGATTGGCGTGAAAGGACTCGCCCAAAAGTTGGGCGTAAACGCCAACTACGGGAGGTCATCATGGAACTGAACTTCATCGCCCGCCACACCGAAATCACCGACCGATTCCGTAACTACGTCACCGAGAAGGTCGACAAGATTGAGAAGCTGGCAGATCGCCCCCTCGAACTCGATGTGACCGTCAGTAAACATCACGGCGGTAAAGGCCTGGTAGGTGGTGATCATGTGGAACTCACCCTCGTAGAAGCCGGACCAGTCGTCCGTGCCGAGTCCGACGGCGAAGACAAATATGCCGCCTTTGATCTGGCCATGGGCCGCATGATGGAACAGCTGCGCCGTGCCAGGGATAAGAAGAAGGTCCACCACAACGGCCACCAGAAGCCACTGTCGATTCATGAAGCGAGTGCTGACGCCTTTGCCCAGGTCGATCTCGTCCCCGCAACCCCAGAAGATATTGAGCGAATAGCCAAAGAAGTGCAGGCAACTAAACCTTCTGCAGCTGCTTAACAGCTGATTCTTGCCCCGCCTCCAGCATCTGTACAGGCGGGGCAAGCTCATTCCCGGTAGCATTGAGGGCGGTCTGCACTTCACGTGTGACCGCCCTTATGCGCATGTCTTTTATATGCAGTGTGCACCAGTATTTGGAGAGTTTCAGTGGCAAACATTCTTGACAAGGTCCTTCGCGTTGGTGAAGGCCGAACCCTACGCAAACTAGAAAACCTTGCGAAGGCCGTCAACGAACTCGAAGAGGGATTCATCAACCTCACCGATGAAGAGCTTCGTGCCGAAACCACAGATTTCCGCAAGCGTTACATCGAGGGTGAATCTCTCGACCACATGCTCCCTGAAGCCTTTGCTGCTGTTCGTGAAGCAGCGCGACGCACCATCGGTCTGCGCCACTTCGACGTTCAGCTCATGGGTGGTGCTGCACTGCACATGGGCAATATTGCTGAAATGAAGACCGGTGAAGGTAAGACACTGGTTGCCACCCTTCCTGCCTACCTCAACGCGATTGCGGGTCGCGGTGTTCACGTTGTTACCGTGAACGACTACTTAGCCAGCTACCAGTCTGAACTCATGGGTCGCGTATTCCGCGCCCTGGGCATGACCACCGGTGTGATTACCGCTGGTCAGCAGCCTGCTGTTCGTCGTGAACAGTACCTGTGCGACATTACCTATGGCACCAACAACGAGTTTGGTTTTGATTACCTGCGCGACAACATGGCCTGGAGTGCTGCTGACAAGGTTCAGCGCGGACATTTCTTTGCCATCGTCGATGAGGTGGACTCCATCCTCATTGATGAGGCTCGTACCCCACTGATTATTTCTGGACCTGCCTCTGGTGAAGCCAACCGCTGGTTCACCGAGTTTGCCAAGATTGCCACCACACTCGAGCCCGGTGTTGACTACGAAGTTGACGAAAAGAAGCGCACCGTTGGTGTTCTTGAGCCAGGTATTGAAAAGGTTGAGGACTACCTCGGTATTGACAACCTCTACGAGTCTGCAAACACCCCGCTGATTTCGTTCTTGAACAACTCCATCAAGGCGGTTGCCCTGTTCAAGCGGGACAAAGACTATGTCGTCATGAACGGTGAGGTTCTCATCGTAGATGAACACACTGGTCGTATCCTTGCTGGTCGCCGTTACAACGAAGGTATCCACCAGGCCATCGAAGCCAAGGAAGGCGTCGAGGTCAAGGCAGAAAACCAGACCTTGGCTACAGTGACCTTGCAGAACTACTTCCGTATGTACGAGAAGATCTCAGGTATGACCGGTACGGCTGAAACTGAAGCCGGCGAATTCATGAGCACCTACAAGATTGGTGTGGTTCCTATCCCCACCAACAAGCCCATGCAGCGCATTGACCAGCCTGACCTCGTTTACAAGAACGAAGTCATCAAGTTCGAGCAGGTTGCTAACGACATTGCTGAACGCCACGCCAAGGGCCAGCCTGTCCTCGTGGGAACCACCTCAGTTGAGAAGAGCGAATACCTCTCTAAGCTTCTAGCCAAGAAGGGCATTCGTCACGAGGTCCTCAACGCCAAGAACCACGCTCGTGAAGCAGCTATCGTTGCTCAAGCTGGTCGTTTGGGTGCTGTCACCGTGGCCACCAACATGGCTGGTCGTGGTACCGACATCATGCTCGGTGGTAACGCTGAGCATCTCACTGTTTCTGAACTGGCATCTCAGGGACTGAACCCCCTAGAAACCCCAGAAGAATACGAAGCCGCCTGGGAAGCAGCCTTCTCCAAGGTCAAGGCCCGTGTTCAGGAAGAAGCTGACAAGGTTGTTGCCGTTGGTGGCCTCTACGTTCTTGGAACCGAACGCCACGAATCTCGTCGTATCGACAACCAGCTTCGTGGACGTTCTGGCCGTCAGGGTGACCCCGGTGAAAGCCGCTTCTACCTCTCCCTAACCGATGACCTTATGCGGATGTTCAACTCGGGTGCTGCAGAAGCCATCATGACCCGAAGCAACATCCCCGATGACACTGCTATCGAGTCCTCGATTGTGAGCCGTGCTATTCGCTCTGCTCAGTCTCAGGTTGAAGCGCGTAATGCTGAAATGCGGAAGAACGTTCTCAAATACGATGACGTTCTTAACCGTCAGCGTGAAGCTATTTATGCCGACCGAGCTCACATCCTCGAAGGTGACGATCTGCAAGAACGTGTTCACAAGTTCCTCGAGGATGTCGTCGATGAAGTTCTTGCTGCCCACACCAGCGAAGGCAACGGTGACGACTGGGACTTCGACGCTCTCTGGGCTGAGCTGAAGACCATTTACCCTGTTTCCATCACGATTGATGAAGTAATCCAGGAAGCTGGAAACAAGGGTCGTGTGAACAAGGAGTTCATGCGTCGCGAAATCCAGTCAGATGCTCTCCTTGCATACAAGCGCCGTGAAGAATCTCTCGGCTCAACCGCGATGCGTGAATTAGAGCGCCGTGTCGTTCTATCTGTCGTGGACCGCCGCTGGCGTGACCACCTCTACGAGATGGACTACCTCAAGGACGGTATTGGTCTTCGCGCCATGGCTCAACGTGACCCATTGGTCGAGTACCAGCGTGAAGGCTTTGCCCTTTACCAGGGCATGATGGCGTCCATCAAGGCTGAATCTGTTGGCTTCTTGTTCAATCTCGAAGTTCAGGTCAACGTCGCTGAGGGCAATCCGGAGCACCCCAGCATTGCCGCTAAGGGTCTTGGCCAGTCTGAAGACGCCAACGCGCAATTGAGCTACACCGCACCGTCAGAAGACGGCCAGGTGGAGGTTCGTGACGAGCGTGGACGTGTTGAGCAGGCTGAGACCGCTCGTGCCCAACAGGCAGCCGATAATGGACGTCAGATTGTTCCCGAGAACAACCGCCCCACCGGACCCACCGTGGGAACACGTGGTGCCTTTGGTCAGCAGACTGGTGGAGCGCCTGCGGGTAACCGGGCTGAGCGCCGCAAGAAGAAGAAAAAGTAACTCCTTTTTCTTTTTCTTGAGCTACTAACTCCAGGGCTAAGCTTCTGCCATGGAGAATGATTGGCTGTTGCTTCTGTGGTTGTCACCACTGATAGTCGTGATGATCATTTTCGATCTCAAAGCTCGCAATTATGGCAAGAAGGTTCTCCACCTTCCCAAACGTGAATATGTCAGTCTTCTCTGGCTGGCCATTTTTGACCCTGTTTTTGAAGTGCTCTTTATTGGAATCGTGCTCTGGGATGACCTCACCAAAGACCCGCTTCACTGGGCTGCTGGAGGAATCGGTGTTGTTTGTGGCTACATCTTTGCTCGCTATCGAACACGAATTATGTGGGTTCGCCCACTCCCAGAGAAAAAAGCTGTGGTCGTGCGAAACAGCGGAGCCGAGTACCTGGCCTTAGTTTTCCTTGTTGTCGTAAAAACGGTGTCGGAGAACAGCACCTTTTCCAACTATGCGGTGAGCCTCTTGATCACGGCTGGCCTGTTGTTGATCGTGAGCGAATCAGCATTTCGGGTTGGCATGCTCTTTGTTCGATACAACAAAGAAAAACCCGTTCTGGTTTAGAGAACGTGGATTGCGGTCGCACGCCACCTTCCATCAATACCTTCGAGCCTGATCGCTATTGAACGTGTGCGGGCTTTGCCGTGAACAATCACAACCGATTCCACAACACCATCGGTGGGGTTGGTTATGATGGTGCGACCTAAGCCAAAGGTAGGGCGCACTGCGGGCATTTTCTTGACGGCCCGCGCTCGGCGGGAAATATGGACGCGTTTGAGGAGGGTGCGATACACCTCATCGCTCACCCAGCGAGCTATCTGGTCAAGCTCTCGGCACCCAGCGAGAATTTCCATGACGGAGCGAGCAAGGTTCTCCACCATCGGTTGCGGGTCGGGCAGTGCAGACGTAGCGGTCGGCTGGTACCCAAAGTAGTCATCCTGGTCGAAGAGGGAACTGCGTGTGTTGAGAGCTTGTGCTGTTGTCATGAAAACACTGTGACATAGCAAATAGACCAAAAGTCTAATTCTCAGGAAAGATGTGGATAACTCCAGCAGATTCTCAGCTTCGGTTCCTACCTTCGCTCACTATGACCTTAGATAACCTCTTTCATGATTTAGAAAGTCAGCTCGAGCGAGAACTGGATGCAGAAGTGCTCAACCGCCTCGAAGATGAGGAGCGCGAGAGACGTTCTAAGCTGACGCTTCGAGACCGCCTGATCGCACTCCAAGGCGCTCAAGAGAAGATCACTATTTCACTGAATCTGAAGGATGGTCGCGAAATATCTGGCTCAATCAAGAACGTGGGCAAAGACTGGACCGCGCTCGAGGTTGAAGGCCCACAGGAGCTCCACGGCGCACTCATCGTTGCCTTGCAGGCAGTGAGATCACTTCGAATTCCCAACGAACTTGAACGACTTAGCCTAGGTAATCAGGTTGGCGAGGTCACAGATAGCGCCTTGGAAGCTCTTTCCTCACGCCCCCGGCTGGCTCAGAAGGTCAACCTGGCATTCGTGCTTCGAGATATTGGCCGCAGACGCAAGCCTGTTTATGTCTACACAGCTGCAGAAACATTCAGAGGAATAATCGATCATGTGGGGCATGACCACCTTGATCTGCGCACATCACAGGGCATGATCATCTGCGCCTTGAATGAGGTTCTCTACGTCCGTATCGAATGAGCTCCGTGAATTTCAGGAAAAAGCAAGAAGGGCTTCCCGACAAATTCGGGAAGCCCTTCTTGATGGGGAAGCTTTAGAAATCAGTGATGTTGTTAGCTGAGGCCAAAGATGAGTTGTTCCACATGGCGCTGCGACGTGAAATCTCGTATTGCTCAGCAATAAACAGCTCAAGAATGTCGTGTTCTATCCGCCAGGGACCGCGGCTCCCCACTTGGAATGCCTGGAGCTCACCAGAGTTGATGAGTTCATGCACATCGGCAACAGAAACTTTCAAGAGTTCTGCTGCTTCGGTCGCGGTAAGAAAACGGTCAGTATTCACGTCAGTAGAGCCAAAATCATTCATGTTCCCAGACTAGGAAAATACGAGACTCAAAAACCTGGCAGGGAAAAATCTGTGGATAACTTTCTTCAGTCCTCACAAGCTTTCGAGAAGATTCTTCTCATGACTCACACAAAGACACGTCGCCTCGACATGCGACTCTTTATCGGATTAGCGCTCGTTGTGGGCGCAGCACTGGGGGGCTTTGCTCTCGTCACGGCAACAGAGAGCACCACCGCGGTTTATGTTGCCTCAAAAACGCTCACACCAGGCCACGTCCTCGACAAGAACGACCTCGTTCTCACAGATGTAAAGCTTGGTAGCTCTGGAACCTCCTACCTCACCGCAAACGCCTTCACACCTGGATCAGTGGTGACCAAAGCCGTTGGTGCTGGGGAGCTTGTTCCGGTCAGCGCAGTGGGAACAGCCAAGCAGGTCGCGACCACGAATGTGGTGGTCCAGCTTGACGTTCCACTTGCGTCAGAAGCTGTGGTCGGCACTTCTGTGGATGTCTGGGCATCGATGGCGGCGGGCCAGGGCGTCTTCGGCCCACCATCCGTCATCATCTCTGGTGCTCAGATTGCACACATCACCGAGGCAACCGGTTTGGCAGCATCTAACGGGGGAGTGCGGGTCGAACTCGTGGTCCCACAAAACAAGGTCGCTGCTCTCCTAGAGTCTCAAGCCAATGGTGATGCTCTTTCCCTCGTCCCAACCCGCGGGAAGAGCTCATGAGCCTGCTCATTGCTGTGTGGGGGCCAACAGGAGCACCAGGTCGAACCACCGTTGCCATCAATCTGGCAGCTGAGCTAGCTGAATTGGGTCAGTCAGTGCTTCTCATTGATGCTGATAGCTATGGCGGAGCCATTGCTCCCACACTTGGCATCATCGATGAAGCGGCAGGTTTAGCTGCAGCATGCCGTTTGGCAGAGTCAGGGACTCTCACAGCACAGGACATAGAAAACCTCACTCACCACGTGTCAACCTCAGTAGGAAACTTACGTGTTCTCTCCGGGATAACCAGAACAGACAGGTGGCCTGAGCTCACAGCAGAGCGGGTGAAGCTTGTTCTGAGCTGCGCTGCTGAAGCCTTTGATGCGGTGGTTGTTGATGTGGGTTTCAATCTGGAAACAGATGAAGAGATCACAAGTGATCTCTTCGCGCCCAGGCGTAACGCGGCAACACTCACGGTGTTGAAGCATGCTGATTGCATTGTGGAGGTTGCAAGTGCTGATGCACTGGGTATTGCCAGGTTTATCCGTGCCCACGATGTCCTCGTTGACTTGTTTCCGCAGTCACTGCGTTTGATTGTGGTCAATAAGGTCAGACCTGGATTAGATCCCAGAGGTAGTTCCCATGCGGCAGAAACACTGAGCCGTTTTGCTGGTTTGCACGAGGTGTACGAGCTGCCTCTGGATGAGAAAGCTCTCAACGCCAGCTATGCAAGCGGAAAACCGTTGAGTATGTCGGCTCACACGAGCAAGCTACGCAAGAGGTTTGTTGAGATTGCAGGCGTGCTTTCACACAGCGCGCCTGTTACTGGGCAGAAGAAGAACCGATTCTCTCGTCCAAGAAAGCAAGCGTTTGCGTCAATGCCGTTTGAGCAGCATCAAGATTCAGCCTGAATTGATATTCATGCGGAAGTGGCGGTGTGTAGTCATCCGGCCAAAACAGTTCCGTGACGTTTACGCCCAGTGACTGCAGCTTTGCAGCGAAAGGCTTAGAGTTCTCCGCCGTGAGTGGATCAGCATTACCGCCAGAGATATAGGTTTCCGGGAAGTTTCCATCCACGTGATGAATGGTGGACATTTCAGCAACAGCTGCGGAGTTAACCAGATCTCGGTCTCCTGTGTAGGCCCACAGCGATGCGTCATCGCCCCAGCCCAAGATTCCCTTTTGTCCCAGAAGTGACGTCACTTCATATACGCCACAGTTGAGAACAACACCTTGGAGTTGCTCGGGTGAGAGAGCAGGAGTGATTTTCATGCCAGCGGCATAGGAAGGCTTGGTAATGATGGTGGCCAGTTGGCTGGTGAGCTGGGCTCCGGCAGAGTCACCTGCGAGCACGATTGCATCAGGGTTGATGTGGAATTTGTCTGAGTTCTCCAGCAAAAACTTGTGTGCTTGGTTGAGTTCAAAAACTGCAGTGGGATACTGCGCCTCAGGCCCATAGGTGTAGTTGAGACCGACAACGGTGTAACCCTTTGAAGCCAATATTTCAAAGTAACTGCGGTCATTGGACTTGTTACCTGAAATCCATGCGCCACCATGAGTCCAAATAACTGTTCCTAAGGGCTCAGTCGTTCCAGTGGGATAAAACACGTCTAGTTGCGTAAAGCTAGATGGTGTGACGTAGGGCTCAGTTGAGCCTTCGGCATATTGGACGTCCAAGACAGAATCAACACCGCTGGTGGGCGCATAGGGCTCCATGATGGCCGCTACTTTTTTCGCGCCATCTTGGAACACCTGGCGAATAATCAAAGCACTGGGCCAAGGGCTTACCGTAAATGCCACAACAGTCACCACCACAATCCCGGCGAGAACAGCTAGTGTCCGCCACAACCACTTCTTACGCATGACTCTAGGCTAGAGGTATGTCGACTCTCAGCAACATCATGGAAGCTCAAGGAATTGGCTCAGCCGCCGATATTGAATGGCTTCACATGCTTATTGGTGACTGGCAGCTCATCGCTGACCTCGCCTTTGCCGACATTGTGTTGTGGGCTCCCACAACAGATGGCTCTTTTGTTGCCGTGTCACATGCCCGCCCATCTAGCTCAGCAACCTTGTTTTATCGCGACTTTGTAGGGCAGAAAATCAAAGCGGAGTGGCGTGCTCAGGTCAGTGAAGCCTATGAAACTTCTGCCATTATCGAATCTTCTTCACCTGCGTGGTACGAAGAAACCCCCACACGAGTTCGTGCCGTTCCGGTCGTGCGCCGTGTCCGCCAGGGATCAAGCGACCCGGCACCAACAAGCCCTATTGCCGTCATCTCCCTGCACACAAACCTGTCCGAGAGTCGCTCTCCTAGTCGTCAGGAATTGACTTTCAATTCCTGCGCTAATGATCTCTTCGACATGATCGCCACAGGTGATTTTCCTGACTTAGATGCAGCACCCTCACCGAGGCGTGGTGCACCGCGTGCCACAGATGGTTTGATCCGTCTGGATGTCGACGGTGTGGTCACCTTCGCCAGCCCCAACGCACTTTCTGCTTTCAACCGCATCGGCTTTAATGATGAGCTCGAGGGTGAAACCCTCGCAGAGGTCACTACTCGTGTTTTGACCGGAAAAATCAACGTCGATGAGTCATTACCCGTCGTTGTCACCGGTCGTGCACCGTGGCGGGCAGATATTGAAGCCAGGGGAGTAACCATCTCTCTTCGCACAATCCCTATTCGCCACCTCGGTGAGCGAACCGGAGCGATTGTGCTCTGCCGTGATGTCACTGAGCTTCGAAACCAAGAGATGGAACTCATCACTAAGGATGCAACAATCCGCGAGATTCACCACCGAGTAAAGAACAACCTACAAACGGTGGCATCACTGTTGCGTATCCAAGCTCGCAGAACACAGTCTGACGAAGCACGTGAAGCACTTACCCAGGCAATGCGACGCGTTGCCTCCATCGCAGTGGTCCACGACACCTTGTCTGAGGGCCTGAGTCAAAATGTGGACTTCGATGATGTCTTCAACCGAGTACTGATGCTCAGCGCTGAAGTTGCCGCCATTCACGGCACCACCGTTCACCCCAGACTTTCTGGAAGCTTCGGTGTTCTCCCGAGCGAATATGCCACACCGCTGGCACTTGCTCTTACAGAGCTCGTGACCAATGCAGTTGAGCACGGCCTTGCAGGCCGTGAGGGAACAGTCATCATTGAAGCCAACCGCACTGATGAAGCTCTCAGCGTTCACATCGTTGATAACGGAACGGGCCTACCAGAAGGTGAAATCGGTGATGGCCTGGGTACACAGATTGTGAAAACACTCATCCAAGGCGAGCTCAGTGGCAGTATCGAATGGGGCCCAGCACCAGAGGGTGGTACAGATGTGTCTATTGAAGTTCCGTTGAGGTTTGTCAGCCTGTCATAGCATCGTTGAGAGGCTTTACTCAGCAACTTCGCTAAACTACAAGTGCAATGGATGACCCCCCGCGAGCCCGAAACCACGACATTATTCTGTCTCACTCACGCCGAGAGCGTGGTGGTCTTGGTGGCTAGCGAATGGATTGCATTCGGTTTTGGTCTTTTGCTGACCGTAGGAACCGGTTTCTTTGTCGCAGCAGAGTTTGCCCTGGTCAATCTCGATCGCCCTGAACTTGAGGCACAGAGGGAGCGAGGCGTCAAAGGTCTCAGCATGACCATCAAGGCGTTGACGATCACGTCAACGCACCTCTCAAGCGCGCAATTGGGAATTACCCTCACAACCCTGCTCACGGGTTTCTTGATGGAACCAGCGCTCTCTGCATTGCTGTTTCAGCCACTTTCAGCACTCGGCTGGAATGAGGCTGTCATTAGAACCGTTGCAGGTGTGAGTGCTGTGGTTATTGCCACAGTGCTCTCCATGATTATTGGTGAACTCGTCCCTAAGAACTTTGCTTTGGCAATTCCTCAAGCAACTGCCAAAGTAGTTATCCCTTTTCAAACCGCGTTCACGTTTCTATTCAAACCTGTTATTGCTTTCCTCAACGGACTATCCAATTCGGTATTGCGAGGATTCGGTTTAGAACCCAAAGAGGAGCTCTCCGGGGCTCGTTCTGCTGAGGAACTCTCCTCACTCCTGCGACGGTCAGCTAGTGAGGGTGCTCTGGAAGCTGATACGGCAACCCTGCTGGGCAAGACTCTTGCATTCAGCGAGCTCTCCGCCAGTGACGTCATGACCCCGCGCTTGCGAATTGAATCTTTAGAACCAGGAGATTCAGCTCGAGCAGTTCTTGAGTTGGCCCGGAAAACGGGATTCTCCCGTTTCCCAGTGGCCGAAGACAGCCTCGACGATGTTGTCGGTGTCGTGCATGTCAAGAACGCTATCTCAGTGCCCCGAGAACGACGCAGCGAGGTTCCCGTCTCCGCACTCATGAGTGAGCCATTACGTGTTCCAGACACGATGTCTCTTGATGCACTCTTGGCCGAATTACGTGGCAAGGGCCTACAAATGGCCATGGTTGTCGACGAATACGGTGGCACGGCAGGAATTGCCACACTCGAAGACCTCGTAGAAGAACTAGTCGGTGAAGTCGCCGATGAACACGACCGTTCTCGCGCAGGAGTAGTCTCCACCGCCGAATACCTCACCTTCCCAGGGTCCCTCAGACCAGATGAACTCGAAGAGCGCGCTGGGATTACCGTTCCAGAAAACGAGAACTATGAAACCGTAGCCGGTTTCGTAATGAGTGAATTAGGTCGTATCCCCGAACAAGGAGACACTGTCCACGTTCCTGGTGGAGAATTCAAGGTTGTTCGCATGGACGGGCGTCGTATTGATCGTCTTCGTTTCACCCCGGCACCTCCCAACGAGGGTGGTGAGAGCGATGAGTGATTGGGCTGGACTGATTTGGCTTGTGGTTCTGCTCGCCCTCAACGCTTTCTTCGTGGCAGCAGAGTTTGCTGTGATCTCTGCGAGGCGCTCGCAAATCGAACCTCTAGCCAACAAGGGCAAAGCTTCAGCTAAGACAGCTCTTTATGCCATGGAGCACGTCAGCTTAATGCTGGCTACAAGCCAGTTGGGAATTACGGTTGCCTCTCTGCTTATTTTGAACGTGTCAGAACCGGCCATTCACCACCTGATGGAGATGGCACTGTATGGAACTGGCTTGGCACCAGGTTGGATTTCTGCGATTAGCTTCATCTTTGCTTTGGTGCTGGTCACGTTCTTGCACGTGATATTTGGAGAAATGGTTCCCAAGAACGCCTCGTTCTCCGTTCCAGATAAAGCCATTTTGATCTTGGCTCCCCCGTTGGTCTTTGTTGCACGCGTTGTGAAGCCAGTGATCTGGGTCATGAATGAAATAGCTAATGGTGTGCTGAAGCTGTGTCGGGTACAGCCGCGTCAAGAAGCAAACAGTGTGTTTACTCTCAATGAGGTAGCCACGATTGTCTCCCACTCCACCCGAGAGGGAACCATCGAGGACAGCTCGGGAACTCTTTCTGCTGCTTTTGATTTCACTACGAAAAAAGCAGGCGACATCAAAGTTTCAATAGATAACTTGGTCACATTGAGTGAAAGCTCCACCGTCAGCGAGCTGGAACAGGCTGTAGCAAAGTATGGCTTCTCTCGCTACGTCATCAGTGATGCCCAACAGGAACCTATTGGGTATATCCACCTCAAAGACGTACTCACCTATGATGATGACATTTCTGAAGCAGGAACTCACACAGGTCCAATCAAAACAAAGCGAATTAGGCAACTCGCTTCTGTCAGTGAATCCACTGACCTCGAAGATGTCCTTGCTCAACTGCAGCGCACAGGTATTCACCTTGCCCGCGTCGTTGATGCGACTGGTGAAACGACCGGTGTGCTCTTCCTGGAAGACATCATTGAAGAGCTTGTGGGTGAAGTCAACGATGCCACTCGCCGGTGGTAGTTCTTTCCCAAATGAACAAGACTGGGAACATGGAACACATCGGCGAATGGGGAGCAGCTGAGGCAGCTGCTCACATTCGTATTCCCACTCCCCAAGACAACAAGTACTCTCATGGGGTTCTTGGAGTTGTCACAGGTTCAGCCACCTATCCGGGAGCTGCTGTTCTGGGAGTAGAGGCAGCCCACCGCACAGGCATCGGCATGGTGAGATTCCTCGGCGAAAAGGAACCTGCATCCTTGGTGTTGGCCAGACGGCCTGAAACAGTGACTGTTTCTGGGGCCGTCGATGCCTGGCTCGTTGGCTCTGGCATGGAGGCAGACCCATATTTCAATCCAGAATTGCCAGATCTTTCTCGTGCATGTTTAGGGTTGCAACCCGTGGTCGTGGATGCTGGTGGATTGGCTTTATTGGACAAAGTATCTGCGCCAGCGGTCATTACTCCCCATGAGGGCGAACTGGAACGTCTCATTCCTCAAGGCGAAGACCCCAACGAGGACTGGGCTCCACGGGCAGCTGATGAACTCGGTGTCGTGGTCGTGCTCAAAGGCTTCGAAACGATCATTGCTGCACCTGAGCACGAATCCGGTGGCAGGTTTATCACTCGGGTGACAGCACCAACAACGTGGTTAGCCACAGCAGGAACAGGTGACGTTCTAGCTGGAATTATTGCCGCCATTATTGCTACGCATAGTCACAATCGAGTTCCGCATCTCACGGAGCTA
Organism: Aurantimicrobium sp. INA4; assembly: GCF_027924525.1. Classification (NCBI taxonomy): domain Bacteria; kingdom Bacillati; phylum Actinomycetota; class Actinomycetes; order Micrococcales; family Microbacteriaceae; genus Aurantimicrobium; species Aurantimicrobium sp. INA4. Next base: position 1,256,792 of record NZ_AP027040.1, on the reverse strand, counting down.
GCTGAGTATGCAGCTACGGGTGTTTATCTTCATAGTCAAGCAGGACTTCGTGCTGCACAGCAGGGTCCATTTCCTGCGCTAGAAATTGCTGATCAGGTATCACTTGTTGTTCACGAACTCATAACACAGGGCAGTACTTCATAGTTATGAAGCCACGAATCTGGGGGAGCTCACTTTTGTTGTGGGCAGCTTTTGTTTTGGTCAGTGTGTGGCTGGGCTGGCAAGGCTATGTTGCTGAGGCAGTCCCGTACGGAGATGTCTCCTTCGTCTATGAGATGTGGGCTGCACAAGCTGCTCAAGGCGCAGGAACTATTGGAATTGACACAGTGTGGGTTTATCCCGTTTTGGCCTTGGTTCCCATATTGCTGCCACTTCTTGCCGGGCAGGGTTCTTATGCCCTGGGCTGGGTAGTACTCGTAACTGGTTTGAATGCCGTCGCCTTCGCATATTTGCTGTATTCAGCAAGGGGAAGTACTCGAAACAAGGTGCAGCGCGTGGCTGCGTGGTGGTGGCTCGCATTCTTGTTACTACTGGGACCTATTGCAGTTGCACGGTTAGATTCAGTCATCACACCTTTGGCAATTGTTGGTTTACTTGCTGCTGTAGAACGTCCGGCTTTAGCTGGCGCTTTACTCACTATCGCTACGTGGATCAAAGTTTCTCCAGCGGCTCTTATCGCAGCAGTCTTGGTTGCCGTTGATCGCCGAAAAAAAGTCTTTATCTCTGTGTTGGTCACCTCCGGAGTGATAGTTGCCATTGCAGTTATTCTCGGCGGAGCAAGTAACCTGTTCAGTTTTCTTGGACAGCAAACCACACGGGGGTTGCAAATAGAGGCTCCACTCGCAACTCCTTTTCTCTGGCTAGCTGCGCTGGGCCAAGAAGGTTATGCCGTCTACTACGACACCGTGATTTTGACCTTTCAGGTATCGGGTGAAGGAGCAAACATTGCTGCAGATCTTTCCTCGGTCCTTATTGCTCTGGGATTTGTGGGAATTTTGGGCTGGGGAATGCTGCTTCACCACAAAGGCTCAAATCCCAGCCATGTTCTGCCCGCGGTCGCACTTGCGCTCACAATGGTTCTTATTGTTTTCAATAAGGTTGGTTCGCCTCAATACATTGGGTGGCTTGCTGCCCCCATCATTGCCGGGCTAGTGATGGAGCGCGTACGCTTCGTCGCGCCTGCAGTAGTTGCCCTTGTGTTGGCGGCACTAACGCAAAGCTTTTACCCTTACCTTTATGCGGGTCTGCTCAATGTTCAACCTCTTGAATTGAGCTTGCTTACGCTACGAAATATTGGGGAAGTAGTACTTCTGGCAGTTTCGGTGTGGATTCCTTATGAATCAAAGCCGAAAGCCACGTCCTTGCCTTACAACCTCGCAGGTAGTGTGGAATTGTGAGCAACATAACCAAGGCAGTTATTCCTGCAGCAGGCTTAGGTACGAGGTTCCTTCCCGCAACAAAAGCTTTGCCTAAAGAGATGCTGCCTGTAGTTGATAAGCCAGCAATTCAATACGTTGTTGAAGAAGCTGTTGGCGCAGGTCTTGCACATGTCCTCATGATTACAGGACGACACAAAAACGCTTTAGAAAACCATTTTGACCGCGCCGTCGAACTTGAAAACCTGCTTATTGAAAAAGGTGACAAAGACCGCTTAGGTGTTGTTGCAGAGGCAACAGGTCTTGCTGATTTGCACTACGTCCGTCAGGGAGACCCATTAGGACTTGGCCACGCTATTTCTAAGGCCGAAACTTTTGTGGGCAATGAACCGTTTGCCGTGCTTCTCGGTGACGATCTCATTGAAGCAAACAGCACTCTCCTCAAAGACATGATCGAGATTGCCAACAATCAGCAAGCAAATGTTGTTGCATTGATGGAAGTTCCTGAAAGTGACGTTCACAAGTACGGAATTGTTCGAACTGGAAATCGTCACGACAACGTTGTTGAGGTTTCTGAGTTGGTCGAAAAACCATCTACCGAAGCAGCACCCTCGAACTTTGCCGTGATCGGTCGTTATGTATTACAACCAGGCGTCTTTGAGGTGCTCAGGAACCTTAAGCCCGGTCTGGGCGGGGAATACCAGCTAACCGATGCATTGAATGAGATGGCAGCTCACCCAGAATTAGCAGGACCAGTTATTGGACTGGTTTTTGAAGGCCGCCGTTTTGATACCGGTGACCGACTTTCTTATCTCAAGACAATTGTCGAGCTCGCAAGTGAGAGAGATGATCTGGGTAGCGAATTCACAGCATGGCTCAGGGGCTTTACCTCGAAGCTGTAAACCTAAACTTAGGTTGCAAGAAGCCTGCTGAGTTGTTCACCCACAAAATCGGATTCGATCAAGAATGCATCGTGACCAAAGTCTGATTTCAATAGAGCAGGCACATCGCCATTGATGTTTCCGGGGATGTGGGAAGCAAGTCGTTGTTGGCCAGCCAAGGGGAAGAAACGGTCACTGTCGATACCAATAATCAGTGTGGGAATCGTGATCGATTCCAGCACTGATTCAATACTTTCTCGATTACGACCCAAATCGTGTGAGTTCATGGCTTCGACGAGAGTGACATAGCTGTTCGCATCAAAGCGGCGAGTGAATTTGTTGCCATGGAAGTCTAGATAGCTGGCCACAGCAAAACGACCACCCTTACCTAAAGGACTGATGTCGCTTTGAGAGGAACGATCAAAGCGTTCATTGAGCTCAGCGGGTGTGCGAAAGTTCTGGAAGGAAATTCTGCGCGCCAGTGCCAGGCCCCGATATGGGCCCACACCATCCGCAGCCTCGTAATAGTGACCTGCACGAAAAGCTGGATCTAGCATGATCGCTTCTATCTGAACTGTGTTCAATGCAATCTCATCAGCGCTTGTTGCTGGTGGTGCGGCAAGCACCGCCAAGCGCTCGACGCGCTCGGGGAACATTGCACCCCATTCGAGTGCATGCATACCGCCCATGGAGCCACCAATAACAGCAGCCCACTTGTCTATGCCAATCACGTCAGAGAACAGCGCTTGGGCACGTGCTTGGTCACGGATTGTTGTGTAGGGGAAACGAGAGCCCCATTCGTATCCGTCCGGTGCAAGTGATGCTGGACCGGTAGAACCTTGGCAGCCTCCCAAAACATTGGGTGCAACGACAAACCACCTATCGGTGTCGATGGCAAGACCTGGGCCAACAACCTCATTCCACCAGCCAGCTGTGGTGTGACCGCCTCCGGCGGGCCCCACAACATGGCTGTCTCCGGTGAGAGCATGGAGAACCAGGACTGCATTGTCTTTATCTTCGTTGAGGGTTCCCCATGTTTCGTAGGCAATACGAACGTGAGGAAGAGAGCCCCCACATTCAAAATCAAACGGGCCTAGATTGGCAAACTGTCGGTTTCCAGGTGCATCGCCATCGCGCCAAGCACCTGTGACGGGAGGTTTTCCGGCAACAGAGCGAACCTGCTCGTCAGTGATGAATCCTGAGGGCAGGTTATCGGCGGAATCTTGCCAATCCATAGTTCATTAAGCCTACTTGCCTGAGAACGTGGGCTTTGACCTCGTCGCAAAGGAGGCAACACCCGCTTTGAAATCCTCGCTAGAGAGAAGTCCGGCTAATTCCTGGGGCAATGCACCCAAAGCTTCTATTTCAATTGCTGCTCGCGCCATTCGCGCATTCCTCAGTGTTGCTTGAACAGCAAGGGGAGCCTGATCGGCAATCAGTCCAGCAAGCTCCATTGCTCGCTCGACCTGTGTTCCGCGAGGGACTACTTCATTGATGAGGCCAATACGAAGTGCTTCCTCTGCGTTGAACGTTTCACCAGTTAGCAAATATCGAGATGCGTAGGCCCACCCTACCCGGGCTGGGAAGCGGGTGGTAGCACCGCCAAAAGGCATGATTCCGCGCGTGACTTCCAGCTGCCCAAAAACTGTTGTCTCATCAGCAACAGAAAGCTCAGATGCCAAAATGAGCTCAACACCGAGAGTGAGACAAGTTCCTTGAACTGCCACAACAACAGGTTTTGAAATGGGCTGGGTAGTGATCCCCCAGGGGTCCAGCCCTCCGGCTGGTGTGAGCTGAAGACCTGACTCATTTGCAGTTCCCAACACATCTGCAAGATCCAGGCCTGCTGTGAAATGCTCGCCCGCGGCAGAGACAACTAAGACGCGGATATTGTCGTCGCGGTCTGCTTCTGCGTAGGCAAGAGAAAGCTCGGAGAGCATCTGCCGATTGGCGGCATTCATTTTTTCGGCGCGGTTGAGTCTCAGCTGCCGGATGTGGCCATGGTCATCAACTTCAATCATCGGTTCAACCATGTGAAGAGACTACCCCAGCAATTTAGAGTAATTGCAGGGGAATTAGCCGCGAGAAATAGAAATGGGCAAATCAGGACAAAATTCGTATAAGCCCGACTGTAAATCCTCATCAGAGGAAACAACCTTTAGCTCAGTTTTGGCCAAACTAGCCAAGTCGCAGAGTAGTTTTGGGTCTGTTGGCGGCAAATAGTAGGCAAGGTATCGAATGTCATAAACATTCGGTTTTAACGAATTGGCCCAATTCGAAATATTCCAAAAATTCAGAGCACTTGCTTGATCGCCACGTTGCGAAATCCAATAAACAACGAGGGATTCGTTGTCATCCTTAAACATTTGAGTCGCGACTTCATCATTAAACAGCTCCCCTTGAGGGGAAAAGAAAATCGAAGATATATCTTTCAAAGCAAATGTCGAGGGTTTTGGAATCGACCAGTTGAGTGCTATCAACAAGGTGAATGTAAAGAGCGAAGCAAGAGAGTAACGCAGTATTTTTTGTTTCTGTTTACTTATGAATACAAACACGATTGGAATGATGATTAGGCAAATAAATGCCGAACCAAACCAGAGCATCTTGAATGGGTAATAGGTCCAAGGGTCCTCTAAGTTTCGATTGAGAAATAGAAGTCCATTCACTGCAATAAGTTGGGCAATACCAACAGAGGAGTATGCAATAAATTTGGATGACTTCGGTCCAAATACAACCAGGCTAATCAATACCAAGCAGAGTGGAAGAAGCCACAACATCGCAGTCGGTATATGTTCAACGCCCCCTGGAGAAGACAAAAGCGAAGAGGTTCTTATAAAACTTGGGATAGTAATTACTAGGCCAAAAGCTATTGTGATGACCATTGGGAAACCCCAGGTAAACAGAACAGATAAATCTGACACAAAAATGGTTTTTCTCTGTCGGACAACAACAATGGCTATGAACGCAAGAATAAAAATAACTGTTGGCGTCCATGTAGCAATGATTAGTAGAGATGACAGAAATAAAACACCAAGAACTACAGCAGGCTGCTCTTCCTGGAATTGAAAAGCGAGAGTGGCAACCAATAGAAGTGCCAGCCCCAGCGCAGCATTAAGAAAACCGTATTCAATCGGATATCCAACAATGAACCACATTGTTGTAGCAAAGGAAGCAACTCCAGCAGAAAGAATCTGCCATTTCTGGGAAAGGTTCTGACGACGGGAAATCTCTGCTCCCAACAGACCAGCAGCTAACCCGAGAAGAATTCCTGTGAAAAGCCAATACATCTGCATTCCGAGGACATCAGCCATGAGATTTCCATGTTGTTCGTAGTCGGTATTTGGCTGAACCAGAAATATTGAGAGTAAGGAAGTGGTAAAGGGGACAGGATTTCCTCCATCGCCGATGAGTACGCCGCCGTCATTTGTTAAGTCCCTGACCATGAGGATGTTATTGACTGCGTCATTATTCATAACCCAGGCAAATTTGTTACCCTGCGGCAAAAACCTTGAAGCTAGGAAAGAAATGCAAAAAAAGAGAGGCCCAATAAGAGAAATAGTTTGAGCTCTTCCCCAACCTAGGACACTTGTTTTTACAATCGCCTTTGATTGAGTAGCAAACTCAATTCCAATTGCGACAAAAGTCACCAGACCCAATGAATCTGCAATTGTTTGGACGTATTGAGTTTGGATAAATGTCCCTAGCAGTCCTGAAACAAGAACAGTTGACCCCAACATTAGGAATGCTGCAGTACCGGAAAGAACCAACCCCAATTTCTTGGCGTAAAGAAAAGTCAAGACTACAAAACAGAGCACAAACAACATAGATGTAGTGAGAATTGACAATTGAAATCCCACTATTGAAAGCACAACTACAAGTAGGGAAGCCCACAAACGAAAACTAGTGGAAATAGCCAAGACTGCCTCTCGAATTCAGCTCTATGGATAGCTGAATATGTCAGCCCTCAAGATAGTAACGCTAGCAAGCTTTTGACTTGTTCTGGATATTCACGGCTGGTGAATCTAAGCTGAGGATTCGTCAAGATACGTTCCTGCTCAAATCGAAGCCGCTGCATCCAGCCCTTGTTGAAGGTCTGCTTTGAGGTCATCAATATTCTCAAGCCCAACGGATAAACGAACCAATCCTGGAGTCACACCAGTAGTTAGCTGCTGTTCTGGAGTGAGCTGTGAGTGGGTTGTAGATGCTGGGTGGATCACCAATGAGCGAACATCACCGATATTTGCGAGGTGGCTAAAGAGATCTAGGTTGTCAACAAATGCCTTACCTGCTTCAACTCCTCCCTTGAGTTCAAAGGAGAGCACAGCACCAACGCCCTTGGGGGCATAGCGGTTTGCTGCGGTGTACCACGGGCTTGAAGGCAATGCTGCGTAGTTCACGGAAGCAACCTGGGGGTGTGCTTCTAACCACTGAGCAATAGCGGTCGCATTTTCAACGTGACGTTCAATACGCAGGCTCAAGGTTTCAATTCCTTGGATTATTTGCCATGCGCTTGCAGGAGCAATAGATGAACCAAGGTCACGCAGCAACTGGACACGTGCCTTGATGATGTACGCAATCGAATCGCCAAGTACGGTTGTGTAACTTGCACCGTGGTAAGAGGGGTCAGGTTCTGTCAGGCCAGGGAACTTCTCAACGTTCTTAGACCATTCAAACTTTCCGCCGTCAACAATGATTCCGCCGATGACTGTTCCGTGACCGCCTAGGAACTTGGTTGCGGAGTGTACAACAATGTCAGCTCCGTGCTCGAGAGGACGGATCAGGTAGGGGGTAGCGATTGTGTTGTCCACGATGAGGGGAACACCTGCCTCGTGCGCAACCTTGGAAACAAGTCCAATATCCAAAATGTTGATACGGGGGTTACCAATGGTTTCACCGAAGAAAAGCTTGGTGTTGGGGCGAACGGCTGCACGCCACTCGTCAGCATCATCTTGGTTTTCTACGAAGGTAACTTCGATACCGAGTTTGGCCAGGGTGTACTTGAACAAGTTGTAGGTGCCACCATAAATAGAGCTTGAAGACACAATGTGGTCACCAGCTTCGGCAATGTTGAGCACTGCAAAAGTCTCTGCGGCCTGACCAGAAGAGACAAGAAGCGCTGCGGTTCCGCCTTCGAGAGCAGCGACTCGCTGCTCAACAACGTCCTGAGTGGGGTTCTGGATGCGGGTATAGATGTTTCCAAACTCTGCCAGAGCAAAGAGGTTCTTAGCGTGCTCGGCGTTGTTGAACACGTAAGAGGTGGTTTGGTAAATCGGGGTAGCACGAGCATTAGTCACTGGGTCTGGCTGTGCTCCAGAGTGAATCTGCTTGGTTTCAAACTTCCAGTTGGCTTGGTTGTCGCTCATGGTGTGCTCCTTATTTGGGTAATCAAAACTTGCTATGACGTTACGCCCAGAAGGAAAGCTACTCAACGGGAAGCGTCACGGGGTGTAACAAAGAGCCAATTGAGGTTGGGTTGAACCAGAGGTTTGAACAGTTTGACAACCGGTTTTGTAGACAACACAACGGTCAACCCAAACGAGAGAACGACAGCAAGCAAGATGTACCAGAAGGGACGTTCCCCATCGAGAACTCCGTTTTCACGCAGTGGGTAGAGCACGAACGTGTGCAGAAGGTAGACATACATCGTCGCTTGCCCGAACTGGGTAAACCATGTTTGTTCGCGAGGAATCAAAATGAGGAAAGCCATAATCATTCCGGCAGCTACAACCATGGCGGCAAGACGCACAGCGCCGGACCACCACTGGTCGTAGCCAAATGACGCATAGCCTGCGTCATAAGTAATGAAGCTACGAATCTGCACTTCACGCCAAAACGGAACGCTCAACGAAATAGAAACTGCAACGGCCAGCATGAACGTGGTTGCTGCCACTCGCCAGCGAATGACGGACTGGGAACGTAGCGCCATCCAGCGCTCGCCGAGATTCCATTGGCGCAGCTGCCAGCCGAATACGAAGAAGGGCAAGAAACCCAACACACGGGCAGCTGAAAAGGTTTGGTCAATAGGAAAGTAACCTGCAGCGATGGAAATCACGATGCTAATCAGCAGGGGATATTTCAATGCGACCAGATAGGGCAAAATTATGCGCCAGATTGCTAAAGCGAGCAGGAACCACAATGTCCAAGATGCTCGAGTGACGTCCAAACGGAAGCTGCCGTTGTAGAGGAAAAGAACGACTGACCAAATGACTTCAAAGATGAGATACGGAACAAGAATGTCTGTGAAAACGGACCTGATTCTGTTGTCATCTGGTGCTGTCCCCTTTGTGAAGTAACCAGAAACAGCAACAAACACAGGGACATGGAAGGCGTAGATAAAGACGTAAAGAGTAAATGCGGCATCATTTTCTCCCACCATCTTGGTGAGAGTGTGGCCAGCAACCATCAAAGCAATGGCACCAAAACGGGCGTTATCCCATAACGCGACCCGTTGTGTGCTCATATTTACTAGCCTAGAACTATGGAAAAGAGTCCCAAGCCACTGGTAATGAACGCAGACGGCATGTTGGTGGAAGACACACGAAGCCCTAAAGAGATCACGTGGGAGAAATACACCACGCTTCCTTTCATCTTCCTGTCCTTTATCTTTCTTCTTGGTTACTCCGTGCTCATTCTTAACGATGAGGTCTTTACTCAGGGAATAGACAAGTACATCCTCGTGATGCTCGGAATTATCTGGGTTACCTTCATCATCGACTATTTCGTTCGTCTCACACTGTCGAACGACAAGCGGGTCTTCTTCAAGCGCAACGTCATAGATCTCATTTCTATGGCAATCCCCTTCACGAGACCTTTCCTTCTTCTGATGTATTTATCGCGACTGCGTTGGTTTAGAGGAAAGCAGGGGTCTTCTGTACGGGCACGTTTGGTTGCCTATGCAGCATCCTTTGCATTGATGTATATCTACGTCTTGTCACTCGCTGTGTATGGCGCAGAACGCAGAGCGCCGGGAGCCAGTATTACCAGCTATGGTGATGCAGTCTGGTGGGCAATCGAAACCATTACGACTGTGGGTTATGGTGACATGGTTCCCGTCACTATCTTTGGCCGCATTTACGCCTCATTGCTCATGCTTGGTGGCATGATCATTGTTGGTGCTACGACGGCCACCGTAATTTCCTATCTCACAGAGAAAGTTCAGAGCGTTCACAAGCGAAGTCTTGATCACCAAGCTCACCAAAATTCCCACTCGGGGCATTCAACAGAACACAAAGATGACTCTCAGCCTCAATCTTGAGGAATTAGCCCAATCAGGGGATATTCATCAGAGTTGGGTTGAGCCACTTCAGTCTGTCCAACCACTTCTCCTTGAGATCCAATCACGACTTACACGTGACCTAGATCAAGGTAGAACGTTCTTTCCTAAGCAACACAACGTAATGCGAGCGTTCACAATTCCTATTTATTTAGTCAAGGTTGTGATCCTGGGTCAAGATCCTTACCCCACGCCAGAAGATGCGGTTGGGTTGTCTTTCTCGGTTTCACCAGAACAACGCCAACTGCCTCGAAGCTTGAGGAACATATTCACAGAACTTCAGAAAGATATTGGGTGCCCCCAGCCATCCAATGGTGACCTCACACCATGGTTTGAGCAGGGTGTCATGCTTCTGAACAGAGTCCTCACGGTTGAATCCGGTACAGCCGGGTCTCATCGCGGAATTGGGTGGGAAGAAGTTACAGCACAAGCTTTATCTACTCTCAACAACAGAAAAGATAAGTCGCTCGTCGCAGTCTTATGGGGCAACGACGCGATATCTGCAAAGCATTATCTGGACAAATCAGTACTTATTGAATCTGTTCACCCCAGCCCGTTGTCTGCTTCGCGAGGATTCTTCGGATCTCGGCCATTCAGCAAAGTCAATAATGCTCTTGAAGAGCTTGGCCAGACGCCCATCAATTGGGCGTTGCCAAGCTATTCAGCGTTGTTCTAGTCGGTTAGGCTGGGCACGTGCTTCCAGAGGAATATCTCAAACCGCGGCAGTTGCCACGGCATCTTCAAAAGAAGCCGGAGCCTGAGGCGCCTTTCTCTTTTGAAATCAGAGAAGCCCGAGAGTCCGACCTTCCTGACATTCAGGAAATCTATAACTACTACGTCATGAACTCCGTGGTGACTTTCGATGAAAACAAAATGAGCTTGACTGCGTGGAAGAAAAAGTTTGCCTATCTTCAGAAGCTCAATATGCCTTTCATTGTTGCTGTGTCCCCGGGGCACCAAGTCCTTGGTTACGCACTCGTGACTCCTTGGAAGCAAAAACGTGCCTACAGATTCACCGTGGAGAACTCTGTTTACCTCAGGGCGGCGTCTACAGGAAAAGGTTTAGGCAAAGCACTCATGAAAGAACTGATTTCACGTTCTGAACAGGTTGGCCTCAAGGAAATGATTGCCGTGATAGCTGACGGTGGAGCCGAAGCCTCGCTCAAACTTCATGAGGATTTTGGTTTCAAAGAAATAGGGCGGATGGGGCGCGTTGGTTTCAAGTTTGACCGTTGGCTTGGAACCGTGATGCTCCAAAAGTCACTTAAATAAATATGCTCACAAGCATTGAGCTTGTGAGCATATTGTGAAGAGTTAATTAGCTTGCGCGACGTGCACGTGCTGCGCGGCGCTTGAGTGCGCGGCGCTCGTCTTCGCTGAGTCCACCCCACACACCAGAGTCCTGACCGGTCTCAAGGGCATACTGGAGGCACATTTCAGTGACGGTGCAGCGTGAGCAGACGACCTTGGCCTTGTCGATCTGGTCGACGGCTGGGCCGGTGTTGCCTACGGGAAAGAACAGCTCTGGGTCAACCGTGAGGCAAGCTGCGTCGTTACGCCAATCCATGATGGTACTCCTTGTTTGTGGGCATGCTAAAAAAGACAAAAGAACATTCGGACTAGATTCGAATGACTGCCGATAGTTAGTCCCAAGGTCATTTCCAGAGCGAAAATGCCTTGCCCACCTCGACGTGGGGGCTTATCGACTTAGATAATGGTGACACGCCTTCAAGTTAAGGTCAAGACTTTTTTCACAGAAAATAGGCGATTCAGATGAATTCGGAAGAAAAACCCCTAGAAATAGGTCCTCGTAGTAAAAAAAATCGTCCGGGAAGCGCGCTAGTTGTTTTTCTGGCTGCTTTGGTTGGATGTGAGTCTTTGATTGTATTTGCAGGCGGTTTTTACTTCTTTTCACAACTATTCGTCCAAAAAACCACCAACCTAGCAGGGGCAATCGTCATTATTGTCATTACTTTGCTGATCGCCTTCTGGTTAGCGTTTGTAGGTATTGGAACGCTAAAAGATCAAGCATGGACTAAAGGCGCGATCATTACCTGGCAGATTCTCCAATTTGCTCTGGCAACATCGTTCATCGCAGGATTATCTGCATGGCAACCGATTGGCTGGTTACTAGCTTTTATTGCAACCGTGACAACAGCAACATTTGTGGCTGTTATTGTCCGTTCGGCCCCCGAAAAAACATCTAGCTCTTAAGAACTCCAACACCACTTGCAACAAGGTGTTCACCTTGGCAAAGGTGCGGTTGAAAAGGGCATTCGCTCACTCTTCCATGCGAATTGCTGAGACCCATTTCGAGCCCATGGCTTTCTGGAAGTTCTTCGAGTACAGAAGCAATAGGCGGCCAGGTTGGTTCTTCTCCCGGGAGGACAGGACGAGCCGCCACCCACTGTATGGCCCGGTCCTGATTAGGGCCAACTTTGAAGGAGTCGATTGTATAACCGCACCCTGCGTTGTCTAGCTTTTCCAAAATGGACGTGATGCCCACCGATTCCCCCATTATTTGTACCATGACTGTCCCTTAAATATAGCGTCCCAGTGTGCGTAAAGTGCACACAATTGGCTTAGGAAGGGAAACTAGTCTGAACTACAGACATTTTGAGGCAAGGAGATCTTGGGGATCTACTTCTAAGGCCTGAGAAATGCTGAAGAAGTTAGACATTGTCGGAGAATAATGCCCGTTTTCAATTCGGTTTATGGTTTTTCTGTCCAAACCAGCTTTGAGCGCAAGATCTGCTTGTGATAGTCCTCTTGACTTGCGAAAAGCGCGAATTGAAGTCGCGAGATTGTGTTCATAACTTTCGATGTCTTGTGACATCTTTATCAGACCTTCGAGCAGAGGAAATGGGCTGTTATCAGTATGGCGGATAGTTGTTCACAAACCCAGTTTCAACATAAGCGAGGCTACGTGACCGGTTGCTTTGACGTTATACAGAGCAAGCTCAATTTTTCCTGACTCATCGATCACGAACGTCGAGCGGATGACTCCCATAACGGTCTTTCCATACATCGATTTCTCGCCATAGGTTCCGTATGCATTGTGAACAGTGAGCTCTGGATCACTCAGGAGGGGGAAGGTCAAGCTTTCAGTAGTTTCAAACTTCTTGAGCTTGGAGAGTGGGTCTTTGGAAACTCCGAGTACGACATACCCCTTGTTTGCAAGTTGACTTAGGTTGTCACGGAAATCACATGCCTGCTTGGTGCAGCCTGGAGTGGAAGCGGCAGGGTAGAAATAGAGGATAACTTTCTTCCCAGCAAAGTCGCTCAGACTGACAGATTTGCCATCCTGATCGGGAAGGGTAAAGGAGGGTGCAGTTTGTCCAGCTTCAAGTCGTGTGCTCATGCATCCAGCGTATAAGGCACAGAGAAACTCTGCTACTGCTGACAAGCCAGATAAACTGGTGATTCACATTGAAGTTAGTTTGTTGAGGTGTTGTTGTGAGCAAGATTCTGGTCACTGGTGGTGCAGGTTTTATTGGTTCAAACTTTGTGCACTACCTCTTGGACAACACCGACCATGAAGTTACTGTTCTCGATGCCCTCACTTATGCAGGTAACAAGGCATCTTTGGAAAACCTTCCTTCCAACAGGTTCAACTTTGTGCACGGCGATATCCGGGATGCTGAGCTCGTAGACCAGCTATTTAGTAAACACGACACAGTGGTCCACTACGCTGCAGAGTCTCACAATGACAACTCCCTTGATAATCCACGTCCTTTCCTAGAGACCAACATCATTGGTACATACACACTGCTTGAAGCAGCACGTAAATTCGACACCAGACTTCATCACATCTCCACAGACGAGGTTTATGGAGATTTAGAGCTCGATGACCCGGAACGGTTTAGCGAATCCACACCGTACAACCCCTCGAGCCCTTATTCCTCTACTAAGGCAGGAAGCGACCTCCTTGTTCGTGCATGGGTCCGCTCGTTTGGAGTTCGCGCGACTATCTCAAATTGTTCAAACAACTACGGTCCCTACCAACACGTTGAGAAGTTCATACCTCGTCAGATCACAAATGTGATTCGTGGAATTCGACCCAAACTGTATGGCGCAGGTGAGAACGTCCGCGACTGGATCCATGCAGATGATCATTCCAGCGCAGTTATGACAATTGTTGATAAAGGTGTCATTGGTGAGACTTACCTCATCGGTGCTGACGGAGAAAAAAACAACAAAGAGGTCGTTGAACTCATTCTCACCACGATGGGTCAGCCCGCCGACGCATATGACCATGTAACCGATCGAGCAGGTCACGACCTTCGTTACGCTATTGACTCCACCAAACTTCGCACAGAGTTGGGATGGAAGCCTTCTCATGCTGACTTTGAATCAGGAATCGCTTCAACAATTGAGTGGTACAAAAACAATGAAGAATGGTGGGCACCGACCAAGGACGCCACTGAAGCCTTCTATGCATCAAAGGGTCACTAGATTTCAGTACTTAGCTCATTGAAATCACGAGTCGCCTGAAAGAATCAAGCCTGCCAATTTGGGCTGGATTAGTTCCGTCTCGCAGCACACTATCTAAATCACAGTCGGGGGAATCTGCAGAGTGCGAACATCCCCTCGGGCAGTTTTGTGCGATTTCTTGAAGATCAGGAAACGCGCCTAAAACGTTAGCCGTGTTTACGTGGCCCAAACCAAAGGACCGTACTCCTGGCGTATCAATGATCCAACCAATCCCAAAAGGCGTATCAAGTTTGAAGCAAATGCTTGAACTGGATGTGTGGCGACCTCGGCCAGTAACTTCGTTGACGTGACCTGTAGCTCTTTTGGCATCGGGGACTAATACATTGACCAATGTTGACTTTCCAACACCTGAGTGCCCGACTGCAACCGTGGTGTGTCCAGCTAGTGCTTTCTGAAGATCTTCGATTGGAACTTGGTCAGTACCGCTTCGGAAGATGGGTATATTCAAGCCTGAAAAGTTAGATAAGAATTCGCTCGGGTCGTGTGTGTCACACTTTGTGACGACCAATAGGGGGGTAATTCCTGCATCAAATGCTGCAACGAGATACCTATCAACCAAGCGAACTCGTGGTTCTGGGTTTGCTGCTGCTATAACGATGAGTAATTGATCTGCGTTCGCAACAATGACGCGTTCAACTTCGTCTGTGTCATCAGCGCTTCGTCGAAGTAATGTTTTCCTGGGTTCTACGCGAACAATACGTGCAAGAGATCCAGGGCTACCTGTCACATCTCCAACAACATTGACAATGTCTCCCACGACAATCGCGTTTTTGCTCAACTCACGAGCTCGAGAGCACGTCACAGATATTTCATTGATGAGTACGGTGTATCGGCCTCTATCAACACCAGTGACCATGCCTTGAACAGCGTCAGCATGATCTGGACGAGTTTTTGTGCGTGGTTTGTTTGCTTTCGGGTTGGGCCTTATCCGAATATCAGACTCGTCATACTGCTCACCTAGTGAGCTTTCATCAGAGTCCGAGTTCCACCAACTCATGAGGATTTTGGCTCCACAAGCTTTGACCATAACTCAGGAAACTCAGGAAGCGTCTTAGAGGTTGTGGCAATGTTTTCTACCTCAACCCCCGGAACTACGAGGCCAATGATGGCTCCGGAGGTAGCCATGCGGTGGTCCTCATAGCTGTGCCACACTCCACCATGAAGCTGCGCCGGCTCAATATGTAGGCCATCTTCTAGCTCAGCGACTTTGCCACCAAGCTTGTTTATCTCTGTTGCTAGGGCTGCTAAACGGTCCGTCTCATGGTGGCGAATGTGGCCAATGCCGGTGATCGTGCTGGGGCTAGATGCCAGTGCAGCAATTGAAACAATTGCTGGAGCTAATTCGCCCCCTGTAGTGAGATCGAGTGTGATGCCCGAAATGACCGGTTTACCAGAGGCATCAAGACTTCCAGATACTGTGACTTTGTCACCTTCACGAGTAACTTGTGCGCCAAAAAGTGGCAGTATTTCGAGCAAGTCATTGCCCACTTGAGTAGTGTGTTCAGGCCAGCCGGAAATGGTGACAGTTCCACCGGTCACAACAGCGGCAGCAAGGAATGGGGCAGCGTTGGATAAGTCGGGCTCGATCTGAACATCAACAGCAGAGATAGGGCCAGGCTTCACAATCCAGTGGCCAACCTCGGGGTTCTCTACCTGAACACCGCGCTTCCGAAGAACCTCGAGAGTCATCTCGATGTGGGGAAGACTTGGCAGGCGCTCACCAGAATGGGTGAGGTCTAGGCCTTGCTCAAAGCGCGCTGCGGAGAGAAGCAAACCTGAGACAAATTGGCTGGAACTGGAAGCATCTATGGTGAGTTTTCCGCCCGTAACCGAACCAGTTCCGTGCACAGTAAAGGGCAAAGAGCCGCGACCCTCATCGGCAACATCAACGCCCAGCGCTTTGAGAGAAGTAATTGTGGTTGCCATCGGGCGTCTACGTGCACCCTCATCACCATCAAAAGTTGTGGGACCGAGTGCGAGGGAAGCCACGGGAGGCATAAACCTCATTACCGTTCCGGCTAGACCACAATCAATCGTCGTTGAGCCGGTGAGTTCTCCTGGTGTGATCTTCCAATCTGGGCCGAAAGTCCCCTCGCCAGGGATCTCTTCAATTGTTGTTCCAAGTGATCTCAGGGCTTCAATCATGAGTCTGCTGTCGCGAGAATGCAGCGGGCGATGAATAATCGAAGGCCCATTTGCTATAGCGGCAAGCACAAGCTCACGGTTTGTCAGTGACTTCGAACCTGGGATTTGCAGTGACCCAACAACCGCTGACGAAGCTAGAGGGGCTTTCCAGTGCGCGGTTGTGTCCTCGGGAACATCATTTGACCCATATGGGTCAAATTCTGGCCGGGAATAAGGAGTTGTCTGCATCTGTTCTAGGTTATCGAGGATTGGTTAGGAGTGCTCACCATGGCAGCTGTGCTGTTAGATGAAGAGGCAGGCGTAGGCTTGTCAGTAATGACTTCTGCAGCCTCAGCCCGGAGCCAACTCTTTGAAGAGCAGGCAATGGAGCACATTGACAAGCTTTATGCGCATGCAATGCGCAAGACAGGCAATTCAGCAGACGCCAATGACTTAGTGCAAGAAACCTATCTCAAAGCTTTTGCGGCTTTTGATCAGTTCCAGCAGGGAACAAATATCAAAGCATGGTTGCATCGCATTCTTGAAAATACCTACATCAACCAATACCGCAAGCAACAGAATCAGCCTTACTATTCCCCGCTCGAAGAATTAGAAGATTGGCAACTTGGGGATGCAGAAAGCAGAACGGCCACATCAAGCCGTTCTGCTGAAGCAGAAGCAATTGATCACTTGCCTGCAAGTGCCATCAAAGATGCCCTGCAGGCACTCCCCGAGGACTTCAGAGCTGCGGTGTATTTGGTAGATGTTGAAGGATATTCCTATCAAGAAGTTGCAGACATCATGGAGACACCAACTGGAACTGTGATGAGCAGACTTCACCGAGGAAGAAAGCTCCTCAGGGAGCAATTAGCTGACTATGCGCGAGAACAAGGTTTTGGAAAGGACAAATAATGGGTGATTGCGGTTGCGAGAAGGCCAAAAAAGACCTTGAAGAATACCTTCACAATGAACTGTGCAGCGAAGAAGCAGCAGATATCCGTGAGCACATGGAGAACTGCCCTGATTGTGCAGATGAACACAGGGTCGGTGTTGTCCTCACAGAAGCTGTGAAACGTGCTTGTGAGGAGAATGCTCCTGAAGACCTGAAGCAAGAGGTGTTACTAAAGCTCAGAAGCATGCAAAAGCATTAGTTCCAAAAACAAATGAGGCCCACAAGCTAAAGCTTGTGGGCCTCTTCAGTTTTGATTAGTTGAATGACAATGCTCGTTGAAGAATTTCAGCTGCTTCTACTGCGTGACGTTTAGCAGAACCTACTGCGGGAGATGCCGAGGCGGGGCGTGAAACATTTCGCAAAACGCGACCTTCAAGCTGAGGTGAGACCTCAAGCAACATGAATGGCCAAGCTCCTTGGTTTGCTGGTTCGTCTTGGAACCACACCAACTCGGCATTGGGGTAGGTTGCAAGCACTGCGTTGAGCTGCTGCATCGGAGCTGGATAGAACTGTTCGAGGCGAACCACTGCAATTTCTGGGTTTGGCGCTTTCTCTAGCTCAGCAACCAGGTCGTGGTAAGGCTTACCAGCAGTCAGGATCACGCGCTTTACTGCGTTGCGGTCAAGCTGGCGGGGGTCGTCTATGACTGGTTCAAAGACACCGCTTGTGAAATCTTCGACGTTGCTTGATGCACCACGTAAGCGGAGCATTGCCTTGGGCGTGAACACAATCAGCGGTTTGCGTGGTTGTGAATATGCCTGGCGACGAAGCAGATGGAAATAGGATGCTGGTGTCGAGGGACGAGCAACAATCATGTTGTCTTCAGCACAAAGTTGCAAGAACCGCTCTATACGTGCAGAAGAGTGGTCAGGTCCCTGTCCTTCGTAACCGTGTGGCAGAAGCATGACAACTGAAGAACGCTGTCCCCACTTCTGCTCAGATGAAGAGATGTATTCGTCGATGACAGTTTGCGCACCGTCTGCGAAGTCACCAAACTGTGCTTCCCACAGCACCAGAGCATCTTCACGCTGAACGGAGTAACCGTATTCATATCCGAGTACGGCGTATTCGCTCAAGAGGGAGTCATAAATCCAGAATCGTCCCTGGTTTTCACTGAGGTTGAGGAGGGGCAGCCATTCCTGTCCGTTTTCACGGTCATGGAATACAGCGTGACGTTGAACGAAGGTTCCGCGGCGAACATCCTGACCAGTCAAACGAACAGGCTTGCCTTCAAGCAAGATCGAACCGAAAGCAAGGAGCTCTCCAAAGCCCCAGTCGATGTCACCATTTCGGCTCATCTCAAGGCGCTTGGCGAGAAGCTGCTGAAGCTTGCTGTGAACAGTGAAGCCTTCTGGAACATTGTTGAATGCATCACCGATACGGTGAATTACTGAGATATCTACACCGGTTGTTGCTGGGGTGAGAACTTCGTTACTGAGCAAAGCCCCACCAGTAACTGTGTCGTTTGCGCCCACGGTTGTGTGGGTTCCGGTCTGCGCAGCATGAGTTTCTGCAAACGCGGTTTCAAGCTGTGCCTGGAAGTCTGCCTGTGCTTTGTCAAACTCTTCCTGAGTGATGTCACCACGACCCACGAGGGCCTCGGTGTATAGGCGGCGAACGGAGCGCTTCGCTTCAATGAGGTTGTACATCAGTGGCTGGGTCATCGAAGGGTCATCACCTTCGTTGTGACCGCGACGGCGGTAGCAGACTAAGTCGATAACGACGTCTTTGTTGAATCGCTGACGGAATTCGAATGCCAAGCGGCCAACTCGAGCGACTGCTTCAGGGTCATCGCCATTGACATGCCAAATGGGGGCTTGGATTGTCTTCGCAACGTCTGTTGCATATACAGAGGTGCGTGAAGCTTCAGGAAGTGTTGTGAAACCAACCTGATTGTTGATCACAATGTGGACTGTTCCACCAATGCGGTATCCGCGAAGCTGAGACATTTGCAGGCCCTCAAGGACTACACCTTGACCGGCCATAGCTGCGTCACCGTGAATGAGGATGGGCAAGGTCGTGAATGTTCCTATGGGCTTGAGGTCCTGCTTTGCTCGGACAATTCCTTGAAGAACGGTGTTGACGGTCTCGAGGTGGGACGGGTTTGCAGCGAGGGAGACAGGAATGGTCTTACCCTCTGCAGAGGTAAAGATTCCTTCTGTACCTAAGTGGTACTTCACGTCTCCTGAGCCTTGAACACTCTTAGGGTCCTGGGTTCCCTCAAACTCACGGAAAATCTGGCCATAGGTCTTGCCAGCGATGTTGGTGAGAACGTTGAGGCGACCACGGTGGGCCATACCAATACCCACGCCATCGAGTTCTGCAGTTGCAGCGTCCTGGAGGATTTCATCAAGTAGAGGTATAACAGACTCTCCACCTTCGAGGCTGAAGCGCTTTTGTCCTACGTACTTGGTCTGAAGGAAGGTTTCAAAGGCTTCTGCTTCGTTGAGCTTGCCAAGAATACGCATTTGCTCGTCGTGGCCAGGCTTTTCGTAGGGGCGCTCTACCTTTTCCTGAATCCACTTGCGCTGTTCAGGGTCCTGGATGTGCATGTATTCCAGACCCACTGTGCGGCAGTACGAGTCGCGGAGGATGCCAAGAATCTTGCGCAGGGGAGCTGTGCGTGTTCCACCAATACCGCCGGTGACGAATTCACGGTCTAGATCCCAGAAAGTAAGCCCGTGTGTTTCGATTTCGAGATCAGGGTGAGTGCGCTGTTTGTACTCGAGCGGATCAATGTCTGCCATGAGGTGGCCACGGACACGGTATGCATTAATCAGCTCTTGAACGCGTGCAGTCTTGTCGATTGCAGAACCGAGGTTCACGCTTACATCTGTGCTCCAGTGGATGGGCACATAGGGAATACGGAGTGCAGCAAAGATGTCTTCGTAGAAATTCCGTTGACCGATAAGCAACTCGTGCACAATCTTTAAGAATTCACCAGAGCCAGCACCTTGGATAACCCTGTGGTCATAGGTGCTGGTCAAGGTCAACACTTTGCTAACAGCAAGGTCGATGAGGGTTTCTTCACTGGCGCCTTGGAACTCAGCTGGGTAATCCAGAGCACCTGCACCGATGATGCAGCCTTGTCCCCTCATCAGGCGAGGAACCGAGTGAACGGTTCCGATTCCACCTGGGTTGGTCAGGGATACAGTGATTCCCTTGAAGTCATCTGCAGCCAGCTTGTTGGTGCGAGCTTTGACAACGAGATCTTCATAAGCGGCAAGGAACTCACCGAAAGTCATAGTGTCTGCACGCTTGATACCAGGAACCATGAGTGCACGAGTGCCGTCAGGTTTTGGAACATCAACAGCAAGACCAAGGGTTACGTGAGCAGGGGAAACTAGTGCTGGCTTGCCGTCTACCTCGTCGTAGTAGACGTTCTGGCTGGGGAAAGCCTTGAGTGCTTGAACCAATGCCCAGCCAATAATGTGGGTGAAGGAAACCTTGCCACCGCGAGTACGCTTGAGGTGGTTATTGATGACAATCCGGTTATCAATGAGAAGTTTGGCGGGAATTGCGCGGACGCTTGTGGCTGTCGGAACGGTCAAAGACTGATCCATATTCGCTGCCAAAGTCTTTGGCATGCCTTTGAGAATAGTGACGACGTCTTCTTCTTCAGATTCTGCGGCGGAGAAGTCTTGAGCAATAACTGGAGCGTCTGCAGGAATAGGGGCTGATTGTGCGGGGCGGGAGGTAGTGGTGGCTACTGGTTGAGTCTCGGTGCCTGCTGTTGGTGTGGGAGCAGGTGCTTGAGTTTGCGCTGGTGCTGGAGTAGCGGGGGAGGTGTAACCGGACTTAGCTGCATACTTCTCAAGGGTTGGCCACCATGTTGGGTCTACTGAGTTTTTGTCTACGACGAAGCGCTCATAAAGCTCTTCGACCATCCATTCATTAGCGCCGAATTCATCGGCTGCTCCGGCATTCTCCGTCTGGTTCGACACAGCTAAAGTCGCCCACTCTCCGTTGATTGTTTTGGTCTATTTTCTTGTAGAGACGTACAAGAACCCACAAGTTCAAGCCTAACCCAATTGAAAAAAGTACTTGGTGCCAGGCGCCCGAAGTTTTAGAGATTTTTCTGCAGTAAATGATTTCTTGCACAAAAAATCGAGAAGTTCCCGTGGGTAAGCTAGAAACATAACCGGGTTTGAAGCTACAGGACCTTGCATCCACCTTTTTTGAAAGTTGAAATTTTGTCTAAGTTCATCGTGACTGGTTCGGCTGGCTATATTGGCCGCTATGTTGTGACTACTTTGGCTGAGCAAGGCCACGAAGTGTTTGCTGTTCTTCGTGATTCATCTAAAGTCAACTTCACTAGTGATGTGGTAATAATCGAATCTGATTTATGGCAACTCGACATGGAAAAATACGCTTCCATTGTCCACGGGGCGACACTTATACATTTGGCTTGGCAAGACGGCTTTGTACACACTTCTGATGCTCATATGGGGCATCTTTCAGATCACTTCAATTTCGTTCGGTCCTGCATAAATCTCGGTTTGAAAAAAGTTGTGGGTTTAGGCACTATGCACGAGCTTGGTCCTCAAACCGGCCTAGTTGGAGAGGACGCAGTTCCCAACCCGCAAAACCAATATGGAATAGCAAAAAATGCTCTCCGGCTTTCGCTTTCAGAATTATGTGAAAGAAAGGGTGTCGAGTACCTATGGCTCAGGTGCTACTACATTCTTGGGGATGATTCGCGAAATCATTCAGTATTTACCAAGATGTTGCAGCTTGATGCTGCGGGTGAGAAAACAATGCCCCTCACGTTGGGAACTACGAAATTTGATTTCATTGATGTCGAAGAACTTGGCAGAAAAATTGCACTTGTCTCTGCTATTGAAGGCTCATCAGGCGTGCTGAATATAGGTTCTGGAAAAGTCATGACATTGCGTGAACGTTTGGAGCAGTTTCACAGAGAGCACAATTTAACAATTGAGCTGGACTTTGGTGCTTTTCCTGAGAGGCAGGGAATTAGTGAGGGTTGCTGGCCTGACCTAGCAAAGATAAGCAACCTCCTAGAATTCTAAGATTCAAGAAGCCAAAGTTTCCTCACTGTTTATGCTCATAGTGCTTAGTGCTTTTTTTTCATTAGGTGTCAAAAACATCGTGGGAGTTCCCTTAACCACCTTCGTACAACAAAAACTTTCCTCAAAGAATAAGCCTCTGAGATTCTTAATTTCTCTCAGAACTTTTTTACGGCTTTCTCCAGGAATGTAAGTCTTACCGAGTTGAAAAGCTCTATCTTCTATCCAAGCTTCTCTGGTTAGCCGACCGATTTCCTTGGGGATAATTCCTCCGGTGAAGTTCGAGTTTTGTTTAGACACCCAATGATTGAGTAAACCTGGCCCCTCCAAGCTAATAAATTTAGAAGGTGATTGAATACTCATAGTTGAGAGGGAAATATAGTGGCTTCCAAGCGGAAACAAATTCAGCCACATCTTGAGATTGATTTGCGTGCCTCCTGAAGTCAACGCTGTGAGCCTTTTTTTGTCCACGAGCAAAGCATTTGAATTTGGCCATGGTGTATTTATGTGTGACCCGTCATGAAAGCGCTTAATAAATCTGCGAAATTCTGCAGAATTTAGACACCCACAGGATAAAACAGCAGGAGGCCAACCATACTCTTCTAGACAGGGATTCCATGCAGAGTAGGTAAATCCCCTGCTATGAAGCGCAGTAGCAGACAATAAATCAGAAAAGTACTCCTCTGCTTTGTCTAAGTAGAAAGTGTCATGAACTAATGCGATGTATTTTTCGTTTGCGAATTCGTTCAAAACGGTAAATTTTTCACCATTTATGTAAAGTGCGTCAACTTTAGTCTTGTACATCTGCAACTCTCCCACCTCTGTCAAAGATCAGGTCTACATGGTCTCCTGTGAGCAGAATGTTCATGCTTTCGGTTAGTACATTTTTGATCTCAAGTAGTAGTCGTTGTCCCTGAATAATGAAAACCCTGAATCCATGTCTCCTAAACGCCTGAATCATTGGCATGAACGATTCGGGATTTTCCCACTCAGGGAGAGATACCTCTGAAATGATGGTGATAAGGTTGGGCAATTCATCAGGGATTAATTCGCTAAGGATGGACTCTTCCAATCCTTGGATATCGACTTTTACTAAATCTGCCCTAACCTCCGCAATCGCCTCTGCAAGGTTGACGGTCTTAATTGAATTGTGATCCTGAAAGACTCCGCTGTGTTGGACGCGAGAGTTCCCGAAATTTTTACTGTCTCTGGTGATCACCCAGTTTTCTGAATTTTTTGGTGTAATTGCACAGTTGTAGAGAGTTGTATTCGGTTGATTCCTGACATTTTCGTATGCAATTCTTAGATTAAATTCATCTGGATCAATCAGATGAATCCTCAAATTTGGATTAGCTTGAAATGTTTGTTGTCCAAAGTAGCCAATCATCGTCCCTACATCCATGAAAACTTCAGATTGTTGCGCAAAGTGTCTCAACCAGGCAGAGACCTCGGGGTCCCATGTTCTGTTGTTTTGAATATAAGGAGTAACTACTAGATCATCTGCAGGAAGTAGAAGATCGACCTGACCTACACGAACACAAATACAGGGCTTCAAGATGACATTTATGGGGTCAAAGACGCAATCCATCAATGATTTTTCACTCAAGACAGTGTCCTTGAATGTCTAACGCTTGGGAAAACTTTCTTGAGGTATTCCCTTCTTTTTGAATTCAAAGGAAAAAAAACTCTCGAGATACTGAAAAAGAAATCGCTAAAACTTTGACTCCGTCGAGACTTCGGTTGAATTACTTCGTTATCAGTTTCTTGTTGTTGGATAATTGTCGATTCCTCAAGCCAGCTGGCTTTTGAAAGGGATAGACGGCCTGCATGAACCAATGATTCAGCAGAATCAGACCAACTTAGATTTCTAGCCTTGTTTACCCATAACTGAAGTTGTTTTTCAGAAAGCAATGAGTTGGTCAGTAGATTGTAAATTCTTACGGCAGATTCGTAGTCTGATGCAATATTCAAAGAAACAGCGTCAGAAGGCATAACTTCTCTGAGCCCACCGCCATCAGTTGAAATGACAGGCACTCCCTCAAGTGCAGCTTCTATGGGGACCAATCCCCAACCTTCGGTAATTGATGGAACAAGTACAAGTTTTGCACCCTTGAGCAGCAATCTTTTTGAAGCTTCTTCAACTCTGCCTAAGAATGAAAATGCACTTGGAATAGTGGATTCCGCGAGAAGATAATCTTGCTCCACGGTTCCACCAATGCTTGGAGTTGGGCCAACCACCACCATTCGCCCAACCCAGCCTAATTCTCGGACCATAAGGAAGACCCGCATCAGCCAAGTTAAGTTTTTATGGCGATAATTTGTTCCTAAAACGAGAATGTATGGTTCAGAATCCAGTTGTTGAAGTTCGTCTGGATAAATGTTTGACTTAGCGAGTGCTTGGGATTGAGTTGGCCCATTTTGAAGTATGAAAAGTTTCGACTCAAGTCCTTTACCGCCATAGGTACTTTGCAAATCATTCGCTACATGCTTTGTTAGGACACCAATTGCATCTGCTTGATCAAGCGATTCAGTAACTGCTCTATCAAGCAGCTTGAAGTTTTCGAAGTCTAGAGAGTAAGTCGGATTATGTGTGGCAATTAAATCCAAATGCCAGACGATATTTCTCCTCGCTATTCGTTTTACTTTTGGCCAAGTATCTCCGCTGTAGTCTTGATAAGGCCTAAAAGCAATATCGTATTGTTTCTCGTTTCCCAGTTCATCTAGAGATACAACATCAATTACTGAGTTTGTGTGTAATTTCGACCACTCACGGAGATCTTGTAACGCGTGGGTAGGAGCAACCAGTGTTACTGAATGAACCATAGGATTTTGCCACAAAGCATTGATTAACCTTGAAGAACCTTCAAAAGTCCCTGTGAGATCGGGGTTCACCTTTTCAGCATCAATCACAATTTTCAATCCGACTAGAGCCGCTTTAGCCAAATGTTTAGACCTAGCTAAAGGGGTGTCTTCATCAGAAATATAATCATCAATAAACGGTTGCCAGTATTCGTATCTTCTTGAAACCAGCTCGTCGTTGAGTTTTTTTCTCTCGTTTTGAGTTGTATCTCCGAATGACTCACCCGTGGCGTGAAAAACTAGAGCACTATCAGCGGCAAGGTGTACAAAGCCGTAGGCCGAACATCTTAGAGAGTAGTCAACCTCCTCACCATAACCAGGCGAGAACTCAGGATCGAGCAAGCCAACTATGTTTATTGCTTTTCTTGTGAATAGCGTGCAGAAACTAGTTGCTGTTGGAACTACGGGAGTGATGTGTGCTGAATATTGTTTTACTTTTTCGGATAGCGCTGCAAATTCATCTACAGTTGGGATTCTTTTACCTAGTTGAGGAATTTCTCCGATTCCGAAAAGTCCTGAACCATTACTGAGCGAAGTTACTGTCGCAACATCTGTACGTGAATCAGCAACCTTTCTCAAGGCTTGGTCCCAGTCAGGTCCAACCACAATGTCGCTATTCAAAACAATTACGTCAGAATTTATAAATGTTGCAAACGCGCTGTTCAGGTTTCCAACAACACCTAAGTTTTTATTTTGCCTAAAATAAAAAACTTCCCTGTTGAATTTTTTTTCGAGTCGACTTAATTCGGCAATGGCTTCGTGGGAGGGCCCCTCGTCATCCCAAATGCAAATTGGGACTTTTTCACTCGTGAAGCGTATGAGGCTTTCTGCGCAAGCTGACCATGTCATACCTCCTGACCATAGGGTGACCACTGCAACTGTTTCTGCGTGAATTAATTCCTCAGAAAGAATGTCATTGGAAAATGCTTGTTTCATGACTCCCCCAGTCATTTAATGCGACATCTTTGGTACTACACTAACGTAAAAACTATTCGATTTAGATAGAGGGGTAACTGCAATTCAAATGCAAAGCCTCCTTAGATTAAACAACTCAAAGAATTATCGATCAGATATACAAGTCTTGCGCGGCTTGTCCGTTGTCGGAGTTGTTGTCTTTCATTTCTGGCCGAATTTGCTGCCGGGCGGATTTATCGGCGTTGACGTTTTCTTTGTCATCTCAGGTTTTTTGATGACGGAGTATTTGTACCCGCGCGCGCTAATTCGCGAAAAATCACTACTAAGCACTTTTTGGTTTAGGAGATTTAGGAGGATATTGCCCTTGGCAATATTCGTGAGTTGCGTTTCTATGGTTTTGTCTTTATTGACTTCGCCAGTTTCCGTTCAGAAGAGTAACTTTCTTGATTTCTTGGGTTCGTTAAGTTTTTCACTCAATCTCATCTTTCAAAATAGGCAAGTTGATTACCTTTCAAACGATGCGTTGCCGTCAATGTTTCAACAATATTGGTCGCTTGCAATTGAGGAGCAATTTTATTTTGTTTTTCCGCTTGCCCTACTTTTATTTGCGTTTGGGACATCTTTCCTTAAGCTCAAATCCACCAATGTTCTGGGCATATTTCTAATCTGTGCATGGTCGGTTTCATTCTGTTATTCCGTATCTGCCTATATAACTGGTACCAACCTGTATTTCAGTTCTCTCGCCAGATTTTGGGAACTTCTTTCAGGTGCCCTTGTTTACCTTGCTTACAGATTCCTTGAGCAAAAGAAGCAGAAAATAATCAAAGAATTTTATGTTTTTCCTCTCTTAATTTCATTGTGGATTGGCTTGATTCTTTGCATATTCCTCATCAAACCTTCCGAAACCTATCCGGGGTTTCATGCTCTTTTTCCAGTTCTTTTCACTTCGATAATCATCTTGATTGGTTCTTTACATCGAACAACTACAAACCAATTTTTGGTTGTCATCGAAATGATTGGGTTGTTATCTTTCGGAATTTATTTATGGCACTGGCCTCTATTCGTAACAGCTAGCTATATAGGTTTTGAGGGCCCAATCAACAATATTTATTTACTTATAGTGACTTGTCTTTTTTCAATGGCTACCTTTTATCTAATTGAAGAACCCATGCGGAAATGGTCGCCCAAAAAAAATAGAGTCAAGCTTGCTGTTCTGTCTTCTGTTGCGATTTTTGTGATTGTGGCATTTTGTGCAACACAAATTTTGCCCCAGGCTAGTTCTGCGAAAGTTGCATGGACAGAGCAGGGGATTTGTAGCGGCGCGAATGCAATTGGAAATTTGTCTTGTAAAAACAACAATGTTGTTGAGAATTTTGAAAAGTTAGCATCAGGTGGAAAAGATCTCGACCCGAATTGGTGTTTAGTTGAGCCAACTAATGATTGGAAATCTTGTACCTACTTTGATCAATACTCAAACGGGATTGCAATAGTGGGGGATTCTCATGCTGCCGCATTGATACCGGCGATGAAAGTTGTGGCCTCAAAAGATAAAGAATTTTTGAAAACATACACTAGATTCGGCTGCCCAGGGATTTCTTCAAGATATTTCGAAGCTACATTTCATGATTCTGTTTATTGGGAACAGTGCACAGAATGGTCCAAACGTGTGCTTCAAGAAATTTCAGAAAATGAGCAAATTGACAAGGTTATTTTTGCAGGTTGGTATAGCAGCTACCCTGACGACAATGTTTCAAAAGAAGTAAGGCTGTCAGAAGACAAAGTAAAAGAAACTTTTGATTCACTATTGTCCAAAGGGAAGCAAATTTACGTAGTTACTGATGTGCCAGATACAGGGGGAATAAATATCCCAGATTGCATAATTGCAGCTGGTAAGGGAGCAATTGACCCATGCTCAATAGATGGATCGATTAAGCAATTATCAAATGTTGTTTTGACCACAGCGCGAACAACTCAAGGTGTAACAATAATCGACTTGTATTCGCACATTTGCCCCCAAATAAATAAATGCTCTTCGGTGATCGGCGGCATTCCCATTTATGCTGACACCAACCACCTAAGCGATTCGTTTTCGAGAACACTTGGTTTGTTTTTTCACAATCAATTATCTTCGAATTCTTGAGAAACAAATTCAGAGGGTTGATAACATTTACCAATGCCAATTTATCAATTACCAATCCCGAATAGTTTCGTAGTTCAAAATCAAGTCCACAAGGATGAACGAGGCGAATTTGCGGAGTGGTTCCGAGCCGATCATTTCAAGCAAGCCACAGGTAGAGATCTTGACTTGAAGCAGGGGAACATTTCTGTTTCCAAAAAAGGTGTAGTTAGAGGAATACATTTTGCGGATGTCCCTCCTGGGCAAGCAAAATACGTAACTTGTCCTTATGGTTCAATAATCGACTTCATTGTTGATATTCGTGTTGGTTCTCCGACCTTCGGGCAATGGGAAGCTGTCGAAGTAAATTCAAAGCTTCGAAATGCTGTTTTTCTTAGTGAAGGTTTAGGGCACGCATTTGTTTCTCTTCAGGATGAAACAGTTGTGAGCTACCTAGTTACTGACACATTTAAGCCAGATCGTGAGCACGGGATTAATCCTCTTGACCCGGATCTCAACATTGACTTTGGGTTACCTACTGAACAACTTCTTTTTTCTGGGAAAGATAAGGAAGCACCAACGCTGAAGGATGCGTTGAACATGGGCTTGCTGCCAAAGTGGCTTGGTTGATTTAAATCGGATATCTAAACCAGGCTCGGATTGGTTCCGATAAACTGGTTTTATCCACATTGTTAGGGGAAGTTGTTGCGCGGCATTATCTTGGCCGGCGGGTCTGGAACCAGACTTTGGCCTATTACTAAGGGCATTTCTAAACAACTAATGCCCATTTATGACAAGCCGATGGTTTACTACCCCCTCTCAACTTTGATGATGGCCGGTATCCGTGCGGTTCTTGTCATCACTACGCCCGAATATCATGACCAGTTCAAAGCACTTCTTGGTGACGGTTCTTCACTGGGGATGTCACTTGAGTATGCGGTCCAGCCTTCACCTGACGGATTAGCCCAAGCATTTATCATCGGCGAAGATTTTATTGGAGATGAGAGTGTTGCACTCGTTCTAGGTGACAACATTTTCCATGGTGCTGGTTTAGGAACTTCGCTCTCAGACAACACTGATGTGGATGGCGGTTTGATTTTTGCTTACCATGTCTCTGATCCCACGAGCTATGGCGTCGTTGAGTTCGACTCAGAGTTACGAGCGGTTTCTATCGAAGAAAAACCCAAAAACCCGAAGAGTAATTACGCTGTTCCAGGTTTGTACTTCTATGACAATGACGTAATTGGCATTGCGCACAGCATCAAGCCAAGTGCCCGGGGTGAGCTCGAAATTAGTTCGATTAATGCTCATTACCTTGAAATGAACAAACTTAGTGTTCAGGTTCTTGATCGTGGAACAGCTTGGTTGGATACTGGAACATTTGAATCAATGATGCAAGCTTCGGAATATGTACGTGTCATTGAGGATCGCCAAGGCTTCAAAATAGGATGCATTGAAGAAATAGCTTGGAGAAATGGCTGGATTACAACCAGCCAACTTGAAGAATTGGCGGCACCATTGATCAAAAGTGGATATGGACAATATCTTCAGCAGCTCACTGAAAATTACAGTGCACTGTGAGTGAGTCGACGCCCCTGGCCTCTGGGAAATCTGTATCCAATTTTGTATCCATCTCACAGGCGCTTAACGGTCACAACAACTCGCTAGGAATTATTCGCCTCATTCTTGCCAGCCTGGTTATTGTTGATCACGCCTTTCCTCTTGGCGGGTTTGGAAAAGATCCATTCTGGGCTCTTACGCGTGGACAAGCCTCACTCGGCAGTCTTGCAGTGGCAGGTTTTTTTGCGGTCAGTGGTTATCTGATTGCAAAAAGCGGGATGTCAGGTGACGTTGTTCAATTCATGTGGCGTAGAACAATTCGAATTTTTCCTGCCTATTGGTTAGTACTTCTCGTAACTGCATTCCTCGTTGCACCCATGATCTGGGTTGCAGGAGGTCAGCAACTTCTCGATTATTTTTCTTTTGCTCCCAACGGACCCGTTTACTACTTCACAGCAAACTGGACTTTGAGCATTGGAACATACGGCATTTATGACCTTCTAGCGGCAACAACTCCATACGGAAGAGAAGTAGGTGCCAGCGCATTTAACGGTTCGTTGTGGACCTTGATTTATGAGTGGCGCGCATACTTAATCATTGCTGCTCTTGTTGCCTTCGGCTTACTGACACGGGCACGCATAATCGTGCCCATGCTTGCTATTTTCTTTTTTATTCTGCAGTTATTGGCAGCTCTGAACTGGGACATAGT
The DNA here is from genome assembly GCF_027924525.1 of Aurantimicrobium sp. INA4. Lineage (NCBI taxonomy): Bacteria > Bacillati > Actinomycetota > Actinomycetes > Micrococcales > Microbacteriaceae > Aurantimicrobium > Aurantimicrobium sp. INA4. The sequence goes on along the minus strand of NZ_AP027040.1, from coordinate 1,226,506 downwards.
GGTCGCCCTAGTGCCTACATTTATGGCTGATCAATACATGATTACCTTAGGGTTTACCTTCTTAGTGGGATCAGTGTTTGCCGTCTATTCCAAGCAGGTAGTTTTTGACGACCGCTTAGGAATCTTCACTGGCCTGCTCGCACTAGCCACACTGCGCTTTGGTGGGTTCTCCACAATGGGAACGATCGCTGCTGTGTATTTCATCCTTTATCTTGCAGCTCGACTACCCAAATCGTTTCAATGGATTGGCCAAAAGAATGATTACTCCTATGGCGTTTACATTTATGGCTTCTTAGTCCAACAGGTACTTGCCTTCATGGGCGTATACCAATGGGGTTTCTTCCCCTATGTGATTCTTTCGTGGATTGTCACAATGGGTTGTGCGTGGCTAAGTTGGCACATTCTTGAAAAGCATGCACTTTCTCTCAAGGACTGGGGCCCTGGACGGGGTGTTCGCTTCTGGTACGAGCGCATTCGAAACGGCAAAAAGTAATGAATCTAGGAAATGTTCTTGTAACTGGCGGAGCAGGTTTCATTGGGTGCGCACTGTCAAACCAATTAGCAATGCATGCCGAAAGGTGGGTCGTTCTCGACTCCCTTCACCCACAAGTCCATGAAAACCAAGTGAGACCAACAGCATTGCATGAAAGTGCAGAGCTGATTATTGGTGACGTCGTCGATGAAAAGATTTGGGAAAACATTTTTGACGATTTTGCCCCAGACCTGGTCATACATCTAGCTGCTGAAACCGGGACAGCACAGTCAATGTATGAGTCAAGCCGTCATGCGCTGGTCAACGTTGTTGGTACAACTAGGTTGATGGATGCTCTTGGGAAAGCTCAGATTTTTCCACAACAGGTTATTTTGACAAGTAGTCGTGCTGTCTATGGAGAAGGACGGTGGCAAACGTCTGAGGGAATAGCAGAATACCCAGGTATCAGATCTAAACAACAACTTGAATCCGGGCAATGGGACTTTTCAGAATTAAGCCCAGTTCCTTCCGCAGCACAAGAAACATGGCCGCACCCCACAAGTGTCTATGGCTCAACAAAACTTGATCAAGAACATTTGCTTTCTTCTTGGGGCGCAGCAAACAATGTGCCCATCACAATCTTAAGATTGCAAAATGTTTACGGGCCGGGTCAGTCCTTGTCGAATCCCTATACGGGAATTGTTTCCTTGTTCTCTCAACTGGCGAGAAATGGAAAATCAATTCCCCTTTATGAAGATGGAAATATAGTTCGTGATTTTGTGCTGATCGATGATGTCGTGTCTGCGCTTGTTGCAGCCTCCCAACTTCAACAAAAGGAAGCAGTCTTAACCTGTGATGTTGGTTCGGGTGTGCCCACAACTATTTCTCAAGTGGCAACGTGGCTGAGTGACTTCTACGACGCTAAGCCACCCCACGTAACAGGTCAATTTAGGGAGGGTGATGTTAGATACGCAGCTTGCAACATCGACCCCACGATCCAGCTTCTTGGCTGGAAGCCGCAGCACAACCTAGAAGAGGGGCTACTCAAGCTTCAACAATGGCTTCAAGATGAGTTATCAGCCAAGGGGTTATGAAGTGCCAGTTTCGTTGGCTGTTCAGACAGTAATTTATCAAAATGAGTTTCCTGCTTTAGTTCGAGCTTTTCGAGCAGTAGTCCATTCTGCGCAAAGAGCGAAACAAAAAAAGGAAATTGAAAATTGGGTTGTTCGCTGGGGTGACTGTTCACCCGAAGAGACGATCTCTCAGTCAGATATCAAATCACTCCAAGAATTAGCCGCAAATGCGGGCGGTGGTTTTGAATACCTTTTCTTTGGAGAAAACCTAGGATCTGCTCAAGGACATAATGTCCTAGCCGGAAAGTCAGAAGATGACCTCCTGCTTATTCTGAATCCAGACGCTGAAGTATCCCCGACATGCATCGAAAAACTGACTGCAACTCTCAAAGAAGGTGTGGGCTCTGTCGAGGCTAGACAACTACCTTTAGAACACCCAAAAAACTACGACCCAAGGACCTTAGAAACTGCCTGGTCCTCGACAGCTTGTCTGCTCACACGTAAATCTGCGTTTGATCAGGTACAAGGTTTTGATAGTAAAACTTTCTTTCTTTATTGTGACGATGTTGATTACAGTTGGCAATTGAAACTTAGGGGTTGGAAAGTTTTGTACCAGCCCAGCGCGACAGTATTTCACGACAAACGTCTTGGACTTGGCGGGGAGTGGCTTGCCACCTCGTCAGAAGCCTATTTCTCTGCGGAAGCAGCTTTATTGCTTGCCTATAAGTACTCAAGGCAAGATTTGGTCAAACATTTGACCAAGTTGTTTGCAAAGGGATCCGCTGAACAACGCCAAGCACTCGATGAGTTTAAACTCCGAGAAAAATCAGGAACACTTCCAACACCAGTTGATGGTAAGCATGAAGTTGCTCAATTTATCGAGGGGAATTATGCGAAACATCGCTTTTGATCCTTCACAACCGCTATTTCAAGAGTTTCTCAGTGGGATGACGGCACACTTTCCTGAACCCGTTGAGTCTTCGTTGGACCCCATTTTTGAGGTGAAGAACAAGTCGGCTGTCACAGGTGACAAACCGTTCCTAACGATTTTGATGAGAACACAGGGTCGACGACTCAACGCTTTTTCGGATGTTCTCACGTCTCTCTATGGACAAACTTCACAAGATTTTGCTGTTTTGTTGCTGGAGCATGATGTTACTGACGAAATTCATCAACAACTTGAGGAAGTAATCAACCAGTTTCCTGAAGATTTTACAGAACGAATCCGGCAAGTAAGAGTTGAGGGCGGGGGGCGTGCTAGACCGCTCAACGTAGGAATTGAATTGGCAAATAGTTCCTATATCGCTGCATTAGACGATGACGATATTGTTTTTGCTCACTGGGTTGAAGAATTCAAGAAGGGTGCTCTCCTTGCCCCCGGCAGAATGATCCGAACAATTTGCGCAGTGCAAAAAGTTGAGATCGAAGAATGGTCTGACCAATCCTTCGGCTTTCGTGCAATTTCGTGGCCAGAAATTCCTTACGCGATTGAGTATTCTCAACTCGATCATCTGAGAGTAAACCACTCGCCATTTATGTCTGTGGCATTTCCAACTGCGTTTTTCTCTGTTCTGGGGAATAAATTCGACGAAGAACTTGACGTGTGCGAAGACTGGGACATGATTCTTCGAGTGGGAAGTATTTGTGGGGTTCATCAGCAAAATGCACTTACTGCTATTTATCGCAATTGGGTAGGCGTCGAAACTTCCTACACAGAACACTCTGAAACTCAGTGGAGGGAATCTGAGCAAAGGGTCATTGAAAAGCTGAACCTTGCTCCATACGTTTTTCAGACCGGAACGATCGATGAGCTAAGAAAATTGGCAATTCTTCATCATGAAATAAGCGCTGAAGGCTCATACGGTTTCATGTTCAAAGATGGGGTGCTGAGGCGTCCATTTAGAGTGTTTATTCGGCTCATTTCACCCTTTATTCGCATCGCAGTTAGGGCAAGAAACCTGCTCAGGCGAGTAAAGGCAAAATTGATGTAAATTCGACACTCAGTCGATTAACAGCTTGGTAATCTGTTTCATCAGTAGCATTAACCTTAAACTGGGGGTTGAAGGTATTGCGATGAAGAAATTATTTGCACTTCTGACAAGCGTTGTGACGCTTGCAGGATTGTTGCTTGCATTTTCTCCGACCTCCAAAGCCGAAGCTGCAGTGGCGAATCAGTTTAATCCTGGCTACATCATCAGCGATCAAAACTTTTTTGACGGCAATTCAATGTCCCCTATGGACGTAGCTAGGTTTATTGACTCCAAATCTGGGGTTTGCCGTGCAGGCTATACCTGTCTGAAGGACTATCTGCAGGCAGTGCCTAACATGCGCGCGGAGGCAGGCTTGTGTAATGGTTACACTGCACATCCACTCCAGAGTGCAGCTGAAATTATTTCTCGAGTTGCTGCTAGCTGTGGCGTAAGTGCCAAAGTTCTTCTGGTTCTTCTTCAGAAGGAACAAAGCCTCATTACTGACACATGGCCAGTTGCAAGCCAGTACGCACGCGCCACAGGATTTGCCTGTCCAGATACAGCACCGTGCGACCCTAGTTTTGGCGGTTTCTTTTACCAGGTTTATAACGCTGCTCGGCAGATGAGAAATTACGGCCTCGCTCCTGAGCGTTGGAACTACAGAGCTGGTCAAATAAATACAATTCTTTTCCACCCAAATAGGGATTGTGGATCTTCTAATATCTTTATTCAAAACAGAGCAACAGCCGCTCTGTATAACTACACTCCATATCAGCCAAATGCCGCGGCTCTCAACAATCTGTACGGTACTGGCGATGCTTGTTCTGCTTATGGAAATAGAAACTTTTGGCGTCTGTACACAGACTGGTTCGGGCCAACCACCGCACCCCTGGGAACGCCCGAGGGTGACATTTCAGTTAGTGCAAATTCCTCTGGGATACAACTCAGTGGTTGGGCAGTAGACCCTGATGCTCCCACAGCAAGCGTTGCAATTGCAGTTCAGATCGGAACGGTTTGGAGACAGGTTATCGCTAATTCAGCCGGCAACGACCTGAGTGCAAACTACCCAGGTGCCGGTCCAAATCATGCTGTGAACGCGACTTTGCCATTTGACTCTGGCACCTATGTTGTTTGTCTATATCTTGTCAATGCTGGGGGCTCAGGTGGAATGGGCAGCACTGGTTGTAGGTCAGTCACAGTGCCAGTTGCACCTGCCCCAATTGTTACTGTGGAATCTGTTACTTCCACTGCTGGAAGAATCCAAGTAAATGGTTGGGCTGTCAATACAGATTCTCCAACCACTGGTGTCAACATCGCGATAAACATTGGTTCCCGATGGATTCAAGCTACAGGTGGACAACCAAATTCTGCAGCCCCTGGTCAAGTGTCTGGGGCAGGATCAAACCAAGGATTCACGGCACAGTTCGATGCACCTCCTGGCCAACAAACATTTTGCATCTGGGCAAATAAGTCCAATGGTTCCGCCACGATGGTCGGTTGTAGAACCGTTTTGGTTGCTGAGGCGAGACCTGCTGCCGGTGCAATAGAGACGGTTACTGTTAATGGAAACTCAGTAACAATCTCAGGGTGGGCAGTCTGGCCTGATTCTCCGTCGACATCTGTGCATCTTGCTGCAAATGTTGGCTCCTCATGGACTCCGATTTCTGCAAACCAAAATAATCCCGCAGCAAATACTGCATATCCCGGGGTTGGTAATTCACATGGCTTCACGGTCAATCTCACAGCACCGTCGGGTAGCCAGTCAATTTGTATTTGGACAACAAATCCCAATTCGGGTCCGACTATTTTGGGATGTAGGACAGTCGTAGTAGGCGCATCTACCGCTGGTGTACTAGCTGCAGTGGAATCTGTGACGCCTGGACCTGGTCAAGTCAATTTCAGTGGGTGGGCAGTTTGGCCATCGTCAGACTCTACTGTTGTGCGGGTTGCTGCAAACATTGGTTCAAGATGGTATCCAATTGATGCAAACCAAAACAGCACAACAATTCAACAATCTGTGCCGGGAGTTTCTGCACAACATGGATTCTCAGGTTCAATCCCGCTACCAGCAGGAACACACCAGGTGTGTTTCTGGGCAGCACAACCAAATGCACCCGCAAAATTCCTAGAGTGTAGATCTGTGGTTGTTCCTGAAGCCAACGCCACTATTGGCGAACTCAACAACATTTCTGGTGGCGCAGGAGGCATCCACTTCGATGGTTGGGCAGTAATGCCTTCGTCACCAACTTCACAGGTGAGAATCGCCATCAATGTAGGAAGCCAATGGTTCCCAACTGACACAGGTGTTGCAAATTCACTCGCACCTTCTCGAGTATCTGGTGCGGGGCCAAATCAGGGATACAACGCTCTGATGCCAATGCCACCTGGAACATACGAAGCCTGTGTCTGGGCTGCAGGTGTAACTAGGGCAGTAGTGCTTGGATGTAGCACTGTCACCGTTCTTCCCACACCGTCACTGTCTTCAATGCTCACCGAATTTACGCCTGTAAGCGGCGGGATACGCGTGAGTGGATGGGCAGTCTGGCCAAGTCAACCAACGCAGAGTGTCAATGTCGCAGCCAACATCGGCTCTTCGTGGACCTCAATTCCTCGCGGTTTGAGCAATCCTCTTGTTCCAGGGTTTGTGCTTAACGCAGGACAAAACCAAGGTTTTTCTGGGGTGATTCCTGCAGCCAGAGGCGAACAAACAATTTGTATCTGGGCCTCTAACGTTTCTGGACCAGCGTCAAATATTGGCTGTCGGACAGTCAACGTGCCGTAGTCTTGAAGTAGGTGCGAAGATTTACTCATTCGCACTCCGCATTTAGGACTAGCGTGAACAGTTTGAAGATACAGAACGTTCTTTTTCTAACATCCGACCCTATCGGTTCACGTATGGCAGGACCTGGAATTAGGTCTGTTTGCCTTGCACAAGCATTGAAGGATCATGGATTCAATGTTCAAATAGCTACAACTGGAACTTGTAGCGCCATCGAAAACATTCCTTCAGTACACGTTGACAAAAACGATTCTCGCAATTTTTCAGAATTGGAGAATTGGGCCGATGCAATAGTTTTCCAAGCTCTCGGTTTTGAGGAATTTCCTAAACTACGTAAGTCCCGCAAGTTCTTGGTTGCAGATGCATACGCACCAGTAGTTTTTGAGAATTTGGCACGTTTAGAAAAACAACCCGGAAGCTTAGCTAATTTTGCAATTTCGGAAGCATCCCGAATTCAGCGTGAGCTGATTTTTCGCAGTGATTTACTTTTGTGCGCAAATCAAAATCAAAGAAATTTCTATCTAGGAGTTCTCTCAGGTATTACTTCCATAGATTCAGTTCAGTATTCGGCTCACCCAAATCTGGATAGCAGGGTTTTGGTTGTTCCTTTTGGTTTGAGCAGGGAACTTCCCCAACATCATTCCCAAGTAATTAAGGGACGAGTCACTGGAATTGGGGAAAAAGACAAAGTTGTTCTGTGGTCTGGCGGACTATATGAGTGGTTTGATCTTGAAAACCTCATTAGAGCCTTTGCTTTGATTTCTCAATCGAATTCTTCAGTGAAGCTCTTTTTCATGGGTGGACGTCACCCTAATTCTGATATTCCGGATATGCCCGTAGTACTGAGAGCAAAACAGCTTGCTCGTCAATTAGGCATTTTGGACAAGAGTGTGTTCTTTACCGATTCCTGGGTCGAATATGAAGAGAGAGCCAGTTACCTACTCGAAGCGGACTTAGGGATAACAACACATTTTGACACTCTCGAGACGACTTTCTCATTCCGCACGAGGATGCTTGACTACATTTGGGCCGGATTGCCAGTTGTCTCAACAGAAGGAGACTTCTTTTCAGACCAAATTAAGCGTCTGAATTTGGGAAAAGTAGCAGATTTCGAGAGTCCAGAAGAAATCGCTGATTCAATACTTGGACTACTCAACGATAACGACGAATATTTTCAAGCTAAAAGTAATATCGAAAAGCTAAAGAATGATTTTTATTGGGACAAAGTGGCTGCACCCTTAATTAACGCACTTGAAAATGCTCCTTTGCCAAGGGCAAAGAAAGATAAGAGATACCTATTGCTTCCTTTGCAAAGAAATTCAGTAATCAACAAGTTCAAACCAGCAATTCTGCACTCACGAGAAATTTTGCGTACAGAGGGACTTTCCTCTTTGCTGAAAAAAGTCTGGCAAAAAATTGTTAAGTAAGTTTAGGGTTTTTGTTTTTTCAGATTTTGGGCTTCTAGTTACGGCAACCGGACTAGCGGGAGTACTTGGATATGTGCTCAATATTTTGGTTAAGCGAGAAGTCTCTGATTCTTCTTTTGTGGAATTCGCTATTTTCTGGGGCGCGCTCTATCTAGGTATTGGACTCCTTTCGGGAATCCAGCAAGAAGTCACAAGATCCTCAAGTCGAAATGAGGGAGATCAAACTTCAAAAAACCCGCGTGGAGCCCGCCCGTTCCAAGTTGCTTTAGCAACCATCGGATTAATTGCTGTTGTTCTTGCTGTTATTTCTTTAGTGGTACTTCCTCATCATTATTTCGGTCCTCCAAATTTGGAAAGTGGCCTCATTTTATTTTGTGGACTTTCCGGATACGCGATTGTGGCGCTGATATCAGGCTTGCTTTACGGAGCAAACAACGCGGTCAAAGTAGTTGCCCTGATGATTGTTTCTGATGTTTTACTCAGGCTCATCTTTGTCGGAAGTGTGGCAACATTTGGCTACGATGCCATCGCTATGGAAGTAGCGATATGTCTGCCTTTCATTCTTGTTCCAGCGTTTGTATTTCCAATAACAAGGAAGTACATTTCCAAGAATTTTGCCTTTGACGTTTCATTGGGAAACTTCTTCATCAACTCCATCCAAACAATGGCTGCCGCGGGTGCCATGTCTTTATTGATAAGTGGGTTCCCGCTAGTCATTAGAGAGTTGTATTTCGAAGTACAAAAAGAGCAGCTTGCATCAATAATTTTTGTTGTGACACTTGCCAGAGCTCCATTAATCGTTATTGCGATGTCATTGCAGAGCTACTTAATTGCAAAGATAAGAAAAAACTCTGACTTCATCAGTCGGCTTCGACTAATTTCATTGGGAGTATTTATTGCTTCCCTGATTCTCGGCGCACTTCTAAGTGTTTTTGGAAATCAGGTCTTTTCATATGTTGCTGATCAGGAAATACAGATTAACGGCCTCATTTACCTAGCTGTAGGAATCTCATCTGGCGTTGTTGCCTTACTTTTTGTTATTGGGGCAAAACTACTTGCCGAAGATGCTCATTTTCGTTATCTCTGCATGTGGTTAGTAACAGTAATTGTTACCCTCGCGTTTTTGTTCTTTGAATTAGAACCTGGTTTCCTTTTATCCCTAGTATTGATTGCTCCGCCATTAGTGGGGCTATTGGTAGGAACCATGCCAGGGATTACAAAAAGAAAAAACAAGGTCAATCAATAAATTGATTGAGGCTTAAACGCGAGAACTTATTCTTTACGTTCCGGTTTTTTCATTTCAATAATCGCGATTCTTTCTGCAAGTTTTCTTGTTTTTTCTTCAAGCTTTGTTAGTTCTGAACTGTTTTGAAGGCTGACGAAAAACAAAATTGCAATGCTTGTAAAGAACACAAGGTTTATGGGAACAGTTATTCCCAAAAGTTCAGATAGCCAATCGAGGGTCTTCGGGAAAATTCCTGCCACTAGTGCGAGAAATCCGGCGATCATCCACCAAATTGCGTGTCTTTCCCTCAAAGAATTCCTTCGAAGAAGAACAACAACGGCAATAATCACGAGTAAAGCGGAGGATATCCCAAAAACATAACTCACTTTTGATCTCCTGCCGATGCATCGACAATGGGATGAGGTTTTCTACTCATCGCGAAAAGTAACGCTACTAATGCCCTAAATAAATAAATGGCAGATTTCACTGGATTTGCGGATGCGACACCAGCCTGCCGCGCATGCATTGATACAGGAATTTGGCTTATCTTGAGCCCTGATTGTGCCGCGACCACGAGTGCTTCAATTGTGTCGCCCAAATACTCCGCAGGGTAATTTTTGCTGAACAATTTGATTGCTCGGGGGCCTAAAGCCTTGAATCCTGATGTTGTATCAGTTAGTTTACTTCCCGCGATACGAGAAATATTTGCAGCCAAAATTTGCATGACCCATTTCCTTGGGCCAGAAACTTGGTAATCGCCTTTTCCTGCAAATCGAGCCCCAATCACGATGTCGCTGAATTCTAAAGCAGACAAGAGTTCTGGGATGTTTACTGGGTCATGTTGCCCGTCAGCATCAACCTGTACAGCGGCCTCATAATTGTTTTCAACTGCATAGACAAACCCTGTTCTCATTGCACCGCCGACGCCTAAGTTAAAGGGCAATGTCGCCACATTTGCTCCAGCGTTAAGTGCGACTTCCTCAGTGTTGTCACTTGAACCGTCATTAACTACAAGTACGTCGTATTCATGCGTTAATTGGAGAATTTTCTCAATAACTTTGCCAACTGATGCCGATTCATTCCAAGCAGGAATGATAACTAAGGTCTTTGGGTTTCTCGGCACTTTACAAGAGTACTGACAGTTGTTGCTTAAGACATAAATATATGCCTGAGAAGATTTCGAGCCCCTTTGGTGTTTCGAGTTAGCAATGCGCCTGGTAACTCCCCAAGTGCGTTGAATCTAGACAGCAAGTGCCATTTGGCTGCCCTTGCAGACTTTTTCCACCCTCTTTGTAATGCTCTGTTTTGAGCTTCACTGAAGAGTATTGACTCTTGAACAAATTTGGATCCATCTATCCCAGTAGCACCGGAAAGACTTTGCTTATGCCTCCTGTAGCAAAACGAGATTTCGCTATCGACCAGAATGGCTTTATTTGATTCGACCAAGTTCAGAATCATTGACAGGTCTTGAACAATGTTGAGGTCAGTACGAAACCTCATGGATCCAAAGGAAGAAACTCGCCAAAGAATAGAGGGGAAATACGTCCAGTTTCCTTTGAGCAGTCCTACGTGAGCTTGTTCTCCTGAAACCATTCTGTGACCAGAAATAGGCCATGGACCAATTTTTCTCTTCACTCGGTCTGCTAAACCATTGTGTTGATGCCCGTTTTCATCAATCACCACAACACCCGGTTGAATGACAGCAACGTCCGGGGATGCTTCTTCAATCAATTGTTTGGATCGCTCAACAAAGTTAGGCAAAAGTAAATCATCGCATCCCATCAGCATTATGAACTCAGAAGACGAGATGTCTATTGCTTGGTTGTAATTCTTGCTGGGAAGAAGGTTTGTTGAGTTTCGCTTATATGAAATACGAGAATCATTGAGGCTTACGACCCATTTGCCTGGTTCCGGATCTGGATAGCAATCATCCAGGATGGTTAGCGTCCATTCGGAGTCTGTTTGCGCAATTACGCTTTCTACTGCCAGCCTGAAGTGTTCAGGATTACCGTAGAAAGGCATAAAGATTTGAAGACGCACAGGTTAAACTTATCGCTACGGGTCAAATGCCTTTTGACATCACTATTCACAAGTCCTGTTTACGGATATCGCAGAGAAAGCCTAAAGAATTGATACGCGTAGGTTTTGACGACCAAATATTTATAGCTCAATCTCGTGGCGGTATCTCCAAGTATTTTGTGGAGATCATTCAAAGGCTCCCAAAGTACGGTGTTGAACCAATTTTGCTTTGCGAAGAAACGCGAAACTCTCACTTAGCTGAGTCCGGACTAGTGCCTCGAGCTAAACAAGACTCAAATCTCAAAAGCAGGCTTCGAGGATATTTGTGGCGTCTAACCGGAAACCCAAGGTACAAAGGTCCTCTCATTGAAACCGTTGATGTCATTCACCATACATTCACGAATGGAGCATATTTAGGTCTTGGCCACAAGCCCAGTGTCGTCACAATTTACGACATGATTCCTGAGGTTTATCCTGAATATTTTCCTACGGGGAATCCGCATTTTGCTAAAAAGAAGTTTGCTGAAAGATGTGATGTTCTCATTTCGATTTCAGAATCTACAACAAATGACATGTTGAAGTTTTATGGTGACAACCTCAGGTCCAAAACTATGGTTGTTCCTTTTGGAGTTGGCGAACAATTTCTCTCACCACATCCTGAGGTTGAGATGCCTGATTTGCCAGAAAAATATCTTCTATTTGTCGGAGTCCGAAGAGGATACAAGCACTTCAAAACTGCTTTTTTGGCTTTCGAGAAAATGGCGAAAAACGATTCCGAACTTTGTTTTGTCGTCATTGGAGGCGGACGCTATTCGGATGAAGAAAGAAAGATGGTACAAACTTCTCCATTCGTGGAACGAGTATTTCATTTCAACCCCTCTGATGAACAAATGCCAGAGTTTTATCGGCGAGCAAAGTGTTTTGTATTCCCATCGGTTTATGAGGGCTTTGGTCTGCCAACCCTGGAATCCCTAGCGAGTGGAACGCCTGTAGTTCTCGCAGATGCATCCTGCAGTAGGGAAGTTGGCGGTGATCTCGCTATTTATTGTGAACCTGGAGATGTGCAATCCCTGATTGATAGCGTCGAGAAAGCAACTTCGATTGATTGGGTGAACAGAATAAAACGCGATGGACCCGCAAGAGCCAAAGAATTCACATGGGATTTTGTAGCGGAAGAAACAGCGAAAATTTATAAAAATCTTGTTCAAAAGACAAAATGATTTCAGTAGCGTTATGCACATATAACGGTGAGAAGTTTCTTACTGCTCAATTAGAGAGCATCAAGAGACAGACACTTTTGCCAGATGAAATCATCTTCGGTGATGATGGATCTACAGACAATACTCTGTCTCTGCTGACAGAGTACAAGGTCCATTTCGAAGAATTAGGTATAAAGACATCTATACTCCCGCCTTCTGGTGCTGCACATATTGTTACTAATTTTGAACGAACATTACAGGCAACTCAGGGTGGCATTATTTTCTTGTCCGACCAAGATGATGTATGGCATGAGGACAGAATTTCTCAATCAGTATTTATGTTGGAAAACAATCCAGAAGTACTTCTTCTTCACGGCGATGCTGAGTTAATTGATAAACATGGACATAAACTTCCCCAAACTCTTTTCGAGAAATTGAAGTATTCTCATTTGCTTCAGAATGAAGCAAATTCAGGAGTAGCGTTTGATCTTTTGCTCCAAAGGAATTTGGTTACTGGTGCCACCGCTGTAATTCGACGTGAGTTGCTCTCTGATTCAATTCCTTTTTCACAGCATTGGCTGCATGATGAATGGCTTGCAATAATTGCCGCCGCAAAAAATGGTTATTTTGTAGTTCAGGATGAGTTGATTAGCTACAGATTGCATGACGATAATTCTGTTGGGCTTCAAAAAAGGTCGATACGCGGTTTGCTTGCATTCTTTTTCGCGTCGCGAAGAGGAAGGTACGAACAACTCATTGACAGGCTGAGTGAAGTCGAAATATTGGCTCAGCATAAAGATTTCAAGAATGATCACGTTGAAAAACTTCGACGTGCAATTCAGTTCAACATCAGTCGAAAGTCATATCCAAAGCAGAGACTGTTTCGTTTTCCTCAAATTTGGAAACAGGCAGAAAATGGGAATTACAGAGACTTTTCTGCTAGGCCTGTTGTTGAGATGCTTCGAGATTTTCTCCAGTCTGCGTAATTTTGCGCTTATGTACCTTGTCCGATTGAGACACATTTCGCTGAAATTCTGAGGCAGCAATCCAGAAAAACACCAGCGAACAAATAGAGCCCACTAGCCAAACACTAAATGCAGAAATTGGGACATTCCACCACCAGCCATCAGCGGTTTGTAAGTCCCAGGATGGGTTAGAAATTCCACTGATATATCTGTCCATGTTCAGATGAAGGGAAATGCTAAAAGCTAGCGCCAAGCCAAAAAAGATGATTATTTTTTGTGCGAAATTGATGGAAAAAGCGGTTGATTTTGTCAGTGGGACAAGAGAAATGGCAACGAGCAGAATGACAAGTGGGTAAATGTATCTTGGTTGCACGTAGGCACCCACCGCTGCATTTGATTTCTGTAAGACATACAACGGGATGGCAAATAGCAGAGCCAAAACAGCTAGAGAGGCCAGATTCTTTCGTTTATTTGTTGTTGTCATTCCTTGGAAAATAACGATGCAAGAAATAATTAGCCCAATTCCCCAAACCATGGGTGGCATCACGGTGTCTAACCATCCCAATCCCCAACTTCCAAAAACCCCGGTTATCAGGGAGGGCATATTGAGGATGTTGAATAACAAAAGGTTGAAGCCTGAATGCTTTGTTGCTGAGGCAGTTTGATCGCTGAGACCCTCGGTCGTAACCGATGCTTGGCCAGTTGAAAGGAAAATGAATACTGCTGCAGTAAAGAAGAACACAAAAAGCCCAAGAGTAGGAATCCTGAACTTCCTCAATGGCGGATAAAGAACCAAACTGCTAAGGACAGCAATTGCAGCGAATATTGCGCCGTCTCCGCGGGAGCCGACCAACATAGTGAAGCAAATCACAGAAAGTACAACTGTAGCTATTGCACGTTTTGAGGACACTTCTTGTGCCAAAGAAGCAAGGAGAAAGAAAAACATACCTATGCTGATGACGGCCCATGAACTTGGGTTAGTACTTGGAATAAGAAAAAAGCCAAGAGGAACTAAAGTACAGGCGTATGTCAGAAGGAGCGGAGACCTAAATTTTCTCGACACCACTATAAATGTCAGTGAAAAGAGAATTGTGAATATGGCTGCATTTACCAACCTCATCATGACTACAGATACCTGAAGATGATCTGAAGCCAAAAGTCCCAAGGTTGCATAAAAGAGTGGGGGGTATAACCCTGTGGTGTTGAGTCTTTCTGTCTCATAAAGCAGTTCAGGATTTATCGCAAGATTGTTATCTTGGCAGGTCGCATTGGATTCTGGGCTGTAGGCGTAACAGATTGAATGCGCAAGGGCCAAGGGCACCATTCTTGAGTTTTCACTTGAGCCAGGTTCACATAATCCGTTCCGAATGCCGTCTCCACACCAAATGCTCGCAAGGTGAAAATCATCATCAGGACTCGAGCCCACTGGTGAAGCGACAGACCATGCTGCCAGAGCGAGAAATAATCCGACAATCCCTACGAAGACTTTATATTTGCTCAAAGTTGTAAACCTTTGAGAAGAATTAGTGTGGGGAGCTATGGATTTATCGCTGTTCTGCTGCATATAACTCATCTAGCATTTTGAGACCCTGGCGAGTTTTTCCAACAAATTTGAGTTCACCATGATGAAGAAGTGCAACCCTGTCACAAAAACTCTTGATCTGTTCCGAAGAATGACTAACAAGGACGATTGTTCTCCCTTGTTTTTGGAACTCTCGCATTCTTTCAAAACATTTTTCTTGAAATGGTTGATCTCCGACAGCAAGCACTTCATCAATAATGAGCAGATCTGGGTCGGAATGGACGGCAACACTGAATGCAAGTCTCACGTACATTCCAGAGGAATAAAACTTAACAGGAGTATCAATAAATTCTTCTATTCCAGAAAAATCAATGATGGATTCAAGGTGCTTCTCAATTTCTAATCGAGAAAGACCCATGAGAGACCCATTGAGATAAATGTTTTGTCTACCAGTCAAGTCAGGGTGAAAACCTGTACCAAGCTCGAGAAGTGCAGCTATCCTTCCTCGTCTGCGGACGACGCCAGTTGTGGGATAGAGAATTCCACCAATGACCTTGAGTAGGGTACTTTTCCCGGAACCGTTGTGTCCTACAAGCCCTAAAGATTCACCAACTGAAATATCAAAAGAGACATCTCTCAGCGCGTAAAAATCTTCTTTATGGCTTTGTGACAAGCGAAAATTGAGAAGGCGCTCTTTGAGGGATTTTTCTTTGTGTATGACAAATCTTTTTGAGACATTTTCTAGTTCAACGATGTGTGCCACTGATCAAATCTCCTGTGCAAAGTTTCGTTCAAATTTGCGAAATACAGACTGGCCAATCAGCACAAACACAACACCGATAGCGCACATGATCCACAGTCGCCAAACCAAGTGCTCAGGAAAGTTGGATAAATCGTTCGTGCCTTGAGCCCAAAGTGCTCTTTGGAACCCCAGTATCGAAATAGTCACAGGGTTTGCTAAGTAGAGATTCAATAAAAAATCATTTTGTATGGCTTGAACAACAAATTTGTACGAGTAAACAATTGGGGAAAGCCAGAACAAAATTGAAAGAGATACATCGACCAAATGTTGGAGATCCCGGATGAACACATTAATTGACGAAATCAGATAGGCGGTTCCGGTCCCGAACAAAATCAAAATAGCCGTCGAAGGGAACAAGAGCCAAAATTGAGGAAACTCAGGTAGTTGTTGCACAAGAAGTATTGCAATTCCAAGTACTAAGAACTGAATGAAAAAATAAACAAAACTTGACCCGACCACACTCAGCGGGAAGATAATCCTGGGAATATGAATTTTTTTGATAATGCCAGCGTTACCCAAAATTGCTTGGCTGCTTTGGGATGCTACATCGCTGAAAAAAGACCATGCGGTTAGGCCGATTAGCACAAAGATGGCAAATCCAGGAATCGATCTTGACGCGCCTAAGAACTCACCAATTGCAACAAAATAAATGAGTAATTGAGTAATTGGCTTCGCCAGGCTCCAAACAATACCTAAGGCTGAACCTTTGTATCTTGCTCGGAGCTCTTTATCAATGAGTAGCCAGATCAAGCCCCTTTGCGAATATGCTTCGAGAAATGGGCTCAAAAGAAACGAAAAAAAACCTTGTCTTATTCCTGTTTCTTGCCAAGTAAGACCTGAGATATATTCATCACGAGCTTTCACCGTCATTGAATCTCCGTGCTATCTCGTTTTCATTTCAGTAATCATTTCATAATGTGCGATTTATGTTGAAGTCACACTGTGCCCTCGAGAGGATTCGAACCTCCGACCTTTGGTACCGGAAACCAATGCTCTATCCCCTGAGCTACGAGGGCCTAATTGAGGTTATCAGCCAAAGTAGTTTCATGAGATTAGTTCAACTTTGTTAGAGCATTACCAAGCGGCTTGAGTAAGTCCTCTGGAGTTTGCGCCCAAGGGGCACTTGCACTCAACCAGTAGCCATTTCCAAGGATCTCTAATGTTCCACCACTAGATCCCGAAACAAACAAACCAACAAAGGGACTTGGAATGGAATCTGAGGAAATTTGTGAGGATTCGGCTTCTCGATTTTGCTTAAACGCGTCAAACGATTCGGAATCAAATTTGGCAAGAGAAATCGTGAATGAATCTCCACTTGACAGATTGATGTAAGTACAGGAAATTCCTTTGTAGTCTGTAGCAAGTTTTGCTAATGAACCGGGTTGTGGGGAAAAACTGAGGTCTAAAGAATAACTTGGGTTGTAATTGTAAAGATCCTCGTTACTTATCAGGGTGGAACAGTCCATTCCTGTGTTCACTCCCACGATTCCTTCTTCAACAGGAAGCGAAGTACTTTGAGATGTTGGAGTCGTTGCGACTTTAGACGAAACAGGCGCAACAGGTTCAGTTTCAGGGGCTGCACAAGCAGTTAAGAATGATGAAATGATGACAACCGACAAACCGCAGACTGCCAACTTTGGATTTATGGACATAACCATAAATCAAACCTAATCCTGCGAGACTTTTATTTTTGAAGGCGCGTCGAACAGTCATTTATTGGTATCCCGCAAGCCCTAAACTGTCAGCATATGACTCCGCAAGATTTACAACTTGAAATTTTGGAACGAATTAAGCAGTATGCACAGTCAAATGATTTTGATTGTGATGGCATTGATGCTTCATTTGTGACTATTGAACGCCCAAAAAATCGTGAACACGGTGATTGGGCATCTAGCGTTTCCCTCAAATTAGCAAAGCCTTGGGGAGTTAATCCCCGCGAACTTGCAGAAATACTGGCCCAGAAACTCTTGAATGTTCAGGGTATTGAATCTGCTGAAGTGGCGGGTCCTGGTTTCATCAATATACGTCTCAGCGCTGCATCTGCTGGTGCGTTGGTCAAGACAATTGTTGAACAAGGCCCAGGATACGGCCAGGGTTCGCTTTACAAAGACGTCAAACTCAATCTTGAGTTTGTCTCCGCTAACCCAACAGGTCCCATACATATGGGTGGGACTCGTTGGGCAGCAGTTGGGGACTCTCTTGCCCGTGTTCTTGAGGCTGTAGGCGGTGAAGTCACGCGTGAGTATTACTTCAATGATCATGGTGCACAGATTGACCGATTCTCTCGAAGCTTGATTGCCGCATACCTCGGAGAACCAGCTCCCGAGGATGGCTACGGTGGTGAATACATTCATGACATCGCTTCCCGAGTGGTTGCAGCATACGGGAACGACCTGACTGTTCTTCCTCGTGAAGAAATGCAGGAAGTTTTCCGTTCTATCGGTGTTGAACTCATGTTCGGCGAAATCAAAGCCAGCTTGCACGAGTTTGGCGTGGACTTTGATGTGTACTTCCACGAGGACTCTCTGCACGAGTCCCGAGCTGTAGAACGAGCTGTTGAGCGTCTTCGTAAACTTGGGCATATCTTTGAACAAGATGGTGCAACGTGGCTGCGCACCACAGAATTTGGTGACGACAAAGATCGCGTCATTATCAAGAGTGATGGTCAAGCCGCCTATATCGCTGGTGATCTTGCTTACTACCTTGATAAGCGAGAGCGCGGCTTTGATCGCAACATCATTATGTTGGGTGCTGACCACCATGGTTATGTTGCCCGCATGATGGCAATGTGTGCTGCTTTTGGTGACGAACCAGGCGTGAACCTTGAAATTATGATTGGCCAGATGGTCAATCTGGTTCGTGACGGTCAGCCCATGCGCATGAGTAAGCGTGCTGGAACCATCGTGACGCTAGAAGACTTAGTCGAAGCGGTTGGTGTAGATGCTGGTCGCTATGCACTTGTTCGCAGCTCGAGCGATTCCCAGTTAGATATTGACCTTGATCTCCTCGGAAAAAAGACCAATGACAATCCTGTCTTTTATGTCCAATATGCACATGCTCGCACCTGTGCTGTTGGGCGTAATGCAAAAGCATTTGGAGTTTGCAGAGAAGATGGTTTTGCTCCTGAACTTCTCAACCATGAAGCAGAATCCCAGCTGCTTGGCGCGCTTCAAGAGTTTCCAAGAATTGTTACTCAAGCAGCAGAATTGAGAGAACCTCACCGTGTTGCCCGCTATATCGAAGAAGTAGCTGGGTACTACCACCGCTGGTATGACAAGTGCCGGGTAATTCCTCAGGCTGATGAGGAAGTAACGGATTTACATAGAACACGACTGTGGCTCAATGATGCAACGGGCCAAGTTCTTCGAAACGGCTTGGGCCTTTTGGGTGTTTCGGCCCCAGAGCGTATGTAGATTATCTGACGTTCTAGAGTAGATTGTTCCTGTTTATGTGTATTGAGGATTGCCAATGACGAATTTGCCAAACAATAAGTTTGATGTCTGTGTTGTTGGTTTGGGTTATGTTGGCTTGACTTTGGCTACTGCTTTAGCTTCTGCGGGGCTGCGTGTTGCAGGTTCAGAGCGTAGTCAGGATGTTGTTGATCTCATTGCTTCTGGGCAATCTCCTTTCCATGAATTTGGTCTTGATGAGGCTATTCAGGCTGTTGTTTCCCGGGGGAAATTGGTGCCTTTTGCCTTGGAGGATGGGACGCCGGTTGCGGATTCTTATGTGATTACTGTTGGCACTCCGGTTAAGAACGGCAGTGTGTATTTAGAGGACTTGAAATCTGCAGTTTCTGCCGTTGCTAATGTTATGCCTGATGGAGCATTGACTGTTCTGCGTTCCACAGTTCGTGTCGGTACTACACGCACTATCGCTGAACCAATATTGAAGGATTCCGGGAAAAAATATGCTGTCGCGATGGCTCCCGAAAGGACCATCGAGGGCAAAGCCTTAGCTGAGCTTTCTTCGTTGCCTCAAATAGTTGGTGGAATTGATGAGAATTCCACACAGCTGGCGTCTGAATTGTTTGCACGTTTGGGCGTTGAAATTGTTCCTGTGCATTCTGCTGAGGCTGCAGAGTTAGCCAAACTTGCGAGTAACACTTTCCGCGACGTTTCTTTTGCGTTCGCTAATGAACTTGCCTACTTTGCAGATCAGTCCGGTGTAGATGTTTACGACGTAGTGCGTGCATGTAATTACGGTTATGACCGAATGAATGTGGCTCTACCTGGGCCAGTAGCTGGTCCGTGTTTGGAAAAGGATGCGTACATACTTTCCAATTCTGCGGATGTACTTGGTGTTGAAGTTCCGCTAGCAATGCAGGGGCGTAAAACTAATGAATTCATTGTTTCTCATGTTGTAAATTCATTACTCCCAGATATGAACTCCCACACACCCAAAGTGTCGATTCTTGGGTTGGCTTTCAAGGGCAGACCAGCAACATCCGACACACGTGGGTCATTAGCTGGTGACTTCGCTCAAGCAATGAAATCGAAATACTCTGTCACTGATGTGTCTGGCTGGGACCCATTGGTTTCTGTGACAGACGCTCAGAAAATGGGAATTCTTTTCGACGAGCTCGAGGAATGTTTGAATTCCGATGTGGTGTTAATTCAGACAAATCATCGTTTTTTCTCAAGTGAAGATTTCTATTCAGTAATTGATCGCACTGAACACTCAGGGCGTGTATTTGTTGATTTGTGGAATCAGCTCGATGCTGAACGCATCACATCATTAGGAAATCGTCTCATTCCTCTGGGGCGAAAAATTATCGACGTTAAGGACTCACTTGTCTAAGTATTTAGTATCAGGTTCTGGTGGTTTTCTAGGGTTTTACCTTGCAAAAAAGCTTGCAAAACAAGGACATTCTGTTGTCGCGGTGGATGTTGAACTGCAGGTTGGATCACAATCGCGGATGGTGGAATTAGAAGCTATAGACGGAATTGAAGTCATACGCGGTGATCTGACAAACGAAGAATTTGTTTCCTCGCTTCCACGTGTTGACGGTGTCTATCACATGGCTGCACTCAACGGTACGCAAAAGTTTTACAGCGATCCCTGGAAAGTAGTACGTCATTCAACCATTCCAACAATCACACTGTTAGAACGTTACGGTCGTGACCCACTTGAGTTCTTCTTCTATGCAGGATCTTCCGAAGCATATGCAAGTTCCATAACTAAGTTTGGTTGGGAAGTGCCCACCAAGGAGGATGTTCCTCTGGGAATTCAAGATCCTAAAGAAGTTCGCTGGTCATACGGCGGATCTAAACTTCATGGCGAAATAGCAGTTTTTGCTGCAGCAGTTGAACTGGGCACACCAGCAGTTGTTGGTCGTTTCCATAATGCATATGGACCAAACATGGGTATTCACCACGTCATCCCTGACTTTATTGAGCGAGGTAAAAATGGCGTGTTTGAACTTTATGGCGCAAACAACACTAGAAGCTTCATTTACATCGATGACGCAATAGAGAGTGTCATTGCTGTCGCAAACAATGCTGTCGGTGAAGTCGTCAATATCGGTTCACCCAACGAGATCAACATGATTGATTTAGCTCACATCATCATGGAAGAAGCAGGATGGAGCGGAGAAGTCAAAAACTTTGACGCTCCGGTAGGAAGTGTTCTACGCCGAGCACCTGATATCAGCAGGCTTGCAGAAATTATTGATGTGGAAAAGTTCGTGAACCTTAACGAAGGCATTAGACGAACACTTCCGTCATATCTATAGCGGTCAACACTGGCGATAGAATTAGTTGTCACTTGGGCCTCTATCAAAGAAAGTCATGAGGAACCAAGCCGGTTCTTTTCGTTCGATTTCTCTATTTCACTTCAACTGAGGTTTACCTGTGGCTTCTCACCCGCTTGCACCAACGTGGCTCACGGCTGACGTTGATGCCAACGAGTTAGTAAGTGGTGTTTGGGCCTCTTCAGTTACTCGGAACAGTAATGGCGAAGTGCTTGTTGCTGGAGCTCATGTTTCTGCATTAGCTCAAGAATTTGGAACACCACTTTTTGTTGTTGATGAAGTACATGCTCGAAAAAGAGCTGTAGAAGTAAGAAACGCCTTTGAATCAGCTTTTTCTGCCGTTGGCACACATGCCAAGGTCTATTACGCAGGTAAAGCATTCCTGTGCACTGAAGTAGTTCGCTGGGTTACCGAGGCTGGTCTCAACGTCGATGTTGCCAGTGGGGGAGAACTTGCTGTTGCGCTCGCTGCAGGAATTGACCCTTCCCACATTGGTCTTCACGGTAATAATAAATCCCAAGCAGAAATTGAACGAGCTGTTGACGTTGGTGTTGGAACCATCGTTATTGATTCCTTCATTGAAATTGGTCGCGTTGCAGATGCTGCTCGTCGCGCGGGCAAGAATCAACGAGTACGCCTTCGGGTCAACAGTGGTGTTCACGCACACACCCACAGTTTCCTTGCCACCGCGCATGAAGATCAAAAGTTTGGTGTCACCATCGCTGATGCCCCAGATTTGGTTGCAGAGATTCGTTCACATGAATCGTTGGAATTTGTCGGCCTTCACTGCCACATAGGTTCCCAAATCTTTGGGACAGACGGTTTCGCTGAGTCAGCAGCACGTTTGCTTTCTTTGCACGCAGAACTGCTCAAAGGAGGCCCTGTTCCAGAGCTCAACCTCGGTGGTGGTTTTGGTATTGCCTATAAGCCGGCAGATAAGCCCACACCCATCGAAGACATTGCCCACGAAATTGCTTCTGTGGTCTCTGCTGAGTGTTCTCTTCTGGGTATTGATATTCCAGTTGTATGTGTTGAACCAGGACGTGCAGTAATCGGAACGTCCACCTTCACCCTTTATGAAGTGGGCACTGTCAAAGACGTTTCAGTTGACGTCGTTGACGACAACGGCGTCCTTACTGGTGAAACTGCAATACGCAAATATGTCAGCGTTGACGGCGGTATGAGCGATAACGCACGCCCAGCTCTGTATGGAGCTGATTATTCGGTTCGCATCGCGAACCGATTATCTGATGCACAGCCAGCATTGGTGCGCGTTGCTGGTAAGCACTGTGAATCTGGAGACATTCTGGTTTATGCGGACTATCTTCCCGGGGATGTTAAGCCCGGTGATTTGCTAGCAATTCCTGCAACAGGTGCGTATTGCTGGTCACTTTCTAGTAACTACAACTATTTGACTAGGCCACCTGTTGTTGCTGTCAAAGATGGTGTTGCCCGCGTTATAGTGCGCGGCGAAACTGAAGAAGATTTGTTAGCGCGCGATATGGGCGTTATCCGAAAGGTAAACACATGATCGAATACCGCAACGTACGTGTGGCATTGTTGGGCGGTGGAACTGTTGGTGCTCAGGTAGCCCGGCTACTGCTTGAGCACAAAGAAGAGTTTGCTTCTCGAGTTGGTGCAAGTCTCGAGTTAACCGGTATCGCTGTACGTAACCTCGATGCCCCTCGTTCAGCAGATCTACCCAAAGAACTCTTCACTACTGATGCAGAATCCCTAATCCTGGGGGCTGACATTGTGATTGAAGTTATGGGCGGCCTTGAGCCAGCTCGCAGCTACATTCTGCAAGCTATCAACTCCGGAGCGGACGTTGTCACTGCCAACAAAGCATTGCTAGCAACTCACGGGACTGAATTATTCGAAGCAGCAGAGCGTGTAGGCGCTCAGCTCTACTTCGAAGCAGCTGTTGCTGGAGCAATCCCCATTATCCGTCCGCTTCGCGAAAGCCTTGCCGGAGATCGCGTCAAGCGCATTATGGGAATTGTTAACGGTACTACAAACTACATCTTGGACAAGATGGACACTGAGGGTTCTTCTTTCGAAGACGCACTCGCTATTGCAACTGAACTGGGTTATGCCGAGGCAGACCCCACTGCAGATATTGACGCATTTGATGCTGCGCAAAAAGCTTCAATTCTTGCCAGCCTGGCATTCCACACCACAATTCCTTTGGAGAAGGTTCACCGCGAAGGTATTCGTGAGGTTACCGGTAAGACGGTAGAACTAGCCAAGAAGGCTGGTTATGTAGTCAAACTGCTTGCTATTTGTGAACGTTTGACCAATCCCGAAACGGGTGAAGAAGCAGTTTCAGCACGTGTTTATCCTGCTCTGATCTCTCGTGAGCACCCCCTCGCTTCGGTCCATAAAGCAAACAATGCTGTCTTTGTTGAAGCAGAAGCTGCCGGCTCGTTGATGTTCTATGGCGCTGGTGCTGGAGGGCCAGAGACTGCTTCTGCTGTTTTAGGAGACCTGGTTTCTGCTGCGCGTCGCCACATCATCGGTGGCCCTGGCTTGGGAGCCTCTACGAACGCTAATTTGCCGGTGTTGCCTATCAGCGCCATTACCACTCGTTATCACGTGACTCTTTCTGTCTTTGACCGCCCTGGTGTTCTTGCCTCTGTTGCTGACGTCTTTGGTCAGCACGGTGTTTCTGTTGAATTGGTTGAGCAGGGAACCTTTGGCAGCGAGGCGGTGTCTGGAGAGGCTGCTCCGACGGCTACGCTAGTTATTGGCACGCATGCAGCTCTTGAGTCTGATTTAGCGGCCACCGTTTCCGCTCTTGCGCAGTTGGATGCCGTGAGCTCAGTGGTTTCGGTTCTACGAGTTGAAGGAGCCTAAGTTGGCACATCAGTGGCGCGGAGTTCTGCCAGAGTATGCAGACCGCCTCAACATTTCTGACGCAACCCCCATCATTACCCTGGGGGAGGGCGGCACTCCACTGATTGAAGCTAAGGCTCTCTCTGCTCGCACAGGTGCACGTGTCTTCGTGAAGTATGAAGGAATGAACCCTACGGGTTCATTCAAGGACCGCGGTATGACCATGGCCATCTCTAAGGCTGTTGAACACGGTGCCAAGGCAGTTATTTGTGCTTCTACTGGTAACACCAGTGCTTCTGCTGCGGCCTACGCAACCCACGCTGGAATCTCAGCAGCTGTGCTCATTCCTGAAGGCAAGATTTCGATGGGCAAGCTCAGCCAGGCTGTTGCCCATAATGCTGAAATCATTCAGATCGAGGGTAACTTCGATGACTGCCTCGATATAGCTCGTGACCTCGCTGAGAACTACCCTGTTCACCTGGTGAACTCGGTGAACCCTGACCGCATCGAAGGCCAGAAAACAGCAGCATTTGAGGTTGTTGAAGTTCTCGGAGATGCCCCAGACTTCCACTTTGTTCCTGTCGGTAATGCCGGTAACTACACCGCATACTTCCGTGGTTACAGCGAAGAACTTGAACGCGGTGCTTCGACCAAGCTTCCTCGCATGTTTGGTTTCCAAGCAGCAGGTTCTGCTCCTATTGTTCTTGGCCACCCCGTAAAGAACCCAGAAACTATTGCCAGCGCTATTCGTATTGGTAACCCTGCATCGTGGGAGTTTGCGCTTGGCGCTCGTGACACCAGCAAGGGCTATTTCGGCGCCATCGATGACGCCGGAATTCTTGCTGCGCAGCGCATTCTTTCTGCAGAAGTAGGAATCTTCGTTGAGCCAGCATCTGCAATCTCTGTAGCAGGTTTGCTTGAGCGTGCTGAGAATGGCCATATTCCAGCTGGTTCCACCGTGGTCCTGACCGTGACTGGTCACGGTCTGAAGGACCCACTATGGGCACTGAAGAAGGCGGATGGTACTGAGGTCACTCCTACCGTTGTTCCTGTGAGCACCGAAGAGGTCGCTGGTGTCCTCGGACTGGTCAAGGGCGCCGCACACTAATGTCTTCTGGGTCTATGCAGGTGCCGGTAGGCAGGGCAGTAACTGTCCGCGTACCGGCTACATCTGCAAACTTAGGCCCTGGTTTTGACACGCTTGGACTTGCCCTTGGCTACTACGATCAGCTTGACGTCACTGTTCGTCCAGAGGCTGGGGCAACGGTTGAAGTTATTGGCGAAGGTTCTGCTGACTCGGCAGCTCCAGTAGCTACCGATGCTTCTAATCTTGTTGTGCAGTCCATTGCCCACGCTTTCGCGCATGCGGGCGTGGCAATGCCGGGTCTGAACCTCGTTGCCCACAACAAGATTGCCCACTCACGAGGCATGGGGTCCTCGAGCGCAGCAATTGTCTCTGGTCTTCTCGCAGCAAAAGGTTTGCTTGATGGCATTGTTGAATTCGATGAAGACACACTGTTGCGTCTTGCCACAGAGCTTGAGGGCCACCCCGACAACGTAGCCCCTGCACTTTTTGGTGGCCTAACTATCGCCTGGACCACAGAAGAGGGGCCACGTTGTAAGCGCTTGCTTGTTCACCGTGGTGTTTCTCCGCTGGTCTTGGTGCCTTCGTTCACCATGTCGACAAAGCACGCACGCTCACTACAGCCAGAGAGTGTTCCTCACGAAGACGCAATTTTCAATGTGTCCCGTTCATCACTTTTAGTTGCAGCACTCACACAGAGTCCTGAGCTTCTCTTCGAGGCGACGGAAGACAAACTCCACCAGGACTACCGCGCAGAAGCAATGCCCCAAACAAGTGCACTGGTTAAAGTGTTACGCGATAACGGGTTCGCTGCTGTTGTTTCCGGGGCAGGCCCATCCATTTTGGTTCTGAGTTCAGATCCAGCTCAACGTGTTGAAGCAGCACAACTCGTTTCACAGCACGAGGAAACACCCTGGAAAGCACTCATGCTGGCAGTTGATTTTGCCGGAGCAACAGTCGTTACTGCGAAGTAATTTTTAGGTCGTTGCCTTACGTGCTTGGAACCAGAAACGCAGCTCCAAGCCAATCCGGATTATTCCACGCACAGGTGCCCACAAGATTCCTTTGTATTTCACCTGAATAAATCGCATGGCGCTTTCGTGGTGAATGCGCAGCATGGTCTTCTTGGTGGCTTTAGTGCTTTCTCCACCAATGTGCTTGATGGAGACTTCAGGGACATACAGGTTGGTAAACCCTAGCTTTCCGAGGCGATAGCCCAGATCTACATCCTCGAAATACATGAAGTAGTGGCTATCAAAACCACCAATGCGTTCAAAGAGCTCACGGCGAATAGCTAAACATGCTCCAGAAACCCATCCAGCCGGAACGGTTGAATCTTGAAGGTGAGTTTCAGAGAGGTAGTTCTTTGTCCAGGGGTTACC